>NZ_QUHH01000018.1:0-94844 GCF_003479515.1 Parabacteroides sp. AF14-59 | reverse complement strand
TAATGAGCTATCCCTTAATCAAAGTGACTTAGCCATTACAGGTTTATTTGCCGTCAGTTTTAACTGACGGTTTACAAGTTGCTTCTCTTTATTGGCTTCAGCCACATTTCTCTTTACATAGAGAGACTCTTTAAATGGGACTAAAGTCCAAAGAGATAGAGCATTTACTTATCCGTCGGTTAAAACCGACGGCAAATGGACCTGTAACTATACCAGCCCTATTGATGACTGATGGTTTATTGCTGAATAGTTCAAATCTTTCTAAATCCGAATATTTACCATATCTCCCTTTCCTGATTGCTTCGGGAAGAAGGAGCCTCCTTAAAAATACTCCGTACTTTCTCTTGACTCTCTCCTTTTAAAACAGTTTTTCTTCAGCAGGGAAACTGTTGCCGACACTGTCGGCAATATTGTCGACAGCGTCAGCAAAATTGTCGACGACGTCGGCAAAGCTGTCGAGGGCGTCGGCAACAACTTTCCGCAAGGGTAACATGACTTATCCGGCACTTATCCGTTATATATCAGGAGCTGATCTTACTTGATAGTAACCATAGTAGCACCAAAGCCATACTCACGGAAAGAAGCATCCTGATAATAATACTGTTTGTATCTTGTTTTCAGTTCTTTTTCTATCGCCTTACGAAGCACGCCGTCACCTTTTCCGTGGATGAAGACAATCTTCTGTCCTTTATGATTGGCATACTTGCCCAATACTTCGTGGAACTTATCCAACTGATAAGTCAGCATATCCGCATTGCTCAGGCCATTTGTATTATCCAGCAGTTCAGTTATATGCAGATCGACTTCCAGCACAGCAGTGTTAGACTTCTTCTTTACGATAGGCTGCGGCGCATGACGTTCTTCCTGCACTTTCTGATACATTGCTTCCTTTAAATCTGCAGCGGAAACAAGCAGTTCCCTCTCCGGAACATCGTTACGGACAATTGGATAAACCATTGCATCTTCTTCGAAGAAGTCATTTTCCATAAAACAATGCTGCTTGTAGAACTTCACCGTATCAAGATGCAGCTCTACAGAGATGGAATTCTTCAGGGAATAAGGCTTATCTTTCTTGAAAGCGATCAACTGCACGCAGATACGTTCAAGGTCATTCAGATCTTCTTTGCCAAACTCTTCCAGGAAGATTTTCGTATTCGGTTCTATCAGGCCATTATAGCGGCTGATCCAGCTATTGTTATGGCGGTTCATATAATTAAAGAACAGATAGTAGTTACTGTCATTGATGAAGTAAGTTTCATAACCGCTCTGCTGCATCACCTTGGTCGGTTCGAGGGGAAGATAAGCCAGATAGATATTCATCCGCTCTCCTTCGGCAGTTTCCTCGATCTTCACTTCTTCAGGCTTCGGTTGCGGTTTGGGGGCAGATTGTTGAACCTGGACCTGCGGTTGTGCTTTCGGACGGTTCGAGCTATGTACCTGCATTTCATTTTCTCCACCTACCACTACGCATTCGCGGATCAGTGCGGGGACTTCAAAACCGTCTTCATCCTCTACCAGTACCTGATCCTTCCCTTTAAAACTACGTACGATTCCGCCTCCTGTGGTATTCAGGAAACGGACTTTATCTCCGACTTTTACAGTATTCATCGTTTTATTATTAGTGTTATGAACACAAAAGTAATACATTTCCCACACATTTGTAGTACTTTTGCAGCCGGTTCGATAAGAACGTATCCGAAAACAGAGATAGCAATGGTTACAAAAACTCAACAGATAAGTATCGAAGATTATAACTATTCGTTACCTGATGAACGAATAGCAAAGTTTCCCCTGCCCAAACGGGATGAATCCAAATTATTACTTTACCGGGACGGAAAAGTGGGCGAAAGCGTTTTCAAGCATATTACCGATTATCTGCCGGAAGGTTCACTGATGGTATTCAACAATACCCGCGTCATCCAGGCACGGTTATTATTCCAGCGTGCGACAGGAGCACAGATCGAAGTATTTTGTCTTGATCCTGCTGTGCCACATGATTATGAACTTATCTTTCAGGAAACAGAAGCATGTAACTGGATTTGCCTGATCGGGAATGCGAAGAAATGGAAAGAGCCTGTTCTTTCACGCGAGATAACCGTTGCAGGTCAGACTGTCAGACTGTCTGCCGAGAAAGTACAAAGCAACGGAGAGACACACCAGATCAGGTTCAGCTGGAGCGGAGGTTTCAGCTTTGCTGAAGTACTGGATGCTGCGGGCGAACTTCCCATACCTCCTTATCTGCACCGGAAAACAGAAGAGAGCGACCTGAAGACGTATCAGACTGTTTATTCAAAAATCAAGGGTTCGGTTGCCGCACCGACGGCAGGGCTTCATTTTACCCCGGAAGTGCTGGCAGATCTGGATGCCAAAGGTTTCGGCCGTGAAGAGTTGACACTGCATGTCGGAGCCGGAACATTCAAACCGGTCAAAAGCGAAACGATCGAAGGGCACGAAATGCATACCGAATATATATCCGTACGCCGCAGCACGATCGAACGGGTCATGCAGAACCTGGGACATATTATCGCCGTAGGGACAACTTCCGTCCGCACGCTCGAAAGCCTTTATTATATCGGTACGACACTTGCCGCCAATCCGGAAGCGACTTCCGAAGAGTTGGTCGTCAAACAATGGATGCCGTACGAGGAAAGTAACAACCGGCTGACAACCGCAGAAGCCCTGCAGAACATACTCGACTATCTGGATAAACATCAATTGAACACCCTGATTACGGCTACCCAGATCATCATTGCCCCCGGCTATGAGTTCAAGATTGTAAAAGGCATCGTGACCAACTTCCACCAACCCAAAAGCACCTTGCTCCTGCTTATCTCAGCTTTCGTGAAAGGGGATTGGATGAATATATATAACTATGCGTTGGAACATGATTTCCGATTCTTGAGTTACGGGGATAGCTCGCTATTATTATAATAATGAATATACGGTTCAGGCAATATCCTTTCAATCCATTCGTTATTACATAGTATAAAGATTATCCGGTGATGAATAAGAAGATTACTCCCTATATATTACTGTTTTTAACCGCTTTACTGTTGTTTTCCTGCAAATCAGCCAAGCTGAGCGATGCGGAAGAGAAGCAGCGGATCGGCGAATACTTTGAGGCAGCAGCTATCTATCGGAAGGTTTATACGAAAACATCTCCTCAGAAAAGAGACTTACGCGGGTATATCGCTTACCGGATGGCGGAATGTAACCGTCTCATTAATAATACACCGAGAGCGACCAGCGCTTATATGAACGCATTGCGTTACGAATATCCCGACAGCATCGTGAGCCTGCGCCTGGGACAGATGTACCAGAAAACCGGCAGATATACAGAAGCCATACGTTACTACAATGATTTCCTGCAACGGAACCCGGAAAGCGAACTGGCCCTCAATGGTATCAAAGGGAGCGAATTGGCTCCGCAATGGAAACAGAATCCGAGCCGTTATATCGTTAAGCGGATGGAGAAATTCAATTCCCGCCGCGGCGACTTCAGCCCGATGTTATACGGCGACAAATACGACCAGCTTTATTTCACCTCTTCCCGTACACCTAAAGGGGCAAACAAAGACAAGGATGAGACGGTCAGTGCTATCACCGGCATCAGGAACAACGACTTTTTCCTGGTCAAGCAAGATGAACAAGGCAACTGGCTTGCTCCTGTCGAACTGGAAGATGAAGTGAATACCGAATTTGACGAAGGAACTCCTTCTTTCTCAAAAGACGGAAACACGATGTATTACACCTATTGCGCACAAGACCCGGAAGGACCGCGTACTTCTGAAATTTACGTATCTACCCGCAGCAGCGCCAAATGGGGTAAAGGGACACGTGCCAGTATTGTGAAAGACTCAGTGACAGCTTTAGGTCATCCGGCCATTTCTCCTGACGGGAAATACCTTTATTATGTATCCGATGCTGTGGGAGGTTTCGGAGGAAAAGATATTTTCCGTTCCCGTCTTGTAGGCAATGACTTCGGTCCGATGGAAAACCTGGGACCAGAGATCAATACTCCCGGCGACGAGATGTTCCCATACGTACGCGACTCCGTCACGCTCTACTTTGCTTCCAACGGACATCCGGGGATGGGCGGCCTCGACCTTTTCAAAGCGACTCAGGACAGCACCGGCAAATGGCATGTCGAGAACCTGAAAGCACCGATCAACTCAATGGGAGACGATTTCGGTATTACCTTCGAGGGGAACAAGGAAAAAGGATTTTTCAGTTCCAACCGTAACGATGCACGCGGTTATGATCACCTATATTCGTTCGAACTTCCTATTATAACCATATTTATCGAAGGTATTGTCTTCGACGTGGATGAAAATCCGATCGAGGATGCAACGGTCCGTATTGTCGGTAAAGACGGTCTGAACGAAAAGGTACTGGCGAAGAAAGACGGCACTTACCGGGTGGAACTGGAACGCGATATCCGTTACGTCATGATGGCTAGTGCCCGCGGTTACCTCAACCAGAATTTCGAACTGAGAACCGGACCGGAAGAGAAGAACGAGACTTATATCGTAGACTTCTATCTTTCCCCGATCAGCAAACCGGTCGTTATCGAAAATATCTTCTACGATTTCGATAAAGCAACCCTGCGCCCCGAATCGCAAAAGGCACTGGACGAAATGATCAAGATGCTGAACGATAACCCGAATGTAACGATCGAGCTGGGAGCACATACCGACCGTAAAGGCAGCGACCAGTATAACGAACGCCTGGCACAACGCCGTGCCCAGTCGGTAGTGGATTATCTGATTGCCGGAGGCATCGACAAAGAACGTCTGGAAGCCAAAGGATACGGTGAAAGCGTTCCGAAGGTGATCAATAAGAAAATGGCCAAAAGCTTCGACTTCCTGAAGGAGGGGGATATACTGACGGAAGAGTTTATCCTGACACTGACTCCCGAACAACAGGAAATGGCTGACCAGATAAACCGCCGTACAGAATTTAAAGTACTCAGAACAAACTATAACCTGTTCTAAAGGTATCGTTATTCCGTTTTGCTTTTCGCCAACACTTCGGAAAAGGAGATGGGCCAGTCTATAGCACTCATCAATGTTTCGAAAGCCAGACGACAGTTAAGCGGAGTAACCATATATTCGGAATACAGATCGCACACGGTCAATGCCAGCATCATCTTGACGTTGTAATGTGCCCCTTTCAGAATAACCAGGCTTTCCAGAACAGATGTTTCCCGTGCCTTCTCAAAATCCTGCTCCGTCAAAAGGATCTTATTCTGTAACTGTTGAAAATGCGGACAATCAGATACGGGTGTGTAGCCATCCATTCCCTCTGCAATATCCAGTAAAACCCGGCAAACAGCAATCCGTTCTCTTTCTTTAGGATTCATATAGTAGATCAAGCCGCCCTGTTTCCCTTGTTTGGCATTTTATATAATAAAGAAGCGTGGGAACTGTTAATCCATTATTCGGAACTGAGGTATCGCCAAACACCCATCGAACAAATAATAAGACAACAGCCCACGCCCTATTGTATATACAGGAGTATATATAACAAGCGTGAGCGTTCAGTTGTCTATCATCTTCGTTCGACTAGAAACTTGGCGATTTTCAGTTCCAAAGATAATATCTTAAACGCTTATATGTCACTCAGCAAATGAGCAGCCGAAACTCAAAGGGCCATTCATCTGTTGAATGGGACAAAGATAGCTAAAAGCAATAATATATATTCTTTGCAAAGAATTATTAACAAGAAAAAAAGGCCACCTGCAATAGGTAGCCTTCCTTTTATAGCAAAATAGCGATCTCGGTTGTTAATCAACGGGAATCATTCTACAGTAAATTTATAAATACATTCGCTGGTATACTTTTCTCCCGGGTTAAGAACGACACTCGGGAAGTCCGGATGATTAGGCGTATCCGGGTAATGCTGTGTCTCCAGACAGAAAGCTCCGCGATGCGGATAAGTCACGCCGTGCTTGCCGGTATCTTTTCCATCCATAAAGTTTCCGGTATAAAACTGGATACCCGGTTCGTTGGTATATACTTCCAGAGCGATACCGCTAGTCGGAGAATAAGCCTTAGCTGCCAGTACATTCTTGTCACCGTTTGTATTCAGTACCCAGTTCAGGTCATAACCATGACCGAACTGTAACTGCTGGAACGGGTCGTTGATCTGCTTGCCGATAGCGACCGGAGTACGCAGATCCAGCGGAGTTTCATCAACAGGGCTGATACCTACAGGGATCAGGGTGCTGTCAACCGGCGTATAGTTATCCGCATTGATCATAACCAACTGATCCAACACATTGGAACCGGGAACGCCGGAAAGATTGAAATAACTATGGTTTGTCAGGTTCACAACCGTTTTCTTGTCCGTCGTTGCTTCATATTTGATATCGACAGCATTATCATCCGTCAATGTATAAGTTACTTTGATATTCAGATTCCCCGGGAAACCGGCTTCTCCGTCTTTCGAAAGATAAGTCAGCTCCAAAGACTGGTCGTTCAGCTGTTTAGCATCCCACATACGGGCATGATATCCCTGAGGACCACCATGCAGGCAATGCATGCCGTCATTCTTTGGCAACGTATATTCCGTGTCATCCAACGTGAATTTAGCCTGGTTGATACGGTTTCCATAACGTCCGATCAAAGCTCCGTAGTTACCGTCCGACTGCACATACCGGTTGATATTGTCATATCCCAGCACGACATCCGTCATTTTGCCATTCTTATCAGGGACCATTACGGATACCAGTCGTCCACCGTAGTTAGTAACGCAAGCTTCTGCCCCATTTTTATTCTTCAACACATACAAGGCGGTAGGCTTTCCCTCCACTTCCGATACGAAATCAGACTTCATTAAACCGGAAATTGTAGCCTCTTCTTTTTTTTCGCCGCATGACAACAATAAACACATTGCCATAACAGCCATACACAGTCTTTTCATTTCAAATTGATAAATTAAAGTGTTTGTTGGATATGGGGCAAATATACACCATTCTAACCAGAATATCCTCCCTACACCGAATAATAATATCTTTTAACGAATCCGGAACTTCATCGTTTGCATTCCCTCTCTTCCTTCGATTCTCAAGGTATAGACACCCATAGAAAGAGATGACAAGGAGACTGTTTCTCCCGGATGACGAGAGTGAAAGACCAGTTTTCCATCCATTGCGTAGACTGCCAGGTTATTGTAATTGCCGTCCAAATACAAGATATTATCCACAATAGACAGACTACCGGCAGGCAAACTAATTTTCTCCGTCGATACCGGATCTTTATATACCAGATCAACACGCTGTACCGACAGGGTGTTATTCTCTTTTATCTTACTACGGTTACGGTAATCTGCTCCCGAAAGTGTTATATTCATCTTTTCGGGTATCTCATCAGAATAATAATCGATCGGCACAGAAATACGTGTCCAGTCGGACAGCTCGCCCTTTATTTCATATTCGGCTTTACCGATCAGGGTAACGGAACCGTTCTCCGCCAGCACATCTTTCTCGTTGTCGATCAATTCTTTATCATCAGGACTGGAAGATACGACTGTTCCTTTCCACAGATAAAGAACAATCCAGGCAGTCTCTTCCGACACTGCTTTACGTTTGAACACGCCGACTATCGAATCCGGACGATGGGTAAATTCTATTCCTCCCGTCGTACCTCCGTCACTTTTGGAGATATCCGAGATATTGGCATATACCCACGGAGTACCTAAAGAGATATAAGCCGGCGCATTCGAGCCCATCCCGAACAAACCGACGAACTGATTGGTTAACAGAACAGAACCATCAGAACTACGGGTTACCAATTCTTTCTTTACCCCCATCTGACTGACATTCGAAGCTTTCCATCCGGCCGGCTGCTTACCGACTCCATTATAACCAGTCTCCCACTCTGCGGAGAAATCACCATTCGGAATGGATTGAGCGCTGAGATAGCAACAAAACGCAGAGCTGTTAATAATCAAAATACAACATAAAAGCCTTAGTAGATTTTTCCTCATAATACTTTGTTTTATAGTGATTTATACTACAAATATATAAAAGCCCTCCGAATATTCATCCGGAAGGCTTCTCTTTTTATCTATATTATCTCTTTACCGGTGAATCTGCATTCGCCTGTGAAAAGACATATGTCACTAATACAAAACTACTTCTTTATGATCCGAACCGTCTTCGCTTCGCCATTTGTTAAAACGATACGTACCAGGTAATAACCGCTACGCAACTGGCTCAGGTCGATCACCTGTTCCGGATTCTTAATAAGTTTCTGGAGCTTACCGGCTGCATCGACTACATAGATCGCTTCCACCGGAGTTTCAGATACAACTGTCGCATTATACTCTACGATCGTAGGATACAGACCGACACCCTGCAAAGTGATAGATTCATTGCCTACTGAACCTAGTTTCACATTGAAGATTACAGAATCGCGATGTGCCAGATGGTTGGTCGACTCCGGTATAGTGATGTAAACCTTACTTATGCCTTCACTCTTACCGATCACATGTACACCTTCCGCATGTTCACGTAAACCTGCAATCTGGATCGATTCGGCAGCATAAGAGATCTTAGCCGGAGATTCGCAACTTGCATACAACAGAACAGAATCACCCACCATGACAGTTGTCGATTCTACAGAATACTGAAGACCGGCAGCCGCTTTGGCTATTGTCAGTTTTCCGGGCACCAAAGTAACGGCATAATTATCTTCATCTGAACTCAGACAGTCGATAATCAGGTCGTAAGTACCGGCATTGATAGGTTTCACATTCGTCTTCACAGTATACAGGAAGTTCAATACATCCGGATTATCACTACCGACAAAACCTTCGTATGCAGGTGTCAGTTCAGGAATTTCATCACCGTAAACAATATTGACCGTGCCCGCCTTGATAGTCAGCATGGCTTTCGAAACGGTAAGTGTTCCCGTACCTCCTACTACTGTATAGTTTGTACCCGGATCACCGCCTTCTATATATAATGTATAGTTACCGGCTCCGGTAATCGTACCGGCGACTTTTACAACAGGAGCAGTTGCTGCCCTGAAATCGTCGCTGCCGATAAATCCGGAATAAGTATATTCGAATGTTGCCGGTAACTCTTCACCATAAGAGATCAACGCATCTTTCGGCTTCACATATACTTCGCGCGGTTTGATCTGCATCTTTTCCTTGCGGACAAGCAGGTCGGAACCATTATGTTTCACAAAGATAGAGATGTTATAGATACCCGCTTCAACCGGCAGATCAGGATCGCCATCGTAAGTAATGATCGGATTATATGTCGTGATACCTTTCAGGTCTGTCAATTGTACATCGGCTGCTTTCGGCGTACCGTCGTAATCGAATACCATATTGCCCAGAACGACATTGTAATCAGCTTCGTTCTTCAGACGTACTACTTTAAAAACTTCCGATTTCAGAGCTTCCTCCTGTCCGGATTCCGCATTGTAACGGGCAGTGATTGTAACACCTTCGTCACCGGTCAGGTCTTTTGCACGCAGATACCAGATACTTTCTACCTTTTCAACCTGGATCAGAGCCGGATTGGAAGATTCGTAAGTGATCTGAGAACCTTCGGCAATTACAGTCGCCCCCTGTTTTACTACAGCATTCAACCGTACAAGGTCACCTACGATCAATTCGTTCTGTATCGGAGTCCAAACCATGACATAGCTGTTATCCGGATAAACCTGATAACGGGCTTTTCCTACAATTGTAATTTCATAATTCGGATTTTCCTCATTAATAGCGGTAATACCCGTCAGTTCGTATGTGCCTACCGGCAGGATACCTTCCGGACGGTTATTGATAACCAGGTTCTTGATACGGTTACCGACAGTTACCGTCGCCGTTGAATCCAGATTGTTCGCCGATTCGTCCAGTTTGAAACCTTCATAAGAAATGAATTCTTTCTGAACCTCTGCTTTGTTAAATGCAGGATCGGCCGAAGCATAAGCTCTCTTGATCGTATCCAGACGGATGATCAGCGGTGCTTTCGCCACTTCCAGACGAACGCTGTCGTTCGTTTTAGTACCCGGAACCAATGTATTCATAAGTAACTTATAATTACGATCTTTCGCCACGAACGGAGGTTGAACAGACTTGTCTTCCGTAACTACCTTAATCTGCAAAGTATCGTTATAAGAACCAGCATGCAGGGTGTTATCGGCGGCAACCGGCTTAACGACTACTTTCGGCATAAAGTCGATAATATCGTCAGGAGTACTTGTTGTCTGATATTTGGCATCAAAGATAGCCAGACCACGTTTCTTGTCGGCATCGTTCGGTTCGAATGTCCAGGTCGTGTCCTTATCGGCTTCACCGTATACGCGGTCTACGATCACTTTCCAGATAGCCAGTTGACGCTGGTTGATCAGGAATGAACCGTCGACAGTCTTGAACGCATAGTTCAGAGAAGAAACCTTGTCGATATTATCCACTTTGGCAACATACAGGCTGTCCTCTTTCTGATTCGGCTTTTCACGTTTCAGATTCACCTCTGTCTTTTCAGTCGCTTTCTTACCTTCGTAATCGTAATATCCGGCAAGTGGAGCAACCTTGAAACCTTTATCGCCTTCAGCCGTTGCAGAAATATAATTCACCGCCTCAGCAGCTTTAGAGAAAGCATAGGAAGGAGCTGTCACAGCAGGTTTCTCCGCTCTCTTTTTCAGCCAGAAGTATCCGTCCGGATTCGCTTCACCATAGATTTTCTGCATGACATTGACAGATTTAGCATCTATAGTTACTGCCTGATACGCATCAAAGACCGTAATGGTGATCGTATCTTTCCTCACTTCATACTTTCCGGCAGCAATTGCCTGGATATCATAATTAGACAATCTCCATGTAACCTGAGTGGTCGCAGCTTCCGTCAGCTCATAGCTGTATGTACCAACATCGCTTTTAGGTTTATTTACCGCAGCTGAAACAGCCGTATGAACGACAGCCAGATTATCCCCTTCAAACAAGCCTTCCAGAGTCTGCTCATTCTTCAACTCGCCAGCCGTTATAACAAGTTCGCCAGCCGGAATAGTTCCGATATTAGCGTCATCGTATAAACGGACACTGTCGGGCACAGCCAGTGTAAGAGGAGCTTTGTTAACAGTCAGCAAACCTCTGCCTTCCTGCCAGGTATCAGACCAAACCAGCAAATTCAGTGAATAGTTGGCCGCCTGACCACCGGTCAGTTCGATCACATAAGTTCCGGGAGCCGAACTTTTATCGGCAGCAGAATAAGAGACAGTCGGCAACACATTCACCTGTGAATTGGTGAAAATGGCTTCCGTATCTCCATTTACAAATCCGTCGAACACAAAGTCTTTGGTGGACCAGGGCGTTACCGGATTCTCATCTCCATAGAAACGGCTGGTATCCTTAGCCGCAATATTCAACTCAGCGGGATTCACCGTAAGAGGCATACTTGTAAATGCACCTTCCCGGTTACTGACGAAGAACACGACATTGCTTGAATTTGCATATTGAAAATAACCGGTCAGATTATTCGCAACAAAACCCAGCGTTTCCCCGCCGCTAACTGTCGGCGTTGCTGAAAACTTCAGGACATCAAGAGCCTGCGTCGGAGCTTTAAACGTAACTCCTTCTCCGATATTACCATGTACACTTCCATCTCCATTCACATAGAAGTAGTTGAAACTGGTTCCGCTAATACCTCCTGCCACCGTTCCCAGTTCCTGACCATAGGTCATCGCTAACGGTGTATTGGCATTGAAACTCACATATATAGTATCAGGAACAGCTGTCTGTGCCTGCATGATACCGCCTGAAACGAGCATCAGGGGAAGCAGCATAAGCTGCTTCCTCGATGTTAATATTGATTTAATATATTTCTTCATACTAAATTAGTTTTACAGGTTACTTCTTAATGATCTTCACAGATTTGAATGTTCCGTCTTCCAATGTCACATTGAGCAGATAAATACCTGATCCAAATGATGACAGATCAATAACAGATCCCGGTTTGCGAATAACTTTCTGCACCGTTCCGTTCATCAATAGTAATTCTACTTGTTTGATCTCAGACGGAGCAGCAACTGTCACAGAGTGAGTAAACAGTCTCGGATAAACTTCGATATGATCAGTTACTGTGATCTTTTCATTATCGACAGACAGATATTCATCGTCTACCAAGAAGGTTACTACCACAGGTTCAGCAGCGTTATAGTTCTTGTTACCATGCTGCATAGCTGTAACCGTTACCGTACCGGAAGTAACCGGAGTCAGGATCCATGCGTCTCCAATCTGGTTCACATAAGCAACAGCGTCGTTAGACGAATTGAATGTAACCGGAAGTTTACTTGAAGCAGTCGCTGTAAGGATCACGTCGCCGCCTTCTACGTCTATTACGCTTTCAGGGCTCCAACTGATTTTCTGCGAAGCAGCCAGCAGATTGTACTTGCCGTCTATATAAGAAACTTCGTAGTTATCGGATGTATAATTATCAGAGAATGTGATCGGATAAGTTCCCGCATCAGATGTTCTTGTTATAGTAGAACTGATACGCGGAGCAAAACCGAGGTCTTTCAACGTTTCACCTTTCACGAAACCTGTAGCAGTATAAGTCAGTTCTTCCAGTTCTTTACCGTAAACAGACTCTTTATTATCGGCCTGGATAGTCACGGCAGCTTTGCTTACATTCAACAGACCGGATACATACGTGATCACATAGTTGCCACCGAAGTCCTGTGCAGAATACGGAGTCAGCTTATACGAACCAGCCTTACCGCTGTATGCTACGAGGCGAACCACCGGAGCCTGGCCGACCTTGAAGTCTTCACCATTCAGGAAGTCATTCTTGTTATAATCGTAAGCATTTGCATAAGCAGGCATTGCATCACCATACTTTATATCGAAGTTACGGGCTGTTACAACAACCGGCTTCGGAGCGATCACCATCTTGTTCTTAGCTGTGTAAGAATAAGTAACCGAACCAAGCGTAGCTTTTACCGTTACGGTATATACACCTGCATCCACCGGAGCATCCTGTGTAGAAGGATAATAGGTCGGAACCGATCCCAACTGGTCACCTTCGTAATAGATACTGAAATCTTTCACAGCTTCGCCGGTTTCCACATCTGTCACCTTCACGCTAACAGCTCTCGGAGAACCGTCGTAAATGCTGGTTACGTTAGAAACGATCACATTCACCTTAGCGGCATCTCCTTCCGGAGCAACCACTTTGATAGTACCCGTTACAGGGATCGACTCTTCATATGTATCGTCGCCGTCGGCAAATACGGTAATGGTTACAAAGTTGTCACCTTCCGTACGTACATTTCCGGTTACAGCATAAACACCTCTCGATACTTCAGACAGGATCACGCGTTCGCGATCGTTGCCTGACAACTCATAACGGATATCGTAGATAGACGGTTTACCGTCAGCTTCCGATTTCAGATAAGCAGACAACTCTACTGTTTCACCTACCGGGATCACCAGATTGCGCTGATCTTCCGGCCAGATGATCGTACGACGGATCTTATCGATCGACAATACACCGTTTTCGTGAGTCACTGCATAGTTACGGGCTTCTCCTTCTACCGTGAAGTAGATATCATAAGAACCACGTGAATCAGATTTAGCATCTGTTGCCACTTTCGGCATTACCGAGAATACATCAGCCAGGTTTTCATATTCGTTATTCTTCAAACCGATATATTCGATTTCAAGTTCAGGATTACCTGCACCGTATGCACGGTTGTAACTGCATGCGCGAACGATCAACGGTGCTTTCGTCACTGTCAGTCCAGCATTCACAAGAGTAGCACCCGATATATTGAAGTTCGGAAGCAACGCTGCGATCTGAGCAACAGCCGAAGAAGTAAAGCGCAGTTCGTATGTTCCTACGTCTGTCTTCTTATTAACACCGGACAAATCCAGCCAGCTCGTACGGTTTACCTTTTCACCGTTCAACAACTCTAGTATCTCTGCACGGAATGTATCGGACAGGTCGCCTGCCACATCAGCATATACGTCTGCATCGGTTGCATCTTCACCATATTCACGGGTTACCGAGATGGTTAAAATCAAATCTTCAGCTGCCAACGGAGCCGGAGTCACCGTTACTTTGGCTTCTGTTTCACTTGCGGCGAACTTAACACCGACAACCGGGGTCAACATATCTTTCACCATCGCATCTACTGCACGGATCTGATAATCACCTACCGCCGCTTCTGCTTTATAGACATTTTCGTCGACCGGCAGGATTGTTTCGAACAAATCGATCACATTCTTTTCGGCTAACAATTTCGCTTTATTCAACTTCGGTTCTGCCACGAATGTTAACTTAGTACTCAGGTCGGTATCTTTTGTTACTTCCGTACCATATACTTTCGTATAAACCTCTTTACCTGCTTTTATCTCTACGGTAGCCGGAGTCACTTTCAAAGTCGCCAGATCTGTATCCAACTGGATCTCGAAGTTTCCGATAGCCGCCTTCAAGGTAGAAGCATCTATGATACGAAGCTTGTAAGTACCCTGTGTTACATTATTCCTGATAGAATCGACCAATACACTGTTTAAGGTATTACCATGGAACTGAAGTTTATTGTTACGATACAACGCCCAATGCAGTTTGTTGTTTTTGAACAAAGCATTCCAGCGTTCCTTAGTCATCGCAGCCGTCGGATTTTCCGGATCTTCTTTCAAAGAAACAAAACCGAATCCATAATCATCAGCCACCAATGCCAAATCTGCCAGCTCATATACAGGAGCCGCATTGACAATACTCCAAACACCTTTTAATTGTTCTTCGTTGAATGTTATTACGACACCCGGAGCAATCACTTTCACTGCGTTAACTACAGTTACCTCATCCGTTTCATCCACTTCTGCACCTTCTATTTCATAAACGAATGTATAATCTGCGGATGTAAGGTCAATCGTATAACTATAATCACCGATCACAGGATTCTGTTTATCCAGCTGTGCCTTTGTTGTAATCAAATCAACAACCAATGTATAATCGCTCTTGATCTTGCTACCGTTCAAAGCAACGATATCATCGTAAATCTGCTGAACGATCTGTGCTTTTGTCGCTTTACCGAAAGTAAATGCAGCTTTCGCAGCACTTCCTTCTTCGGCTGTTGCAGCCAGATAAGTAGGCAAAGTGATCGTCAGTTTACGCTGGCCGATCTGTACAGAGTTCTGTACATTGTGGAAATCACTACCAAACTGATCGACAAGCAGGAAGTTCGGCAACAAGGCCGGATCAAGAACCTTCACCATATAGCCGTAGTCACCGTTTTTAGGCATTGTTTCGGTTGCTTCAGCCGTACAATCAGCGGTAGTCAGCATAACCTGGAACAAATCTGCCGGATTTTCGAAACAACCATAGCTGCTCAACAGACCTTCGTTTGCAGCCAGGAACTGGCTAAGGATATCGGCTTCGATGGCCACCTTACGCTTTCCGTAACGGTAGAAAATATCGGTCGGGAATACGAACTCTACCGGAGCTTTGTTCACGACCAGAGTCTTAGCTCCTGTTTCACTTATTTCAATATTATCCGTCACTTTCTGAACGAATATAACCGAATAAGTATATGTATTGACCGGAACCGTACCTTCTTCTAGCATATTATTGATTGCTACAGTGAAGCTCTTCAACGGCTTAACACCGGTCTTAGCCA
Source organism: Parabacteroides sp. AF14-59 (assembly GCF_003479515.1). Taxonomy (NCBI): domain Bacteria; kingdom Pseudomonadati; phylum Bacteroidota; class Bacteroidia; order Bacteroidales; family Tannerellaceae; genus Parabacteroides; species Parabacteroides sp. AF14-59. The sequence continues at coordinate 79,209 of NZ_QUHH01000018.1, read as the reverse complement.
CCAGTTCGAAGAATTCCTGATTGGCGGGATCTTCCAGAACTGCTTTCTTCACAGAATCCAGTAGAGCGACTTTCGTGTTGATATCCTTGTAAGTCACGTCGACCTGCGGTAAAGTGAGTGTACGTTTGGCCTTCACGATACGGAGAGCCAGTTTCGCGATCGCGTCATTACCGTTCACTGTCAGATGGATACTGGACGGAGCCGTATAATTTAATGTATAATACTCTGAGAATTGCGTATTGGCACCAGCAACCACTTCATAACCATACAGGTCGGAAACCTGCGGATAGCTTTCACCGGCAATGCGTACCGGAAGATTTCCTGTAGAAGTTTCGTTGTTGATCAGGTAAGCCTTCACACCCCAGTTATTCAGGTTAGGAACAGTAACACGTTCCGCACCCGGAGTCAGTCTGAAATCATTCAATAAAGCTTCCGCATATTCATCGGCAGTCTCTCCGAACGGACGTTCCCACAATGGCAGTTGCACATTGACCGGCAACGGATATTCCGCCAGCGACTGACCGTTGTCCGTTAACCGTACCGAACGGGCATAAGTAGCTGTTGTATAACCAAAGAGTTCTATCGGGATAACAATACCGCCATCTTCATTTGTAAACTCTATCTTCTGTATATTATCATTCGGACTGAATACAACCGTATAAGAATAAACGTCTCTACTCATTGTCGGAACTAACGTCAGACTGGAGATATAAGCTCCCTTCATATCCGGATTCTTCAAAAGCAGGTCAGCCAGGATCGCTTTCTCGATCATATCATTGGAAGCACCTTCTTTCTTGAACTCATACTTGTAAAGTTTCACTTTTGCGATCGGACGCGGAGTAATATTTACAGTACCTTCGAATGTCGTTGAATTATACTGCTGCCCGTTCACAAATACCTCTGAGAAGAGAACATCCAGACCGGAGCTTAACGTCACGCGATATGTTGCTGTTCCCATATTTTCCCTGATACGGGTATTAGTGATCTGTACATTCGCTATATACTCGGCCACAAACGGATTAGCCAGATAGATATATTCGCGTACCTTTTCTGCAATCTGCTCACGAGTCATATCCTTCACATATTGAACGGTATATTCACCGAATGTGAAATCGATAGTCGGACGAGGAACGATAGCGATGCTTCTTGAATAAGTTATTTCAATAGTCGTTTCTTTATTCACAACATTGATACGTGGATTTGCAGGAGTTTCGATTTCCTGCAGTGTCGCACTCTTAGTGATAATGATCTTATAACCGAACGAATCGTCTGTTTCTGCGATCGCATTCTTATTGCTCAGATCATTATTGATCAGACGCACACTGAATGTTTCGTTCCCCAGGGCACCTGCATTGCGTACCAGCAAGTCGCTCTTGATACGACGGATGACCGCATTCGGAAGCATATCTTTTTCGTAATTGATCTGATAGTTGCCCGGATAAGCCAAAGAGTGAGTAGTAGGCAATGTCGTTACAAACAACAGTGAATTATTAAATGTACAAACATTTCCATTCACCACCAGATTGGCACTCGACACATTTCCATTCGTAACAAAATTCAGATTAGTCTGGGACAAATCACCCTGAACCGTCACTTTATATCCGAGTTGGGTATTATCGCCCATGCCGGATGAAACTGTACCTCCGGTTACTTCTATCTGAGGAACAAGCCCCTGATCTACCATATCCGGATTAATATCCTGGATCAGTCTTTTCAGCATCGTTGCCACTGCTGTGTTGTCGTTATAATCACCGATGCGGATCGGACTCGATAGGAAATCCGGTAATTTAACCGGCAGCGTATTCTTTCCTATGGCAATTGCATTGGCAATATCGTAACTCCACTGTGCAGTGTTCAGAGAAATACTGGCTCCGCCTACACCGGCAGAAACATTACTTCCTTCACCATAATTAGGCAACAGCACCACACGGTAACTATATACGGCACCAGGAGATAACGGACCAGAGGTCACTTCATTGGTGAAATTACTGTTTGAATACACTTTTATTTCGGAAATAAAATCATCCGAAGAACTGATATTGTTTGTGATCAGTCTTTTGATCCGGTTCAGATTGATATTGGAAGCCGGATCCAGTTCTCCCAGTCCTCCCACCTTTTCGGCAAATACGGGGAATACCGTATTATCGATAGGTTTCTCTTTTACAACCAATTGTTTTGTAGAAATATAAGAACCGGTCTCTTGCTTTGTACAATTGGCCAAAGCCGGTTCATAAGCGAACTGACCGGTCGGTGGAAATGTCACGACCACGTCATACTTTCCGGCCTCCAGCAGGTTACTTCCGGTATATTGGACAGAAGCACCGTCTTTAACCAGAAAAACCGAAGCATCATAAAATGAAACTCCGGGCATATCGAGCACCTGTATTTTGGTATGCAGGTCGCTGACAGATGTACCATACACATAATTTCCCCAGTTAGCCGGGAACTTCAAATTACCGACAGCCTGACGAGCTTTGATCTCGATCGCCAAAGGCACGGTAACAGTCACAGCCCCTCCTGTAGGTCCATCGACCCGGTTGGGAGTTATAGGATTCTGGTCGATCGCCCGGAAAAAGTCGAATGTTCCGGAAGATGCGGTTATATTAAAGGTATAATTATAACTGCCGGCAACCAGATCGCCGGTTTGTGTACTTCCGCCACCTCTGATGGTGACATCTGAAACAGTTGCCGATTCGCCACTCTGGTCTACGACATCCTGTATTAAACTTTGGATATGGGATTTTAGCTGTTCTGCATTTGCCTCACTGGTTCCTTCATAATAAGACAAGACATCTTTCACGGGGACATAAATGTCTGCTGCAATCGCCTGTGTAATATACCCTCCCAACAGAAGCACGAATATAAGTAGTCGCCTACTCACATCGATCAAGTATACTTTTTTCATACGCCATTATTTTATTTTGTTTATACTTCAATCAATAGATAGTAAGTGCTTATAATCAAGTCAATTAAAATAATACAAACCCTGACAAAAGAAACTCCGCCAGGGTTTGTATCCGCTTTCATTCTTCACAGAGCTAAGGCGGAAGAATTTATATTTCATTACTTTAGTATTAATACCCGCATTTTCGCCTTCGCAGGTTAGTTGGCGTCAGGTAGAGACGTTGCAAGCAACGCCTCTACATCCTCCACGCGGCTATTAGAAATTAAATTATTGATTATAAACTTCTTTATATCAATAGTTATTCATTCTTTTACTTAACGACTGCTTTCACAATTGTTCCGTCTTCAAGAGCTACAACCACGATTCCGGAAGGAGCGTTGAATGTAACATTGTCAGAAGTGATGGTCGTGTTAGCAATAGTCTGACCCAATACATTGCTGATAACAACTTTCTTGTTAGTAGCATTCAGGATCGTTACCTTACCCTGGCCACCCAGAACTGTTACGTCAGTTGTATTGATAGATTCGTTAGAAACCGGATTATGTTCTTCTGCTTCATCGAAGTAGATGTCACCCGTAGAGGTAGCAGTCTTAGATGTAGCGAAGTCATAGAAGTCTTCCGACGGAATCATTTCCTCACCACCTACACACTCATTGAATGCACGTACACGTGCAGTGTAAGCTGTCTGCGGGATCAGGTTATGAACAGCTATCGATGTGGATGCTGCAGTAACTTTGAACGATTCTTCACCGTCGAAGTTGACATCATCCTGCCATTCGTAATAAGCTGTAGGCAATGAACCTACTTCAGTTCTCCAGTCACCAGTGTTGAACTCACCACCGTTGATAGGCATACCCTGAACCGGCTTTCTTACCATCCATGTTGCAGGAGTATCGAACAGATAAATGTCGATCTGGTGTTCGTCAGTCTGGAATCCTTCCATCAGGCGGATAGTATATTTAACCGGTTTCGTGATGTCTGTAGTCAGTTCCATGTTGTCCATCTGGTGGGCAATCGGAGCATAACCCCAGTTTCTGTCGATCGGTTGCGTATTACCTTGCAGTTCGAAGTTGTCTACACTTACCTTAGTTATCTCTTTCTGAGGTTTACCTGCAGCATCAGTATATTCTTTAGTTACTTCCAACCAGTAGTTAACTTTATTATCACGGTGGATAACATCGCCTGTTGCGTTGAACAATTCAACCCAGATAGTCTTGCTTGCATCGTCAGCACGTACTTCAGACATGAATACATCTTCTGAAGTGAACTTCGGAGTGAAGCGACCTACAGCTACCTGATAGTACTGAGCACCCGGAGTTGCTGTCCATTTGATGCGAGCATCGCTACCACCAACGTCACCCGGTTCCATATCTTTGATATACGGCATTTCAAGACCGGCAGTGAATGCCAGCGGCAGATTCTGCTGAACGTCGCATACAGCTGCCAGAGACAGTGCATTTTCTACGTCACACAGATCTTCTACATTCGGAGTTGCACGAACAGCGATCTGAGCAGCTACGTCACCACGAAGAACATTCTTAACCAGTTCGCCTGCAGCACCTGTATAGATATAAGGAGCATCTTCTACCGTACCAGCCAGTTCCATGGATTTCTCACGGATGAATAGTTTCACTTCTTTAGCTTTATTTGTTCCGAATGTGAACAAGTCAGAAGCGCTCAACAAGTTGATTTCCTGTTCTACCTTAGGATCTGTATCATTTACAGTAGTACCGTAATGAGGCAGGTCACGACCCTGGATATAGAATACAGAATCTTTAGAAGCACCACCATTGACAACACCGAACTGGAATGCATTGATCTTGTTCTTACCTGCAGCATCCGAGCTGAACCATACTTCAGGAACTTTCACGTCACCCTTGATACCAGCTGTCAACGTATCGTTCACATTGATCCCGTAAGGAGCCCAAATACCGAAGTGTGCCCATCTTTCGTCGTTGAAAGTCAGGTTATGTTTGTAATCATCCAAATCGAAGAAGTATACGCGGTTGTACTTTTCAACATCAGCACCATGCTGTTGCGGAGCCAGACGGATAGAGTCCTTCGCATAGTAACGAGCCCACATACCCTTTTCAGAACCGCTTGTAATTGTATCAATAGTCATTGCAATACCGTCGCGATCTTTCGGATCGAACTTAGCAGAAACAAGAGCCAATACTTCACCGTACTTGTTCGGAGAAATCTGAACCATGTTACCTACTGTATCTACTTTACCATAAGCTTCACCATTCAGGTCGCCCAATACAGTTACTTCATAATCGAATGCACCCTTCTTGTTGGAGAATATTTCCATATCAACCGGATCAACGATGTTCAAACCAGCGATGATGAACTGACCGTCGCGTACCGGATAGCAAGTATTTACATAACGAGTCTTGTAATCCTTACGGAACATTTCGTTATAGATCAGGTTAGCAGCAGGAACCCAATTGTCTTCCGAGCTACCGATACTACTCAAGTTTGCCGGAGTATTACCGCCACCGCAAGTGTTGCAAGAACCGAACTGCTGAGTCAGGAATGAATAGAAACTTGTGTAAGAACCGATAATCTTATCAGCGTTCATAGTAGTAACCAAACCTCTGTCTGTTGTACCGAATGTATAGAATTCATTCCAGCCTTTCTTGTTGGATGTTGTCGCACCAAACTGAGCTACATGGTTGAATACGTTAGGAGTACCTTGGAAGCATTCGTTCCAGCTTTCAGCAACAATCGGAACCAGGTTCACGTCATTGTAAGGAACATATTTAACAGTCATATCAAGACCGTTTTCTTCTACGTACTGTACAGCATAATCGTTATCCAGGTCAACCTTATAAACCAAAGTATCACCAACGCTCATACCGATAAACTTACCGAATGTAGCACCTGCATATTCTTCGATCGGTTTTTCCTGAGAACCTTTCTTCACATATACTTTCGCAAAGTCAAGGCTTTCACCAGTGAATACGAATGCATTTGTATGGTAAACAGCATCGTCGACATTTTCAGTCTTAGAGAATTGTTCTTTGAAAACTTTGATCGAAGCAACTGTTCCACCTTCTACATCTGGTTTCAAACCTGTTGCAAAGATCTTAATTGTATGAGGTCTTGACTCATATTTGTAGTTATCCCATTCGTCATACGGAGCGAAGAAGAAGTCTTTACGATCGATCTTTTCGAAGTATTTCAGTAATTCAGAACTCATTACACCCATAGCGTGGCTTAACAGAGACTGGTCAGTATCCTGGAACCATACGAATGTATTGTTACCGAAGATCTTGATCGGACCTGTGTAAACAGCACCACCAACTTTATCCATCAGATTCTGACCGGAATAAGTATAAGTTGTCTTATCCAATACATCTTCATTTGCATCGTATCTTGCTACAGAAGCATCGTAAACCAGGCGCGGAGCCAATGTATATGTTTCATTTACATATTTAGACTCATCATCACCGATGTTTACATCACCACGGTGATATTTGAAGATAGCGTTGATACTAACAATATTCTTGTTGATATTACCGTCACAATCGATAACATCTACATTTGCATAATTACCAATTTCTTTTGGTCCGTCTTCCATGCAGCATTCCGGACAACCATTTTCTTCTAACCATGTCTTCCAATCCGTATAGCTATATCCGGTAAGAGACATCGGTAAATAACGTCCACAATAATATGTAGAGTCTTTCTTATTATCATCATTGATAAAGACGATCTTCCATCCCTTGATGTTCACGTCATCATCATAACGACCTGTTGAATGCTTCGGAGCCTTTGTACGATTTTCCAAAGTGAAACCACCAAACGCATATTCCGGCATTGTATAATTGTCTGTGCGACCAATTACCGAGTTGAAATAAGGTAAGTTCTTGAAACTAACCTCTGCAGTCTTATAATCCAGATATTCATCGAAGTGCAAATCATTCAGTTCGTTATATTCAGGAACAGAAGTAGCCTGAAGAGCATAACGAGCTGTATCTGAAGCTTCAGCTGTGATAGTAGACCAGATATAGTTAGACTTTTCAAATGCTTTTACTTCCTGCGGAGCGAAGTAATAAGTGAAACGAGCGCTTGATTTGCAATCGCGATCGTCAGTAGCATCTGTCTGAACGAAATATTCACGCGGAATGAAATAAGTAACTTTCTTATCTACACCCGGTGTACCTATTCTACCGATCTTACCGTCATCAAACATCTGATCCAAAGAAACCCAACTGTCAACTTCAGTCAGTTTAGTCTCTTTTGAAATTTCCATCATATCAGCGATAAACGGATATTCAACGTTCAATTCGTAGTAAGCCAGTTCTTCTTTTGGAGCTGCATCCTGATCTGCTCCATAAAGACCATCGCGGAATGCACTAGAGAACTTGTCTGTATATACGTTATTAGTCTTGTTGTAATTTTCTTTATACAATGTATTCCAATACTCAACATTTGTTACCAATGTATCAGGAGCGCAAGATGTATTACGTCCGGCACCAGCTTCAAACAATTTAGCATTTGCATCACCGAAAGCTACACCTGGGCGAGTAAATGCCAATCTTGCATTAGAAAATACTGTTAATGGTTCAATATCTGAAGAACCTGTATCAGTATCAGGATCTTCTACAGATTTAGAACCTCTCAACATAACAATAATAAGCTTGTTGTCAAGAGACCCCTGCTGCCATGAACTAGGATTCTGGTTATCAGCATCAGAAACGCTAGCCTTCACATGTGTAAGATGTCTTTCGCCAATCGTATGATTCTTTGCAGTAAAGATTGCACGATCGCTTACCATTTGATTTACATACGAACCATCCAGATTGTACACATATACATCAAATGTCCAATCTATCATACGGTTTACCAAACTGGTATTACCGAAAGCACGAACATCCAATTCAACGCTTTCAACACCTGTCAGACCTTTTGTGCTATACACGAAGTCCACACGTGCACTGGCATTCTGGTTTTGATAGATACCCAAACCTGTATTACCGCTCTCATCTGTAAATTTCATATATTCAGCAGTATTCATGATTTCATGATTCTGAATCTGCGAATAATCCATTTCCAGATATTTACCGGTAAACGGTTTTTGGTAATTACCACTTGTCGGATCCAGGTTAAAGAATGTTGCAAATACGCCATTCATTACACCGGCATTCATTTTTGTGAAATCGATCAACGACTCATAGTTTCTATAAGAAGTTGAAGTCGCAGCCCAATGATCGTGAACATTCACTCGGTCAACAACTTTCATCATAGCCGGTGTTACCAGACCACCTTCGTCTTCCCATTGAGCGACATTGTTCACGTTCTTATACCACTCAGCCTTAATATTGGCATAGTCCGGGTCTGCTGCATTCAGCATCGGAGACAAGCCATAAAAAGCCATAGCACATAAAAGAGCGGCCGACCCGCCTTTTACCAAAGTACTTTTTCTCATACGTAAAACATTTAATTAATAAAATTATAATCTATAATCATTTCGATAAAATCTCTCTCATTTAGCTCATTTCAGCTACCTAACCCCGTAGGACACAAGAAAAAGCATTTTAGGGGAACTGCTAAATGCCTGTATCAGGGCATCTTTTTTACCCGTCGATTACCGATTTGACGAGTTTAAACGTTCCTTTTTTCTAGTCATGCGTTTAGGATTCTTTTACTTTTGTAACAGGAAGCGGGTATTTTGTCCCTGTTTTCGTATCGTACTGATAAGAAAGCAGATAGAAAAGTGAAAAAAGTTCTGAAAAGAATTGCAGGTTCAAAAGGAATGCGTATTTTTGCTGCAAGAAAAAAAGGAACGTTTTTTTTAGTCATTGAGAATCAGACTTTACCCCTTGTAATTCATCCCATCCAAAGAATTCAGATCATTTATTAAATAAGCATTTTGCATTAAACTCCCAAGGGTTGGAAGACCATAAAACTAACGTACGTGTACTTTAATATTAATAAATATATATCCAAAATTATCCATACTTCCAAACTGCATAATTAAAAATTTTCAGCTTTTATATAAATGTAGTACTCACACGTGTTCTCCACTCCCCGATTATCATTTTGTCACTACTATACCGGGTAAATCAGATTAGTATGCCGTATAAATTGAATTACCCTAGCGACTAATATTTTTTAACGTATCATTTAGATATTCAAAGACGCATATCTTTTTACAATTTGTAAACAGGGAAAACTCCATTTTAAAACTTACCTGTTGTTTAATACAAATCCCTTTCGTATTTTTGTAAGCTACTAGAGAGATAAAAATGAAACAATACTTAGAATTGCTGGATCGCGTATTAGCCGAAGGCGTCAGGAAGGAAGACCGTACCGGGACCGGTACACAAAGTGTTTTCGGCCATCAAATGCGATTCAATATGGAAGAGGGATTTCCTCTGCTTACAACGAAGAAGCTGCATCTGAAGTCGATCATATACGAACTGCTCTGGTTCCTGCAGGGAGATACCAATGCGAAGTATTTACAGGAACATGGCGTGCGTATCTGGAACGAATGGGCGGATCCTGACGGAAACCTGGGACATATCTATGGGTTCCAATGGCGCTCGTGGCCGGATTACAAAGGAGGTTCCATCGATCAGATCAGTGAAGCAGTCGAAACGATCAAACATAATCCGGATTCCCGACGGATCATTGTCAGTGCCTGGAATGTGGGTGACCTTGAAAACATGAACCTTCCTCCGTGTCACGCATTTTTTCAGTTTTATGTGGCGAACGGACGCCTGAGCCTGCAATTGTATCAGCGCAGTGCCGACATATTCCTGGGTGTACCTTTCAATATAGCTTCTTACGCACTGCTATTGCAGATGATGGCACAGGTTACAGGACTGAAAGCCGGAGATTTCGTTCATACGCTGGGCGATGCCCATATTTACAGCAATCACATTGAACAGGTAAAACTACAGCTTACCCGCGAACCGCGTCCTCTCCCCCGGATGGAGATTAATCCGGATGTAAAAAGCATCTTCGATTTCAAATACGAAGATTTCAACCTGACCGGTTATGACCCGCATCCCCATATAAAAGGAGAAGTGGCCGTATAAACGGTGATACTTATTTAATTCGGAATATAAACATGACTAATAAATCGATAAGTTTATGAGTACAATTTCAATCATTGCCGCAATTGCAGAGAACAACGCGATTGGTAAAAACAACAAGTTGTTATGGCGTCTGCCTGCCGATATGAGACGTTTCAAAGATTTGACCACTGGCCACGCCGTGATCATGGGACGTAAAACGTTCGAATCTCTGCCCAAAGGACCGCTTCCCAACCGGAAGAATGTAGTCCTGACAACCTTGCCGGAAGCAGGTTTTGTAAACTGCTTTGCCTGCGAATCAATGGGCGCTGCATTGGATATCTGCGAAAAAGAAGATGAAATATTCATCCTCGGCGGCGCTTTGGTTTACCGCCAGGCATTACGCATCGCAGACAGGATGTACATCACACGCGTACATGGAGAGTTTAAGGATGCCGACACATTTTTCCCTGTCGTAAACTGGGATACGTGGGAAGAAGTGGAACGCCAGGAATTTCCTGCCGACGCTAAACATGCTTATCCATATACTTTCCTGACTTACGTCCGTAAAAAATAATTTTATCCCGTATTTCGGGTTCATGGATTCATATAGTAGCATAATCTTTGATAATATGCATTGTACTATATGAATCCATGTTCTTTTTTTAACCTCTACCTGACAGTCTCTATTATTACACCTTATTAACAATAGGTTTACATCTTTTTACCCTTTCTTTGTATCTATATAGCAAAGAACGTTGTTTAACATGTAAACCCATTACAGATATGAAGATAAAAGCTATTATTGTTTCCGCATTGATACTCTGCTGTTTGTCAGCAGCTATCATGTATACAACAGCGGCACAATCGAAAAATGAAAGCAAAATGATTACCGAAGCCATTCAAGGTAAGAATACACCGCAACTGATCAAAACATTGATCAGCCGGATGAAAGAACAGCTGGACGTGAATGAAGATGATTTCCCGGAACTGATCAAGGAAGTAGAAAACTATGCTGCCGGATGCAAAGATCCCGCCTCGACAGCCGTACTCCATTCGATGATTGCCGAAATGTATAATCATTATTATACCATGAACCGCTGGAAGATCAGCCAACGTACCGACCTGGCAGGTTATGTCCCGGAAGATATCCGCGAATGGACTTCCAATCTTTTCACTCAAAAGATAAAAGAAGAACTGACTGCTTCACTCGAACCAGCCAAGCTATTACAGGATACACCGGTCTCGGCATTCGATGCTATTCTGGAAACCGGAAAGGACACGCCTGTCCTACGCCCTACATTATATGATTTTCTCGCATTCCGGGCACTGGATATCGCTCCTTCCACCGATATATATAAAGAACTTATCACGTATCTGAATACACTGCCGGACAAAAAAGCAGCTATGCTCGCCAATCTGGATTATCTGCGCTTCCAATACACTTCCCGCTATTCGGAAAAAGCAAGAGAAGAATATAGCGCTTCGCTGGATAGCCTGCTGGCTATTTACGGAAACAAAGACTATTCCGTAGAAATTATCGAAGCCAAGCTGAACAGCGGATTGTTCGGGTTCACAGCCGGTATTAATATGGATTCCGTGAGAACTATCGAATATAAACTTTGTAAAGAGACAATCGCCCGTTTTCCCAATTACGAACGGATAGGCCTGATCAAAAACAGGCTGGCAGATATGCAAAATCCAATCTTACAGGTAAATACGGCCAATACCGTATATCCGGGAAAAGACCTGACACTCAAATTGAATTTCCGGAACATCCCGCAGATCACCGCCCGTATATACAAAAGTCTGAAAACTCCGCAACAGACCCTTTTTTATAACGACAGAGATACCGCCAACAAGCCCGGAGCACTGGTTAAAGAAGTGACATTCTCCTTAACGGCTCCCAATACGTATACGCAGCTGGATACCAGCCTTGTGATCCCGATGGATCAAATAGGATTATATGAATGCATCATTACCGTACCGGAAAGCAATATAAAAACAAACAATCTGTTTGAAGTCAGCCGCCTGGCATCCATCTCACGCAACATACAAAATGGGAATACGGAAGTATTGGTCACCGACTATTTAAGCGGAAAACCGGTAACTGACGCCACTGTTACTTATTATTCAGGCAAACGCCGTGAAATGCAACAGCAAGGAACCGTAAAAACGGATAAAGACGGTATCGCCGTATTCTCACGCAAAGGTGACCTGATGGCTTACCGGGTGAGCCGCCAGGGAGATGCCCAAACAATGTTGACAATGGTTTATCCGAACGGGGAACGGCAAGTCAACCGGACCACCCGCCCGCAACTGGCTTTATTCACAGACCGCGGACTTTACCGTCCGGGACAAACCCTTTATTTCAAAGGTATTGCATATACAAACGAAACAAGCAAACCTCACGCTCTTGAAGGCGAGACGTTCAAAGTAATCCTTCGGGATGCCAACTGGAAAGAAGTGGCGACCAAAGAATTCAAGACAAATAAGTTCGGCTCTTTCAACGGTGAATTTACCTTACCGCAGCAAACACTGAACGGCACATTCACGCTATCTACCGATTATGCCAGTACGAATATCCGTGTCGAAGAATATAAACGTCCGACATTCCTGGTAAATATACTTCCCGTCAAAGGTGAAATATCTTTCGGCGACCTGGTAACCATCCGGGGAAAAGCTGAAACATTCTCGGGCGTTTCGCTGCAAAGCGGTGAAGTGACCTATCGAATCACCAAGCAGCCTCTGTTATTGCGCGGTTACTTCCCCATCAATAATTCATACGAACAGGTGGCGGAAGGCCGAACAACAGTGAACAGTGACGGCACATTCTCATTCGACTTCCGAACGGAAGAATCCGGAAACTACCAACCCTACCTGATCTCGGTTATATTGACCGACAGCAATGGAGAAACTCAAGAAGCAAGTTCGACAATAACAGTCGGAAAAACAAGTATTATCCTGACAACCAATATTCAAGGAGAGTTCGATAAAGATTCGGCAGATGTTGTCATCTCTGCCCAAACCCTGAACAGAGAACAGGTTACGCTAGATGGTACTTACACAATAAACAAACTGCAAGATGAGAACAAGGAAACATATTCCGATTATGAATTCCTAGATTACAAAGTCGGGAAACAGGTTACCAGCGGAAATTTCACCTCCGGCAAGCAGATAGATAGAGATGTATTCCGGAAACTGGAATCCGGACGTTACCGCATCAAGATAGAAGCAAAAGACTCGAAAGGACGTCCGGCAACAACAGAGCAGGATTTCATCCTGTATAGCTTGCGCGACAAAAAGCCGCCGGTATTCAAGCATGTCTGGTTGCTGAACGAGAAGACCAGTTGCCTGCCGGGTGAGGAGGCAAAGATACTGTTCGGCACTTCCGATAAGGATGCGCATGTACTATACGAATTATTCCGGAACGGTCAATGTCTCTCACGTAAGTATGTAGTATTGAGTAACGAGAACCACCTCTTCCGTATCCCATTCAATGAAAGTTACGGAGATGGTATCGTGGCAACTTTTACCTTTATCAAAAAAGGTAAGTTATACAGAACCCAGTCAGAGATAAAGCGTCAGCAACCTGATCTCCGGTTAACGATCAAACCGATCACTTTCCGTGACCGCCTGTTGCCCGGCAACCGGGAAACATGGAAATTCAGAATACAGGATGCCGACTCCGTACCAGCTATGGCAGAAATGCTTGCCAGTATGTATGATGCTTCCCTGGATAAGATATTGCCGTACGGCACATTCAAATGGAACTTCGACCCGCAAAGGTCCATTTACCTGAATGCCCCGGTATTCAACAATGGCATCAGCCTGGACGATAAATCGTCGTACAAAGCAGGAGAACCTGACTTCATTTCAGTTCCGGACTATCAGTATGACCGCCTGGACTGGCAGGGTGTATTGAGTTACAGACAGCAGAGAGCTTACGGATCAGGTATAATGATGAAGTCGGCAGCCGCCCCAATGGCCGCCGAGGCACAAGTTGTCGGCTACAGAAGTAATGACGCAGCCTCCATTACCGGAAATGCAAACATCGTAGACGATGAAGTTGAAGAATCCGGCGAAATGCTATTCAGTTTATCTGACGCTGCATGGGACAAAGCGGAAGCGAAACCCGTACAAGCGCAGCCTCAACTCCCGGTACGTGAAAACTTCAACGAAACAGCCTTCTTCTATCCGTCATTACTGACCAATGAAGAAGGAGACGTCATGGTACAGTTCACATTGCCGGAAAGCAATACAACCTGGAAATTCCAGGCATTGGCCAATACGGTAGATATGAAATACGGCCTGCTGACAAAAGAAGTAATCAGCAGTAAACCGTTGATGGTCGTTCCGAACCTACCCCGCTTCATGCGGCAGGGAGATGAAGTATCTGTCAGTACGCAGGTGATCAACAATTCCAAGGCATCCATCTCCGGACGTGTCAGCCTCGAGTTGTTCGATCCTGCCACAAACCAGCCGGTTATCTGCCTGACCAAATCGCAGAGACCGTTCACATTGTCTGCCGACAGTATTACGACCGCCTCATGGACCTTCCGCGTACCGGAGACAACCAATCTGATCGGTTGCCGTATCGTAGCTGATTCCGAATCAGGAAGTGACGGGGAACAACATCTGATCCCGGTTCTGTCCAACCAGATACTGGTAACGGAAAGTACTCCGTTCTATCTGATGGAAAACGGGGAAAAACAAATCCGCCTGTCCGGATCAAAAGCAACAGGCAGCCGTAACCCGTTCAGAATGACACTGGAGTTGACCGGTAATCCGATATGGTACGCCGTACAGGCATTACCGATGCTTACACAACCGGCAAACGATAACATTATTTCCTGGTTTGCCTCCTATTACAGCAATACGCTGGCTAATTATATTGCCACAGCCAATCCGCGCATTCAAAAAGTGATCAGCCAATGGAAAGCACAAGGCGGAACAGCCTCCACGCTGTATTCAAACCTGCAGAAAAACCAGGAACTGAAGAATATCCTATTGGAAGAAACACCATGGGTATTGGCTGCAGAAAATGAAACGGAACAGAAACAACGTCTGTCACTCCTGTTCGACATGAACCGTGCCGCCCAGCAACGTGAAGTAGCATTGCAACAACTGTTGAAACTACAGAACGAAGACGGCGGATGGAGTTGGTTCAAAGGTTTCCCGGCAAGCCGGGAGATCACGCTTTCCATCCTGAAAGGAATGTCTCAACTGGTCGAGATGAGTGCCGTACAATACGGACAACAGGAGAAAGAAATGCAGATGAAGGCTCTTAAATATCTGGACAAACAGATGCAATCCGACTATGAGTCCTTGCAAAAGAACAACAAGAAATGGCAGAGCAGCGTGCCGAACGCTTTGCAACTGGAATTCCTGTACGTCCGTAGCTCTTACCGCGATATTCCAGAATTGGGAGATGCCCGTGAAGCGATCCGTTTCTACACGGCACAGGCCGAAAAGACCTGGAACGAACAATCACTCTACGGAAAGGGAGAAATAGCTCTGCTAATGTACCGCAACGGTAAAAAAGAGGTCGCAAATACCATCCTGGCCTGGTTGCGTAAAACAGCAACCACTACAACCGAACAGGGTATGTATTGGGCTAACAACCGGAGAGGAAATAACTATTTCATCTCTCCGATCGAAACACATTGTTTACTGATGAAGGTATTCAATACATTATCACCCGATTCCAAAGACACCGACCGTATGAAACAATGGTTGCTGAACCAGAAACGTACCCAAAACTGGGAATCTGTTCCTGCTACGCTGAATGCCATCTACGCATTGGTACTGACCGGAAGTGACTGGCTGAACGATAACAATACCTGCACCGTTACCTGGGGCGATAAAACATACAGTACTGCCGAAGGAGAAACAGCAACAGGTTATCTGAAGGTTGTACTGGATGAAAAAGAAATTTCATCCGAAAGAAATTCCATTTCCATTCGGAAGGAAGGAAATGCACCTGCCTGGGGAGCTGTCTATGAACAATACTTTGAAAACATCGACAAAGTAGAAAAACAGACAGGTGTACTCAACGTTGAAAAGAAATTATTCATTGAAAGCAACAGCGGTAACGGTCTGCAGATCACTCCGGTGGAGAACGGAAAACTCCAGCCGGGTGACAAGGTGGTCGTACGCCTGACCATTCGTACCGACCGTGAAATGGATTATGTCTTCCTGAAAGACCTGCGAGCCGGTTGTTTCGAACCTGCCAGCCAGGTCTCCGGAACAAAGTTCAGAGACGGAGTGGCTTATTACCAGTCACCGACAGATGTTTCCGAAAATTTCTTTTTCAACCGTTTACCGGCCGGAACCTTCGTGATCGAATATCCGGTTTACGTTTCCCGCACCGGTGAATATGCCGGAGGAATCAGTACAATCCAATGTCTGTACGCTCCCGAATTCATTTCTCATACGGAAGGGGAAACACTGACGGTTAATTGAAAACAGGAAATGGAGAATTGAAAATCAGAGGAAGAATATCAAGGGGAAAAAGTAGTTTTGATTTCCCTCGTTAACAATTTTCAATTTTCAATTCTCCATTTTCAATTCTAAATCCCTATCTTTGTGACATAAACAATAGCTAAATAAGATGTAAAATGAAACAGATTATTTTTATTTTTATGGCGATCCTGCTTGCAACAGGAATGGCTTCAGCTCAGAAAAAAGCTGTTATTACAGCTGAAGAAACCTCTCATGACTTTGGACAGATAAAAGAAGCAGACGGAAAAGTCACTGCGACATTTGCCGTTAAAAACACGGGAGATGCTCCGTTGGTTATTACCCGCGTTATCGCTTCCTGCGGATGTACGACTCCGGAATGGACAAAAGAACCGATCGCTCCGGGACAGAGCGGAGATATCAAGATAACATACGATCCGAAAGGACGTCCGGGACCGTTCTCTAAAACGATTTCTGTTTACAGCAACGGAAAGACCGGAAGTTTTATCCTGACGATCAGAGGAGAGGTTATTTGATTTTCAACAAGCTAAACTAAAAACAAAGAATGCTGAATATGAAAAGACTGAGCTTTATTCTTTGCAGCATATTCCTGTTCACGGCGCATATAGCTGCACAGAATGGAGCCCAGATAAGTGCAGACGAACTGACGTACAACTTCGGAACAATTGCCGAAGCTGACGGACTGGCAAGTCATACTTTTGAAATAAAGAACACGGGAGATGGCCCGCTCGTCATCACCCGTGTTACTGCTTCTTGCGGTTGTACACAGCCTGAATGGACAAAAGAGCCGATCGCTCCGGGAAAAACCGGAAATGTCAAGGTTACCTACAATCCCAAAGGCCGCCCCGGTCCGTTCTACAAGACGGTATCCATATTCAGCAATGGAAAGAAAGGCAGCTACACGCTGGCAATCAAAGGAAACGTGACACCGAAACCGCTTATACCGCTTATGATCTTCCCTTATTCGATAGGCGACCTGAAAATGCAGACTAAAACAATACTGTACAGCAGCGTTCGTCCCGACGAAACACTGGGAGAAAAGATCAATGTCAAGAATGAAGGAAAGACTACTCTGACGATCCGTCAGGGCAAAGTGCCTCATTACCTGGCCGTCGAGATTCGCCCGACCCAACTGGCTCCAGACGAAGTGGGGGAAATTACTCTGTTATTCGATGCCAAAGCAGTAAAAAGAAAAGGTAGGGTTACGACAGAAATACCTTTGACAATCGAAAGTATCGGACAGAAAAACGAAGTCGACGGAAAGATACACGTAGCGGCCAATATTATCGACAACTTCGGTAAACTGACTGCTGCAGAAAAGGCACAGGCTCCGGTTGCCCAATTGTCAGGAACATTGCTCGATTTCGGTAAGCTACCGGAAAAAGGCGGGTTCATTCCGCTGATCGGAGGCAAAGTGACCGGCACTGTAGAAGTAACGAATACCGGAAAATCCCCGCTTATCATACATAGTTTCACTTGCGATGATGAACGGATCGATATTTCAGGAGGAAAGAAAGAATTAAAACCGGGAACAACGGCTACATTCAAGATATCAGTTCGTCCGAAAGAAATAAAGACGAAACTGGAAGCACTGGTAAATATAGTATGTAATGACCCGAACGGTCCTGTTCGCCTCGTAAAGGTAACAGCAGAAAAATAAAAAGATATGGAACATCCCGAAAACGACGATCTTTACAGAGGATTAAAGGTAAACAAGGGAGTAGCCGATGTACCGACTGTAAACCCCTACCTCAAAAAAAGACTTCAACGTAAAGAATATACCCCTTCCGAGTTTGTCGAAGGGATACTGAAAGGTAATATAACAATCCTCAGCCAGGCGGTTACGCTGGTCGAGAGTGCTAAATATGAACACCAGCAACTGGCACAGGAGATTATTGAAAAATGTCTTCCGTTTGCTGGCAAATCGGTCCGTATTGGTATCACCGGTGTTCCTGGTGCCGGAAAAAGTACCTCTATCGATGTTTTCGGTATGCACCTGATCAAGGAAGGGCGCAAACTGGCCGTACTGGCTATCGACCCGAGCAGCGAACGTTCCAAAGGCAGTATCCTGGGAGACAAGACCCGTATGGAGGCTTTATCGCGCGAAAAGAATGCTTTTATCCGTCCTTCTCCATCCGCAGGATCCTTGGGTGGTGTGGCACGTAAAACACGTGAAACGATTGTGTTGTGTGAAGCTGCCGGTTTCGACACTGTATTTGTGGAAACAGTCGGTGTCGGACAAAGCGAAACGGCCGTTCATTCGATGGTCGATTTCTTCCTTCTTATTCAGCTGGCAGGAACAGGAGACGAGTTACAAGGGATTAAACGCGGTATCATGGAAATGGCTGACGGCATTATTATCAATAAGGCCGACGGCGATAATATCGAAAAAGCCAAACTGGCCGCTGCCCAGTTCAGGAATGCGCTACATCTTTTCCCACCTGCCGATTCAGGATGGTTCCCCAAAGTATTGACTTATTCGGGTTACTACAACTTAGGCATCAAAGAAATCTGGGATATGGTCGGCGAATACATGGAGTTCACTAAAAAGAACGGTTATTTCAACTTCAAACGAAATGAACAGGCCAAGTATTGGATGTACGAAAGTATCAACGATACACTACGGGAAACATTCTATCATAATCCGGCTGTAGAAGGTATGCTGATACAGACGGAACAGCAGGTGCTGAATAACGAGATCAGCTCGTTCGTTGCAGCCAAAAGGATGATGGATCTGTTCCTCGAAAACTTATCGAAGAAATAAGATCTACCGAATAATAAAAAAGAAAGCCCGTCAAATCAAACGATTCGACGGGCTTTTTCATATTCTTTCGTCAGTCCGGATCAAATAGAAGACACACGCAGTGTATTCAGCAAATCACGGTTGATCGGTTTGTCATTCTTGATAGCTTTCGAGAATGGGACATATACGATCTGGTCATTCTGGATACCCATCATAACATTACGCTGGTCATCCAGCAAAGCATCGACCGCACCGACTCCCATACGGGTTGCCAGGATACGATCCTGAGCCGTAGGAGAACCACCACGCTGCAAGTGCCCCAAGATAGATACACGTACATCGAATTGCGGATATTCTGTTTTCACACGTTCGGCAACCCCCATAGCTCCACCGGTCACTTCACTTTCTGCAACCAATACGATACTACTGTTCTTTGATTTGCGGAATCCATTTTCGATCATCTCCGCCAACTGGTCTTTTTCCATAGAAATCTCCGGAATGATAGCCGCTTCTGCGCCGGAGGCAATAGCACCGTTCAGTGCAAGGAAACCGGCATCACGTCCCATCACTTCAATAAAGAAAAGGCGATCGTGGGAAGTGGCCGTATCGCGGATCTTATCCACACATTCCATAATTGTGTTCAGGGCCGTGTCATAACCGATCGTTACATCCGTACCATACAGGTCATTATCGATCGTACCCGGAACTCCGACGATCGGGTAATTGAATTCCTGTGCAAAAATACGTGCACCGGTCAATGTTCCGTCACCACCAATAGCGATCAGGGCGTCGATCCCCTCTTCCACCAACTTGTCGTATGCCTGCTTACGGCCTTCGGGAGTTTTGAACTCCATACAACGAGCGGTTTTCAATATTGTTCCACCACGCTGGATGATGTTACTTACATTCTGTGTTTTGAATTCTTCAATCTCACCTGTAATCAACCCTCTGTATCCTCGGAAAATACCTTTAACTCTCATCCCGTTATAGATAGCGGAACGCGTCACTGCACGGATGGCAGCGTTCATTCCGGGAGCATCACCTCCGGACGTTAAAATGCCAATACATTTAATAGTAGACATATCGTCTTTATTTTAAATTATTCGCGGCAAAAATAATAATTATTTGCCAACAATCTTTCATTTTTCCTTAAACTTCATGAAATCTTAACCGTCTGATCAGCGGTCTGCATTCAGTTCCCGGATACGGATTGCCACCTCTTCCATCAACCATTTCGGGGTCGATGTAGCTCCGCAAACCCCTACACGGCGGACACCGGCAGGGAGCGGCTCGGTGATCTCTTTCACCTCCGAAATGAAAATGGTATTTGGATTCGCTTTCCGGCATTCTTCTAACAGCATCTTACCGTTTGAACTCTTTTTGCCTGCTACAAAATAGACCCAGTCATGGCTGGATGCAAATGCTTTTATATTCGGTAAACGGTTTGCCACCTGGCGGCAAATCGTATCGTAATATTCAAAACGGGTACCTTCCGCCTTTCGCTGATATATCTCTTCCACGATCTTACGGAATCCGTCCAACGACTTCGTTGTCTGGGAAAAGAGACAGATATCACGGCTGAAATCCAGGCGGTCCAGATCTTCTATCTTTTCGATCACGATGGCTGTTCCCTCCGTCTGTCCGACCAACCCATTCACCTCTGCATGACCTTTTTTACCATATATCACCAGCTGGGTATTATTTTCACGGGTTGCCTGGTAACATTTATGTATCTTTTTCTGCAACTGAAGCACCACCGGACAGGTAGCATCTACAATCGTTATATTATTCTGCTTTGCTATCTCATAAGTGGAGGGAGGTTCGCCATGTGCACGAAGCAAAACTTTCTTTCCTTTCAGAGTAGAAAATTCATCATGCCCGATAGTCCGTAACCCTTGTTCCCGAAGCCGTTCCACCTCCAGGCTGTTATGCACGATATCTCCCAGACAATACAATATATCGGTATTGTCCAATTCACGTTCAGCACTTTCGATAGCTGTAACCACTCCAAAACAAAAACCGGAACCTTTATCTATTTCGACTTCAATCATTCTTAAAAATAACCTATTGTTTCTACCTTCTTATTCGGCAGCAGCTTTATTATATTGAACAAGAAGCCATGCCTTTTGTTCAGCGATAGTCATGTCCGAGTTATCCAGTACGACAGCATCATCCGCCTGACGCAACGGACTCTCTTTACGGGTAGAATCTATATGGTCGCGTGTTTTCACATTATCCAGTACTTCTTCAAAAGAAGCCGCTTCGCCTTTAGCTTTCAATTCATCCAGACGACGTTGTGCACGAACTTCCGGACTGGCCGTTACGTAAATCTTCAATTCGGCATCTGGGAATACTACCGTACCGATATCCCGGCCATCCATGATAATCCCTTTTTCTTTCCCCATTTCCTGCTGCATGGCAACCAGTGCACGGCGGACAAATCCTAAAGTAGCCACCGGACTGACCCATTTGGCAACTTCCATCCCCCGGATTTCCTTTTCAACCTTTACCCCATTCAGATAAGTGTCCGGACGGCCGGTTTCAGGATTAAAACGGAGTGAGATATGAATATCAGCCATCGATGCCTGAAGTTTTTCTTCATCAATCTGACCGTCTTTAAACAAATTATGCTGGATACAATATAATGTAACGGCGCGATACATGGCACCCGTATCGATATATGTATAACCTATTTCTTTTGCCAAATCTTTTGCCATAGTGCTTTTTCCCGTGGAAGAAACACCATCTATTGCAATTACTATCTTTTTCATGCTTACGTTTATTTATATTTCCTAAGGTTTAAAATCGGCCAATGTCGTCGAAACACTCACCATCATCGACATAGCCGACGGATGATATTTTGCAAAAGAGACACCGACATCAAACATTTTTATTTTGACTCCGGCACCAGCGGAAAAACCGGCCAGACCGCTTCCGCCTCCCTGCAATTTCATATCCATCTTTGTCTTCGGATTGAAACCGACGCCAATCCAGAAATTCTCGCTGGGTATATAATCGATACCGATCACCAGATGCTTGAATAATGCTTTGGCAAAATTATCACCTTTGTAATCTTTATCGGCATTATCTATATAATCGAATTTCCAACGATTCAGGTACATGGCCGTCAGCGACAAACGCAAAGGGGCGTGATTCATCTTTTTTGAAATACCCATCTGGATATCCCACGGCATTTTTTGCCGGTCCTCATAATAAGGTTTCAACTGGGCTCCGATATTTTTCAATACAACACCGAATGAAAATTCTTTTTCCGAATTATAGTAACTTAATCCGGCATCGAAGCATAATCCCAATGACGTATAGGTATCATAATTGGAATAAAGGAACTTCATGGAAATCCCCCCCCGCCAGCGTTCGGACAGATCATAGGAAAAGAAACCGTTCAATGCGATATCGTTCGCAGTAAAATCGCCTGTCGACTGATTGTTTTCATCCATCCCTTTAAATTTCCCGTTATGGAAATAATGGACTCCGGCCCCCCATGCACCACGTTCGCGGAATGCTTTAGTGAACAAAGCACTTCCCACATTGATATCCGCGATATAGTTCATATAGTCCAGATTGATCATTCCGTCCATTTCACCGCCAAGCAGAGCCGGGTTATGAAAGATAAGGGACGGATCCCGCTCTACCAGCGACACGGTATGCCCTCCCAAAGCATTAGCCCGGGCAGAAGAAGGTAATGTTAAAAATTCAAATACCTGATCTCCGGATTGAGCCGCGACCGATTGTAAAACGAAAGAAAAGAACAATATAATTAATGTATGTCTCATATTTTCTTAACAAAATGCGTACAAAGATAAAATGCAGTTATAATATATTCCATAAAGAGAAACGGAAAAAACCGAAAAAAGGTATATAAACACAGTTATTTTTATTTTGGTTCAAAAAAAAGTGAAAATATAGAAGTATTTTCCCCTTTTTCAACCAAGATATAAAATAATTTGTATTTTTGCAGCATAGGAAAACACATCTTTAAACATTATAGAAGTATGGAAGTTAAGAAATCACCGAAAGCGGACTTGGAAAAGGGCAAAACACTCGGTATCCTGATGGGTATGGTTGTTGGTTTGGCCGTTTTGTTCGTTGGGTTCGAATGGGGAACCCGTGATATTCAGGTAGTCAAAAGTGAAGGCGTAGCTGATATCATCGCTGAAGAAGAAATTGAAATTACAAGACCGGAGGACACGCCTCCGCCTCCACCTCCCCCACCAGCACCAGCTGCCGTAGAACAGCTGAATATCGTGGATGATGACGTGGAACTGGACCAAGTGGATATCATCTCATCTGAGGACGACCAGAGTTCTGCACAGGTAGAAGCCTATGTAGCTCCTGCAGTCGTTGAAGAAGAAGAAGAATCTGCTCAACAGATCTTTACCGTTGTAGAAACAATGCCGGAATTCCCGGGTGGACAGGGTGCTTTATTACAGTTCCTTGCTAAATCCATCAAATATCCGGTTATTGCACAGGAAAACGGTATCCAAGGTCGTGTTACTTGTTCATTCGTTGTTAACAAAGACGGCTCAATCGTTGACGCAGAAGTGATCCGTGGTGTAGACCCTTCTTTGGATAAAGAAGCTCTCCGTGTGATCAACACCATGCCGAAATGGTCTCCTGGTAAACAGAGAGGTAAACCTGTACGTGTTAAATATACCGTACCTGTTACTTTCAGATTGCAATAATTATTTTTTAAACATACTAAAAAAGGCTGCTGTAGATTTGCAGCCTTTTTTATTTCGTCTCATTCCTAATTAATATTTAATATGTTATCCTTCAACGAGATCCTACAGAAAATAGAACATGAGATTTCACAACTGAGTTTTGAATATCCCCCCAAAAGTTTATACGACCCGATTGAATATATCCTATCGTTGGGAGGAAAAAGGATCCGTCCGGCACTGTCTTTAATGGCCTGTAATCTGTATCAGGAAAATATAGACAATGCCATTTATCCGGCATTGGGTATTGAAGTGTTCCACAATTTCACACTGCTTCATGACGACCTGATGGATAGAGCCGACAAAAGAAGGAACAAACCGACCGTCCATAAAGTATGGAATGACAATACGGCCATCCTTTCCGGAGATGCCATGCTGATCGCGGCTTATCAGTTGATAGGAAAAACAGAACCTTCCAGTTTAAAAGAGGTATTCGATCTGTTCACCGAGACTGCTCTTGAAATATGCGGAGGACAACAATATGATATGGAATTTGAATCACGGACAGACGTAACCGAACCGGAATACATAGAAATGATCCGCTTAAAAACAGCCGTTTTACTTGCCTGCAGCCTGAAAATCGGAGCTATCATAGGTGGTGCATCCAAAGAAGATGCCGATAATCTGTATGATTTCGGTATAAACATCGGACTCGCATTCCAGTTGCAGGACGATTTATTGGATGTGTACGGAGATACTGCCACATTCGGTAAAAACATCGGTGGCGATATCACCTGCAACAAAAAGACTTTTTTATTGATACATGCGTTTGAATTGGCTTCACCCGAACAAAAAGCGACCCTCAACAGCTGGATCGGCAAAACACAATTCATTCCTGCGGAGAAAATCGAAGCAGTCACTACCATATATAATGAATTACATCTGAAAGATATCACCACTGTTAAAATGCAGGGATATTACGACAAGGCAATGGATCATTTATCGAGACTCAACGTAACACCGGAGAGATTGACCATTTTGAAAGATGTAAGTAACCGTTTAATGTACCGCCAGTCTTAAAAAATGAAACTCATAGATACGCATAACCACCTGTACCTGGAAGAATTTGACCCGGAACAGGAGGAGTTGGTTCATATTGCCCGGGAATCAGGCATCGACACTATCCTGCTCCCCAATGTAGATGTCGCAACCATTGAACGAATGCACGATTTGTGCGACCGTTTCCCGGATTTTGCCTATCCGATGATGGGCTTGCATCCGACCAGCGTGGACGAACATTACACAGAGAATCTAAAAATAACAGAATCTTATCTGGGAAAACGACCTTATTGTGGTATCGGAGAGATCGGAATAGACCTATACTGGGATAAAACCTACCTGAAAGAACAGAAAATAGTCTTTGAGGAACAGCTAAAATGGAGTATCGACCTGGATCTGCCGGTAGCGATCCATACCCGTGAAGCTTATCCGGAAGTATTGGATAGCATCCATAAAGTCGGTGCAGACAAATTAAAAGGCGTCTTCCACAGTTTCACCGGTACCATAGATGATCTGGAAGAAATAAAAAAATTAGCAAAGTTCAAACTGGGAATTAACGGAGTCATTACATTCAAAAACTCCAAACTTTCAGACACGATAAAATGCAGCGACATGCATCACATCGTACTGGAAACCGACGCTCCATACCTCGCTCCGGTGCCTTACAGAGGTAGACGAAACGAGCCTGTGTATATATGGAAAACGGCAGAGAAGGTAGCGGACACATTCGGCCTTACCCTTGATGAAACCGTACAAATTACAAGAAAAAATGCATTGGATTTATTCAAAATTCCAAATAAAAAGGCTTAGTTTCAAAATTTCAGGTCGGAAGCAAAATTTATTCCGTCAGATATTGTGTATATGTCAAGCAAAAACTTTAGATTTGTGCACTGAAACGTTTGCATTTGGGATTTTTTTCGTATTTTGCGCTCGTTTTAGAGGAGACAAAGGCTGAAAATTGGAGAGATGCTCGAGTGGTTGAAGAGGCACGCCTGGAAAGCGTGTATACGCCTAAAGTGTATCGCGGGTTCGAATCCCGCTCTCTCCGCATAAGTACCATGAGGAATTTATTAACAACAAAAATAAAAACAAATAAGAGAATTATTAATCTTAAAAATTAAACACACAATGAAAAAGTATTTTGCAAAAACATTCATGGGTTTATGTGCCCTTGGAATCTCTACCGTAGCATTCGCGCAGGACGCTGCAGCCGGAGCCGAACAAGTTATTGAAGGTGGTATGTACCAATCTTTAAAGACTAAGTTTATCGAGGGTGGTGCAGACTTCATGAGTTTGGTTGCTATCGCTTTGATTTTCGGTTTAGCATTCTGTCTTGAAAGAATTATTTATCTGAACTTAGCTGAAACAAATTCAAGCAAATTATTAAAAGGCATTGAAGATGCTCTTGATAAAGGAGATGTAGAAGGAGCTAAAGCCATCGCTCGTGATACAAGAGGTCCTATCGCATCTATCGCTTACCAGGGCTTGATGAGA
The DNA here is from genome assembly GCF_003479515.1 of Parabacteroides sp. AF14-59. Lineage (NCBI taxonomy): Bacteria > Pseudomonadati > Bacteroidota > Bacteroidia > Bacteroidales > Tannerellaceae > Parabacteroides > Parabacteroides sp. AF14-59. The sequence goes on along the minus strand of NZ_QUHH01000018.1, from coordinate 52,821 downwards.
ATCGACCAGGGTATCGACGTTGTTGAAAAATCAATCGTTTCTTATGGTGGTGTACAGGGTGGTCTTTTGGAAAAGAATATGTCATGGATCACATTGTTTATCGCTATGGCTCCGTCATTAGGATTCTTGGGTACTGTAGTAGGTATGATCATGGCGTTCGATAAAATCGAACAGGTTGGTGATATCAGCCCGACGGTTGTTGCCGGTGGTATGAAAGTGGCCTTGATCACAACCGTAGGTGGTTTGATCGTAGCTTTGATCCTTCAGGTATTCTATAACTATTTGTTGAGCAAGCTGGAAGCTATCCTGAACCAGATGGAAGACGCTTCTATCACTTTGATCGACATGGTTATCAAATACAACCTTAAATTCAAAAAATAATTCAGACTTATGGCAGTTACTAAAATAAGAAAAATGTCCAGTTGGACACTGTTAATCGTTTCGATTATCAGTCTCGTAGTGCTGGGTATGTTCTATGCAGGAGGTGTCGTTGACCCTGCTGCAGAAATGAAAGAGCCGATCTATACCGGTTTATTGATTAACTGGACTTCGGTATTGTTCTTTGTTACAATTATCAGTACAATTCTTTTTGCTATCTGGCAATTTGTAACATTATTGAAAACAAACGCAAAATCAGCTGTAACATCCTTGATCGTTGTGGTTGTTTTTGCTGCAATACTATTCATCTCTTATTCTATAGGAGATGCAACTCCTCTAAAAGGATTAAATGCCGATTCTCAGGTATACAACGTACCTATGTGGTTAAAAGTAACAGACATGTGGATCTGGTCTACAGTTGTTCTGATGATTTTAATCGTTGCAGCAGTGGTTTGGGGTTCTGTAAAAAGAATGCTTAATAGATAATAGTAATAACGAATTGATCAAACAAGAAAGAAATGGGTAAGAAAAGAAAGACACCGGGTATCAATGGTTCTTCTTCAGCCGATATTGCTTTCATGTTGCTTATCTTCTTCCTTATTACTACTTCAATGGACACAGATAAAGGTTTAGCAAGACGTTTGCCGCCTCCTGTGCCCAAAGACCAGAAGAAAAATGAAGAGATGGATATCAAAAAGAGAAATATCCTGGTCGTACTGATCAACAGTAATAACCAGATTCTCTGTAATAATGAATTCATTGATATTAAGCAACTGAGAGAAAAGGTTAGAACTTTCATTGAGAATCCTTACAACGACGAGCATATGCCGGAAAAGACTGAAGTGGACGTACCGTTCTTCGGAAAGCAGATGGTAACAAAAAATCATGTTATCTCTTTGCAGAACGACCGTGGTACTGAATATCAGGCTTACATCGACGTTCAGAACGAATTGGCAGGAGCCTATAACGAACTGAGAGACGAGGTTTCTAAAAAGAAATTTGGCAAAGCTTTCGCCGATTTGGATGAAGATCAACAAAAGGCTGTGCAGATGATTTATCCTCAAAAGATATCGGAAGCAGAACCTAAAAATTATGGAGGTAAATAATAATGGGAAAATTTAGTAAAGCGGGCGGAAGAGAAATGCCCGAATTAAATACCTCATCATTACCTGACTTGGTATTTGCCTTCTTGTTCTTCATTATGATGGTTACATCTATGCGTGAAGTTACGTTGAAAGTTGTTTTCCAGGCTCCTCAAGCTACAGAGCTTCAGAAATTGGAAAAAAAATCATTGGTAACATTCATCTATGTAGGTAAACCGACTCCGGAATTAAGATCCAAGATGGGTTCCGAAACTCGTTTGCAGTTGAACGACCAGTTCGCTGAAGTAAGCGAAATCGAAACATACATCGCGCAGGAAAAGTCAAGTATGAAAGAGGAAGATCAGCCGTTTATGACTGTATCCATCAAAGCCGACCAAGGAACGAAGATGGGTGTTATCACAGACGTAAAACAGGCGCTTCGTGAAGCATACGCATTGAAGATTAGTTATTCAGCAAGACAACGTGCAGACTAATTAATTCAATAATAAACAAAAAAGGCAGGACTTTAAGTTCTGCCTTTTTTATTGGAGTAAATTCACTCTCTATTCCTGAACACCATATACATGCCGGTAAAGATTATCTTTCACATCTTCAAACGACTTACTCAAATCGATCTGCCCGTGAGTCATCAACCGCATTTCCAACAAGGATTCTCCCGGACGATACGGAGGCTGGAAATAAACATGGTTATCCAACACATACCCCAGACGCTCATAAAAGCCGATTCTGCGCTTACTCATCTCGTCGGCAGGTATTTCCACCTCCAAAACAACAGGAGCGTCACAAAGCGCCATAAACTGCTTCATAGACTCCCCACCTATTCCACCGTTACGGGCGGAAGCATCGATAGCAAAATGTTCCACATATATAAATGCCGTAAAACGCCAGGCTGTAATAAAACCAGCATATACCCCATCTTTAAATAATGTGTAAACGGTGAAACGGGGTTCCTCCTTTACCAATTCTCTCACCAGGGAAAACGCCCGTCGCTCGGCTTCCGGAAAGGAATCATTATATGTTTTTTCTACTTTATCCAATAAAGGATCGGAAAAATCTTTCACCATCCTGCATTCGATTACTGCACTTGAACTCATACTCTTATAAATTGATAGATTAATAAAAGAAAACTTACGAAATAAAATAATTGAACGAATTATATCGTCTAATTATTATAGTTTGATTATATTTGTATGTAAATGTAATTATATAGAATAACAGAAATACAAATATACAGAAATTATGGCACACCATCAACTGGATGAATTGGACGAAAAAATATTGAAGCTAATCATAGGGAATGCTCGCATGCCTTTCCTTGAAGTTGCCAGAGAGTGCAATGTTTCAGGAGCCGCTATACACCAGAGAATACAAAAACTCACCAATCTCGGTGTTATCAAAGGGTCGGAATTCATCGTAGATAATACAAAAGTTGGTTACGAAACCTGTGCTTATATGGGGCTATTCCTAAAATCACCGGGACAATTTCCTACTGTAACAGAAGCATTGAAGAAAATACCGGAAGTAGTGGAATGCCACTATACAACCGGACAATATGATCTGTTCATCAAAATATATGCAAAGAACAACCAGCATCTGCTAAGTATTATCCACAACAAACTACAGCCGTTGGGCTTGGCACGGACAGAATCTCTGATCTCCTTTAAAGAAGCATTTAAAAGGCAGATACCGATCGATCTGGATGACGAATAAATAGAAAAAGGCTTTTGAATCAGATTCAAAAGCCTTTTTCTATTTATGAAAGTTTCCGGCTACTGCCGGAATACTTTATTAGAATTCTGCATTCTTCGGAGTTCTCGGGAAAGGAATCACGTCACGAATGTTTGTCATACCTGTTACAAACAATAGCAGACGTTCAAACCCTAAACCGAAACCAGAATGAGGTGCTGTACCGAAACGGCGGGTATCCAGATACCACCAGATATCTTTCTCAGGCACACCCATTTCTTTTGCGCGACGTGTCAGTTTCTCATAATCCTCTTCACGCTGTGAACCACCGATAATCTCACCGATCTTCGGGAATAAAACGTCCATAGCACGAACAGTCTTTCCGTCATCATTCTGCTTCATATAGAAAGATTTGATTTCTTTCGGATAATCAGTCAGGATAACCGGACATTTGAAATGCTCTTCCACCAGATAACGTTCATGCTCTGAAGCCAGATCTGCACCCCAGAAAATAGGGAATTCGAACTTATGTCCTTTTGCAACAGCCTCTTCCAGAATCTTAACACCTTCCGTATAAGGCAGGCGGATAAAGTCATGTTTCAGGATAAACTGCAAACGTTCGATCAATTCCTTATCAAACATATTGTTCAGGAACTGGATATCTTCCATACAGTTATCCAAAGCCCACTGCACGCAATACTTGATAAAATCTTCAGCCAGTTGCATATTCTCTGCAATTTCATTGAAAGCAACTTCCGGCTCGATCATCCAGAACTCAGCCAAATGACGCGGAGTATTGGAGTTCTCGGCACGGAATGTCGGTCCGAAAGTATAAATCGAACCTAAAGACATGGCAGCCAATTCACCCTCCAGCTGACCTGAAACCGTCAGGCTCGCCTGTTTGCCAAAGAAATCATCATCATAAATGATCGAACCGTTCTCGTCCTTCTTCAAATCATACAGATTCATTGTCGTTACCTGAAACATCTGTCCGGCACCTTCGCAATCGGAAGCTGTAATGATCGGCGTATGGAAATAGAAGAAACCTCTTTCATGAAAGAACTTGTGAATAGCGATCGCCATATTGTGGCGAATACGGAACACAGCACCAAAGGTATTGGTACGCGGACGCAAGTGAGCTATCTCACGAAGAAATTCCAGTGAATGGCCTTTCTTCTGCAACGGATAAGTAGCAGGATCGGCAGTACCGTAAATCTGAATTTCAGTTGCCTGGATCTCCACATTCTGGCCCTGTCCCTGTGACTTTACCAATTCACCGTTCACACTGATACAGGCACCGGTAGTAATCGGTTTAAGGAACTCTTCACCCAATTTTTCCACATCCACAACGATCTGAACATTATTTATTGTAGAACCGTCATTCAGCGCGATAAAGCTAACCTGTTTACTACCACGGCGGGTACGAACCCACCCCTTCACATTAACGGTCGTACCGTAAGCTTCGCTTTTCAGTACATCTACAATTTTTGTTCTAGTAATTGTTTCCATGTTTATATGTTTATTCTTAGATAATCAAAACAAGATAGCCGGTATTGACTACCGGCTAATCTTAATATTATTCAAAAGCACCCATCCGGAGTGCGTTAACTTCACGTTCGTTCAGATAACGCCATTTTCCACGTCCGAGCATCTTTTTAGTCAGTCCGGCAAAGTATACACGATCCAGTTTCGTTACATGATATCCCAGCGATTCGAAGATACGACGTACGATACGGTTACGTCCCGAGTGGATTTCAATACCCACCTGGCTCTTATCGTCTTCACTGGCATAGCTGATTGCATCTGCATGGATTTCACCGTCTTCCAGTTCCAACCCGTTAGCAATCTTTTCCATGTCTTCGATAGAAACGTTCTTATCCAACCAAACGTGATAGATCTTCTTTTTCTTGAATGACGGGTGAGTCAGCTTCGAAGCCAGGTCACCATCATTAGTAAGAAGCAATACACCGGTTGTGTTACGGTCCAGGCGGCCTACCGGGTAAATACGTTCCTGGCAAGCATTTTTCACCAGATCCATAACGGTAAGACGTTCCTGAGGATCATCAGATGTAGTCACACAGTTTTTCGGTTTATTCAGTACGATATATACCTTGCTTTCGATCTGCACAGGTTTACCGTTGAATTCCACCTTATCCTGACGGGTAATCTTTGTACCCAATTCAGTAACCGCTACATCATTTACTTTTACAGCACCAGCTGTAATAAATTCGTCAGCTTCACGACGTGAGCAAACACCTGCATTAGACAAGAATTTGTTCAGACGGATCGGTTCGTTAGGGTCAGCCAATACTTCCTTATACTTCAACTGTTTCTGGAAGTTGTATTTGGCATTCGGGTTGTAATCGTTCGTACGGCGTTGCGGGCCACCCGGACGTCTGTTTCCATATCCTCCGTTGTTTCCGTAACCACCTCCACGGTTATTATTACCGTATGAAGGACGGCCACCGCCACGATTATCACGAGAGTCGTAAGAATTGACACGTGTGTCGCCTACTCTCGGTCTTCTTTTCTTCATACCGTCGCCTCCAGCTTCACCTTCCGGAGAAGCAGAATAGGCTCTGCCCGGTCTTTCGTCATAGTTAGGACGAGAAGGACGGTTAAAAGGACGATCGCCACCACCATACGAACGGTCATTACCGTAAGAAGGGCGATTGTTACCATAAGAAGGACGGCTGTTATAACCCCCTTCGCGATTTGAATTGTAACCTCCTTCACGATTTGAATTACCATAACCACCACGATTGTTGTCGCGGTTGTTATAAGAAGGTCTGCTATTATAACCCCCTTCACGGTTGTCATACGTACGAGGACGACTCGGACGGTCTCCGTAAGAAGAGCGGTTATCACCATAAGAATTATAACCACCGCGGTCATCCCGGCTTGATTGGTTATATGGTCTCCGTTCATAGTTGTTTCCCTCAGGTCTGCTGTAACCTTGATTGTAAGGTCTTCTTTCACCTTCCTGATCTGTGTTTTCCCGTCTGATACTTGGTATCACCTTTCTAGGACGCGGTTGAGATTCTTCTCTTTCTTCTGTGCTCATTGTTGTAAATTAATAAATAATTAACTAATTGGTAACCTCACGGCTACACTATTTTCTTCACACTAAATACCTGTATAATTATGCGGCGTAATCGCCTTTAATTCAGCTTTAACTGCATCACTAACCTGCAGCGTTTCAATAAAGTCACTGATTGATTTTTCAGTGATTCCTTCATTTGTCCGGGTTAAGGCTTTCAAGGCTTCATACGGCTTCGGATATCCTTCGCGACGCAAAATGGTCTGAATACCTTCAGCAACGACAGCCCAGCAATTATCCAGATCCCGGTACAAGGCGTTCTCATTCAATAACAACTTACCCAACCCTTTTGTTAAGCTTTTGAATGCGATTTCGATATGGGCCAAAGGCACACCGACGTTACGCAATACGGTAGAATCTGTCAAATCCCTCTGCAAACGGGAGATCGGCAACTTCGTAGCCAGGTGTGCCAGGATTGCATTCGCCATTCCCAGGTTACCTTCTGCATTTTCAAAATCGATCGGATTCACCTTGTGAGGCATTGCCGATGAACCGACTTCACCCGCTTTGATCTTCTGCTTGAAGTATTCCATAGAGATATACTGCCAGAAGTCACGGTTCAGGTCGATCAAAATAGTATTAACCCGTTTCAAACCATCAAAAATAGCTGCCAGATTATCATAATTGGAAATCTGTGTAGTCCATTCCTCACGGCTCAACCCCAGAACTTCATTCACGAACTTATTTCCGAATGCTTTCCAGTCGTACTGCGGATAAGCAACATGGTGTGCATTAAAGTTACCTGTCGCACCGCCAAACTTGGCAGAAACAGGAATTGCCTTCAATAAAGCCACCTGCTGTTCCAGACGATATACAAATACCATAATCTCTTTTCCCAAACGGGTAGGAGAAGCCGGTTGTCCGTGCGTCTTTGCCAGCATAGAAACATCGCTCCAGTCCTCAGCATACTTTTTCAACATGTCGATCACTTCCTGAATCCCCGGATAATAAACTTCATCCAAAGCATCCTTGATAGACAATGGAACGGAAGTATTATTAATATCCTGCGAAGTCAATCCGAAATGAATAAACTCTTTATAGTCCTGTAAAGCCAGCAGATCAAATTTTTCTTTGATAAAATATTCAACAGCTTTTACATCATGGTTAGTTACGCTCTCGATCTCCTTAATACGGGTTGCGTCCTCCAGACTGAACTCCTGATAAATTTTACGCAACGCTTCTTTATTCTCCACTGTAGCCAGGCTATTCAGCTGTGGAAGATACTCAGCCAGAGTAATAAAATACTCTATTTCTACTCGCACTCTATATTTGATAAGTGCATATTCTGAGAAGTAAGCCGCCAGGTTCTCGGCTTTATTTCTATACCGCCCATCTACGGGCGATATGGCAGTTAGTGTTGAAAATACCATACTCATTTAGTTTATACACCTATATCCCTTAGTGTCCGGGCGATATACCTACGATATCGAATACTTATATACATTAATAATATAGAGATGCAAAGTTACTACATTTCTTCAGATTAAATGGTAGTAATGAATTTTTTTTCAACTTTTTCATAGAAACATTTGGAGGTAATAAAAAAAGCCGTATCTTTGCAGCGCTTTAGAGAGATAAGGCGTACAAAACTTACTGAAGTAATGAAAGGGCGTTTAGCTCAGCTGGTTCAGAGCATCTGCCTTACAAGCAGAGGGTCGGCGGTTCGAATCCGTCAACGCCCACTCTTTTATACCAATTTGATTTCAATTCGGGCGTTTAGCTCAGCTGGTTCAGAGCATCTGCCTTACAAGCAGAGGGTCGGCGGTTCGAATCCGTCAACGCCCACTCTTTTATACCAATTTGATTTCAATTCGGGCGTTTAGCTCAGCTGGTTCAGAGCATCTGCCTTACAAGCAGAGGGTCGGCGGTTCGAATCCGTCAACGCCCACTAAAAGAGAAGTCCGTTAGTCGAATGATTAACGGACTTTTTTTATATCCATAGATGGTTTTGACACACTTCCTTTTAGATTATTTTATTTTCCGATAAATCATTTCCAAAGCCGCTAATCTTGTCGTCTTCCCGGCTTCTATGCCCGGCAGGTCCGTTCCGCTCAGTTTTTTCCAGGCGGCCAGAGTCGCTGCATCCACCGGCTCCTGCAAACGTGCAGTCCATTCGGGGAGGTAGCCGCGCAGTCCCAAATACTGCACCATGCGGAAGTGAGGACTCGTGTAATCCACATCCTTGAAATACATAAGCGTCGCTTTCTGGTCGATTAGCTTGTCCTGCAGGCGGGAGAGGTCGATGTTCTGTACCTTTACCTTCCCGTCGATCGAAAGGGCTGAAGCGATACCGGCGGCCTGTCCCATCGCCATCCAGCAGGGCTCCATGCGCAGGGTGGAAAATCCGATATGCGAACCCGAAACCGGGACGGGCAACAGAAGGTTGTCCACCTCTTTCGGGACCATCACGCCATAGGGGACTGTATATACTGCCGACGGATAGCTCAGGAAGCCGTCCAGATGCACCCTTCCTTTTTCTCTTTTCCGCACCGCATGCGAATCCAGCGCATAATGGCTGGCCGTTATGCTGCTTTCGTGGATGGGTGGGCGGCTACCGATCGTTACCGGAATGGCATCGTTGGCGGTAAAGAAATATGCGCCTTCGAAACGACGGCCCTCACGAACGTAGACCTGGCGTGGGAAATGTCCGTTGTCCACATATTCGTCTTTCGAAAGGCCCCATTCTTTTGCCGCTTTGCGGAAGTGGGTGGGCAGTTCGGGATCGTTTTGGACGAACCAGAAAAGACCTTCGGTATATTCACGCAGACGTTGGGCGAACTTGTCGCGCCATTCCCACGAAGAAGTGGGCCAGGGCCAGTTCTCCTCAGGCAGGTCGGTGGAGACGAACACGCCGTGCTGGTTATTGGCGTCCGTCTTCATATTCGGGACATGGACGATATTGGTGATCTTGGCGATCCCCCATTTGTCACCCGGAAGTTTGGAGGGGTTGCCGGCCTTGATATGCTTCCGGTTCTCTTCCATCATTTCGGATGTCACACGTTGCATGGCGGCATCCGTGTTGCGCCCGGTCCAGACATCCTCCACAATGGAGGCATAGTCTTCACGGTTGTAACGGGCCGGCTTGGTGAAGGCCACGCGATTCTCCGGATCGTTGGTCAGACAGAGGCGGTAATTGTAGGACTGCACGGCATTGTCTTTCTTGAACGTGCTGCCATCCCCTTCCGGACCACCCCAATATTTGTAGACGCGTCCGGCTCCAGGTTCGCCGAACTCGTCTTTCCCTTCGCGCCCTACGCGGAAAGGAACGCCGGCAGCGGCTCCGAGATCACCTTCGTAGGTGGCATCCAGGAATACCGAACCGGTGTATTCCTCCATCTCTCCGGTTTCCCGGTTCAGGATGCGGATCTTTTCGATGCGGTTATTGCGCATGACTATGTTTTCATCTTCGGCATCGAACTGACGCATGGTCAGGACCGTGATCTTGTCCTTCTGTCCGTCGAGCATCTTCTGGAAGATGCGTGCTCCGACGTAGGGTTCGAAATGGTAACCGTCGCTGCATACTTTCACCTGCTCGGAAGCAGGACCGTAGGTGTCGATATAGTGTTGCTTCACTGCGTCCACAAACTCACGGAACAGGCCGGTCGTTGCGGCACGGGTAGCGATGTCAGTTGCTCCGAGTCCGTTGGCGGGAAGTCCGCCGACATAGCGGGTACGTTCGAGTATCACTGATTTTTTCCCCATCCGCGCGGCAGAGATAGCTGCCATGATCCCTCCGGGATTACCCCCGACGATCACCAGGTCGTAGGACGACTGGCCAAAAGCGGTCGCACAGGCTAAAAGGAGGGAGAATACAAGTGTTTTCTTTCTCATAAAGTGCTATTTACTGTTTAATATTTCTTGTGCGTAACGTGCATAGTGGCCCTGCAGGCCGTTGGCATACCGGCGGAGTACTTCTTCCCCGATACCGTCCTGGTCGCCGCATAGGTAAAGGGCTCTTGCCAAATGCAATTCCTTCAACGCGAGGTTACGGGTGGACGTGTCGTTGAGGTCGGGAACGGCTTTGCTGCGCGCTTCGATGTAGGAAAGGATCGAATGCCCCCGTACACCCGGTGTCATCAGCATGGTTGCCAGTTGGGGAACCGCTTCTCGGCTGCCTATTGCTTCCGTGGCCATAGCGATGGCACGGAAATGAGAAAGATAGTCTTCCGGTTCCAACTTCTTTGCCTTTTCCAGTACAGTGGGAAGGACGGATGTTTCGCGAGAGTATCCCAACGCGGTGATAAGGGCGTCCAAGCGGCTGAGACACATCCCGAATTGTCCCATCCCGGTGTAGTGCCAGCCCTCGTCCCAGTCTTTATATTGGCGGATAGCATCAGCCAGTACCGGAGCGTGTTTCCCTTGTCCTAAGATACAGAGGATACTGGCAAGGATCACTCTCTCTTCCGGCATAGTGGCTCCGGCGATTTGTTTGCCGGCGAGCTGTATGCAACGTTCGGGATCGGTCAACAATATTTCGAGCCCTTTATAATTATCCGTCACACTGGCGATGGCCTTCTTCATCTCGGAATTACTGAACCCTTTAAACTCCTTATCCGTCAGCACCCGTTGCGGCAGATTCCCGATCTCGACCAGGTGACGCTGCACCTTTTTGATATCTATCTTGCGCGGAGATTTATTTTCTTTGACACATAGGGCGGAAAGGTAGCCGACTGCATATCCCTGGTTTTGCAGGCAGGGCTGCATACGGATCACCGGCATGGCATCCCGGTGCGCACTTGCTCCCAGGCCGGTTGTCAGAATCCCTTCCAATCCCTTAGGCAGAAGACTGCGCAACGGAACATCTGCGTCGTAGATCATATGCCGTTTTTCCGGCGGGTTCAGGATGAAGAGCGGGTCTATGATCATGCCATGTGTATCAAACGAGCTTTTGTGATAAGAAATCGTGTCGGGATAGCGGCGATGGTTTATCACGTCGTATACCGAGATGATGTAGTCTCCGATCACCCGCCGACGTTCGCGTGTTTGAGGGATTTTGACCAGATCGTATTGTCCTTGCAGTTTTGTCTTGGCTTGGACGAAAGCACGTGAGACATCCAGGATATCTGTGTCGTCAACGAATAGCCAATCGTTATTGTTGTAATAGTCACCCGGTGCCCATTTGCCGGTTCCCGCACCTTGTACGGCGATTGTTTTTTTACCTGTATAATCGAATGATGCACCGGCTGCAATAGCTATGTCTGCACTTCCTGTGCTGTCTATCAATATTTTGGATAGGATGACACCTCGCCCGAAGGGGGTGGCGACTACGACTCCTTTTACCTGGTTTCCTTCTGTCAAAGCCCCGCATCCCATCACACCGAACCAGAGTTTGCCTCCTGCCTGTAGCAGTTCTTTACGATGCCATTCCATCTTCCAGTCGGCGGGGAAGCGGCCTTCCCCTTTGGGTTGTCTTGGATGGTCTTTGGGTGCCATTGCCAAGACACTTTTGTCTATATGAGCGGTATATCCGCCCCGGAACCCGTCCCAATAGACTCCGATCATACCCAGTGTGCTTAATCCTCCAAGCCCGTGCAGGTATTCCAATACCAATGTATTGACTCCCTGTTTGGCTGCGGATATTCCTGCGGAAGCACCTGCAGTGCCACCTCCCATCACAATTACGTCGTAGCTGCCTAAAATCGGGAGTGCGCCTGACGGAGAGTCGACGAATCCCTTTTGCTGAGACGGACGGAGCGGGGAAAGCAGTTCGCCCGTTTGTCCGTAGTTCGAAGCATTTACTTTGAGTTGACGAACAGTGACCTGAGCCGGTACGGGTATATCCTTTATCTGTCCGGCAACCATTTCTCCCATCATCTCTCCTATGAATAAAGCTGGAACGGGACGCATCACTTGGGTTGCCAGTTCTCTTGGTATTTCGGCACAGGGACCGAGTACCCACAGGTTTGCAATATTTTTTGATTTAAACGCTTGCATTGGTAACTTGCGCAAGGAAACCGGATTCCCGTTATATGCTTTCTCACTGTCAATCGTTTGTTTCGGAATATACCAGAGCAGATCCGAGCTATCGACCTGCTCGATATCCCATGTCCGGCTGCGGATGATCTGTTCGACCTCGGCCAGTGATGCATACGAGTCGTCTTTGAGTGGTAAACGGAATGTATAGCGGGTGACCGGATAGCTTTTCTCGCCAACCTTGATGGGCTGGGATAATCCTTCGGCCAGGATAATTTCCGGTGCTTCTTTTTTGGTATTTCCTACTACGGTATAGCAGAATTCCTGCGTACCTGCGGTAAAAGGTTTACGTTCCGCTCCTAATAGTCCTGCAACAGAAGCATTGTGTGTCGCATCGATAATCGCTTTACAACGGATGGCCTGTCTGCCCGAACGGTTCGCGATCACGACTCCCGCAGGTTTTCCGGACGGGTCCGTCAGCACATTCGTTACATAACTGCTGTAAAGGAACTGGACATTGTTGTCGATCAATTCGTCTTCCAATGTTTTCTTTATATGCAGCGGGGTCGGGAAATTTTTCCCCGGAAAGAGCTTGCGTGCAAGTGCCGTCTGCAATTTTTCTCCTGCTTCCCGTTCGTAGAGATGTGAGCCGCAGATGTCTTCACCCAAATAAGGCATGTAACCAACTAAATAAACCCGGCTACCCGTTTTCGCAGCGGCAGCAGCCGCGGCAATTGCCCGCGAACTTCCGCCCGCAACCACAAGGTCTACCTCTGCAATCACCGGAATCTTACGCGCCCCTTCATGGCAGAATCCTTCGTCGGGAACGGCTGATTGTATTGTAGCTTTTGCTTCTGTTACACTACCTAAGGAGACTAATGCACTTCCTGCCGCCGTTACTTTTAAAAAATCACGTCGTGTAATCATGGTATTCTATTTTTATACAGGTCTTTATGGTTGCCATAAAGATAAGAATTTTATTTTTTAGGAACTAATATAATGGCATCGGCAAATAAGGTCCCTTTCGAACGACTGCCGTCGATCTTGACAGAAGATGTCCAGTTTCCTTTCTCTAACGCGTATGTGCCTAAGCTCACCCATGAACCTTTATGAGATCTGGGAGATATTTCTACTTGCTTGGTTCCTTCTTTGCCAGTAATGTCAAAAGCCATAACTTCGGGCATTTCCTGGTCGGGAAGAGCTGTGCAGTAAAAGAAAACTTCATATGTGCCTGCCTTTTTAATAACAGGTATAAAGGTGAAAGAGCTATTGTTCTTTTGATTCGCCGATTTTAAGAAACTGTTTTTATAATGTGCTCCAAAACTTTTTTGCCAATGTCCAGATCTTTCTATTTTGTCTATATCGCTGTCATCGACTAATATTTCCGGAGTAGAACCATCCAGATAAGGATTGTCTTTCAATATTTTCCTTAGTTTGGTTACGTCTATTGTCTGGACGTCCGTATTATCTTCAATCGCTAATGCCGATGCTACGGCTGCCGATTGCCCCAGTACCATAAAAACCGGCTCCATTCGGATTGATCCGAAAGCGATATGGGTGGAAGAAATACATACGGGAACCAGTAGATTAGTACATTCTTCGCGTTTGGGCGTAATACTTTTGTACGAGATTGGATAGGGAGGAAAACCGTGATATTGGACATCCCCTTCATTTTTTACCATACCGTTTGTCACGATACGCTGGCAGTTATGAGAGTCCATCCCGTAGGCGGCCATTCCGATAGCATCACCAACTGTCTCTTCTCCCTGGCAATTCTTTTGTGTCATGATATATTCCCCGTTCAGGCGTCGGGCTTCGCGCACATATAGCTGGGTCGGGAAATTATCATTGTCTACAAATTCATCTTTTGCCCATCCGAATCTGGCAACCTGGTCGCGAAGTTTGGCAGGAACTCTTTCATCGTGCGTAAGGAAGTAGAGTAATCCTTTTGTGTAATCGACATGTTCCTGCCAAATCCTTTCGCGGGTTGTGTAGTCGCCATCTGGATATTCATAATTCATACCAATCATATCAGTTGATAACGGTCCGCGGTTATTTACGTCATACTTATTATCTGGCATCATACCCCAGTTGAATAAGAGGTAATTGTCTATATGTAAATCCATTTTACGGATAGCACGTGCCAATAGTTCATATTTGGCCGGATCATAGTTTTCCGGTTTCTCGAACGGACGTTGATTCTCTTTATTGTCGGTAAGGCATAGGCGGAAATTGTATGCTTGTACGAGTTTATCTCCGTTTCCTCTTTCTTCCAGTGTATTAGGTTGGATTCCCCAACATAAGCCACTGTTCGGATCTCCTTCTTTCAGATATGGGTCTACTCCGTCTGGGAATTGATGCCAAAAAGACATCTGAACTCCATTAAGTGTTTCATCCTGTTCTTCGTTTCCTTCACGTCCTACAAAATAGGAAACGCCGGCTTTTGCCATCAGATCTCCTTCATACGAACAATCGATGAACTGTTTGGCTTTAACCTGTATCAAGGTCTTTTCATCGGGTTTCTGGGAGTCTTCCAAAGTGATATATTCTATTTTTTTATTTTGAACTTGAGCATCTGTTATGCGGCGATAATACAGAACATCTAAATCTGCATCTTTCACAAAGCGGTTCATGGTTGCAGTCGCAACACTTGGAGGAAAGGTCCATTGCTCGAATTTATTATAATGCTCTCCAATGCGACGATAGAAAAGGCGCGCTAATCCGGTAACTGCATATTTGTTCCCGATATCTGTCATTCCGAGACCGCCGGTAGTCATACCTCCTAAATATTTACCCGGTTCTACCAAGAGGACAGATTTACCCATTTTTTTTGCAGAGTAAGCAGCTACAACGCCTGCGGATGTTCCCCCGTAAATACAAATGTCAACCTCTTTGATAGAAGTTAGGCTGTCCTCTTTACCGGATTGGCAAGAGAATAGGGAGACACAGAAAATAAGAAAGATTATTTGATATTTCATGTGATTATTTTTATTGATAGGTTCAAAAAGGAATGAGCGAATAATCCCGAAATAGGGAAATTACCCCGAATGTGATTTGATAAAGATATCCAAGCGACATCCGGGGTAAATATCAGAGATGCGAATTTATTCGTAATTAGGATTCTGAGTCAGATTTGGATTGGTTTGTCTTTCGATATATGGGATTGGCCATAAATAATCCCTGTTCTTATCGAATTTACGGATATCGACAATACGCATTTTAAAGTCTGCCGATTCTCCACTTTCAGCAATGGGAATACCTTCATAAAAAGCTGTACCCCATTCGTCGATACGCGGTGCCTTATCAGGATAAGACTTCTTCATTCTACCTAAAAGAGGTTGATTCATGACGGTCTCGGCAATTTTCCAACGGCGAATATCGAACAGACGTAGGCCTTCACCTGAAAATTCGTATTTGCGTTCACGAGCAACAGCGTAGAATAATTCGTTCGGATCAGTTGTCGTGATCGGCGGCATCTTAACAGAAGGACGTTGGCGAACTTTGTTGATCGCTTCCAAAACGGATGCGTCGATTTCTCCTGCTTTTATCTTTGCTTCGGCATATGTTAACAAGACCTCCGGATAACGAATCAGGATTGTATTCATATCACAGTCGTTCAACGCATCTTTATCTTCTATATTAGCATATTTACGCCAGCAAATACCGGTAAATGTCGCATAAGCATGAGTTGCTTCCAGATTGTCAACACGCTGGTTAGTCATATAATTCCAACATTGTGTACTGTCTCCATGAGTTTCGAACTGGAAACCTAAAAACTCCGAACCGGAAACGGCTAATGTATATCCCAGACGTGGATCTCTGTTTTCATATGGATTTTTAGGATCAAACATCGGAGATTCATCAATTTGTTTTCCATCTATACATTCCCAGGTATCGGCCAGTTGGTAAGCTGGTTTCTTATTCGTATGTGCCAACGCATTACGAGAACCAAACAACCGATAAAGGGCATGTACTTTTGTTCCTAACAGATATTGTACGGAGAAGATAACTTCCTTCGATGTTTGGCCTTCATATTTAAAAAGTTTGGAATAGTCATCTTCGATGATATATTCCGTTCCCTCCATTGCCATAACTGCTTGTGATGCGGAAATTGCATCCTGCCAGCGTTCATTGTAAAGGGCGGTTCTGGCCTTTAGAGCTAAAGCTGCGCCTTTCGTCGCATGACCGGAAGTCGGGTTATTTGTCGAAGGAAGATTTTCGGCTGCTTCTGTGTATTCTTTTAAAATGAAGTCTACAACTTCGCTTTTGGGATTTCTGGGTTGTTGCCCTGTTTCCAATGTCAATACATCTGTGATCAAAGGAACATCCCCGTATAATTCAATTAAATACGAGTAATAAAGGGCACGAAGGAATTGAGCTTCAGCTTTGATCTGTGTGTAAGTTGCCGGGGGTACGTTATCTTCACCTCTGGACATATTTTGTAAAAGATAATTACATTTTGCGATGCCTGCATAAAAAGCAGTCCAATAATTTTTTGCGAGGTCGCTATTGGCATCGGCAGCTCCTTGTGCCATAGTCTGTAAGGCACTTGTATTACGATCATATCCTATATCGGCAGCTTCATCGAACGACAGGAAGAATGTCATGGTCTCGAAGTCTGTCCATAGAGCTGTATAGCAGGATGCCAAAGCCATTTGCATTTCTGTTTCGGTCGCTAAAAAAGTTTGATCCGAAGGAGAGTTCAGTGGATTCTTATCCAAATAGTCGCTACACGAATTCATGCATAAAGCAGAACATACGGCAGCTGCATATAATATTACTTTTTTCATTTTCAGATTTAATTTAAAGGTTGAACATTAGAACTTAAGATCTACACCGAAGCTGATTGTCTTTAATTGTGGGTAATATCCTCCATTACCGATAGGAGCTTCAACATCGAATCCATCCCAGAAACTGTCTATTGTCAACAGGTTGTCGCCACTTACATAGAAACGTAGATAAGATATTGGAGTTTTTCTTAATACATTTTTAGGCAGTGTATAACCCAATTGTATGTTTTTTAAACGAATATAAGCTGCATTCTTCATCCAGAAAGAGGAGTTCTGCATATTGTTTGTTTCGTTGAAAGCCAAACGTGGGAATTTAGCGTCTCTGTTCTCAGAAGTCCAGTAGTCTTTATGTTGTTCCTGGACTGTACCGCCTTCGATGAAAGTCTGGATTCCCTGGCCATTGATATAGCCGTCGGCTTTTCCGACTCCCTGGAATAACATACTCAGGTCAAATCCTTTGTAATCCCCATAAAGTGACAACCCAAATGTGTAACGTGGAATTGTCCCACCGATGATCTTATAATCGGAAGTATTGATAACTCCGTCACCATTCTGGTCTTTATATTTAATATCACCAGGGCCGAAGTTACCATATTGAGTAGCTCCTAAATAATTTCCATCGGCATCGTAATCTTCCGGCTGGATATAACCAATAGCTTCTAATCCGTAGATGGAGTACATTTCGTACCCTTCACGGTTGACTGTTAGACCTGTTTGGTTTACACCTCTCATATCCAGAATTTTGTTGCGTACATCCGATATATTGAAAGATGCACGATAGTTAAAATCTCCGACCTGGTCTGCATAGCTAAGAGAGACTTCCCAACCTCTATTCTCCATCTTACCTGCATTTTGTGAGGGAGCATCCATACCAATGATAAGAGGTACGTTTAGTTTCATCAAAATGTCGTCGGTCACTTTGTAGAAATAATCGGCAGTGATATTCAGTTTACCAAATAGGGTTGCATCGATACCAATATCAGTAGAAGTCGTAGTTTCCCACGTGATTTTTCTGTTTGCCATATTTGTGATTGCTGCACCGGATGATATCGTTTTGTCGAATACATATTTCGTGTCCAAATTAACATTGGAGGAGAATGGATATGGGTCGATTGCAGAATTGTCGGCATTCATTACGTTTTGGTTACCCAATTGTCCCCACGAAGCTCTGAATTTAAGGTTGTCGACAATATTTCTGATTGGTTCCCAAAATGCTTCTTCCGATATACGCCATCCTGCAGATACAGAAGGGAAAATACCCCATTTGTTTCCTTCTGCAAAACGGGAAGAACCATCATAACGCATATTGGCTTCGAACAGATATTTACCTTGATAGTCATAATTGATACGTCCGAAAATAGAACGCAGAGACCATTCGTAGGAATTACCGTATGCTTTTTGGTTTTCTTCTCCACCGGCATCCAATACCGGATAATCGGGGAATGCATAGTTTTCACGATAGCCTTTATGCATATCATAGCGATGGTCTTCTTGCTGGTAACCTACCATTGCTTTTATACCGTGATCATTGAATCGTTTGTCGAATGTTGCAGAAGCTGTCAACAAGTTTCTCAAGTTCCTCGATGTCTGATCGTTCAGCGTACTTTTTTGTGGAGAACGGTAATAAGGAGAACCGTCGTACTTATAAGTCTGAACTACTTTTCGGAAATCAGACGTATGGTTTTCCCAATAATTGGCTGCATAGTTACCCTGGAAAGTTAACCATTCAAACGGTTGGTAGTTCAATGCAACATTGACAACTGCGGTCGGTTTCCGTTGTTTTTTTAAACCTCCGTCATTGGTGAAAGCGATGGGGTTGTCCCCGTTCCAGCCTTCACCCCATTGTCCTGTGCTAAGGACACCGGCTTGGATGGCAGGAATACGGCTCATCCAATGGAATGCATCCGTTCTGGACGGTTCTTTCTGGTCGATCATATTCAAGTGTGCATCGATACGGGCGGACAAAGTAGAAGAAATGTCCATATCTGTATTCATGCGGAAAGTGTAACGTTTGTAATTTGCATTTTCAATGATACCTTGCTGGTCCATATAGCCGAAACTGGCATTTGTACGGATTCGTTTTGAACCTCCACTTAATGTGACAAAGTGATTTTGCATCAAGCCACTGTTAGTCAAACATTCGTCATACCAGTCAGTATCGGGATAACGATCCGGATCTGTCAACATGCCCTGACGGTATTCCTGGATATATTCGTCTGAATAGAGAGGAGATTTACCGATATTGGTATAGGCTGTATTTGTCATCAACATATGATCGATAGCCCCGACTTTGTCTGGAAGGTCGATCGCGCTCTGCCAACCAACATAACCGTTATATGAAACAGTGAATTTATCCGCTTCTGCACGTTTTGTGGTAATAAGTATAACACCATTGGCTGCACGTGAACCGTAGATAGCGGAGGATGCAGCATCTTTCAATACGGAGATAGACTCGATTAGAGAAGGATCGATGTCATTGATTCCCATCTCAACTCCATCCACCAGAATTAGGGCGTCATTATTGTTCAAAGTCGTTTTACCCCGGATGCTGATCGTTCCTCCGTCGGCTCCCGGCTGTCCGCTACGTTGTGTGATGGCGACACCCGGAATGAGGCCCTGTAGGGCCATTGAAGTTTGACCAACCTGACGCTTGGTCAAATCTTTTATAGAGACAGATGTTACCGAACCTGTCAGGTTTGCTTTTTTCTGTGTACCGTAACCAACAACTACAACTTCATCAATATCTTGTGTATCTTCAATCAATTTGATGTTAAATAAGTTTTTGTTTCCTACTTGTATTTCTTGTGAAAGATAACCGACATAGGAAATTTGTAGTATGGAAGAAGATGTGACATTGAGATCGAAATTACCTTCAATGTCGGTGATGATACCATTGGTTGTACCTTTTTCGATTACGTTTGCACCGATAATAGGTTCCCCATTTGCATCTGTTATTTTACCGGTAATATGTTTTGTTTGTTTTTGCTGGGCAGCATATGCTTTCCGAGTGATGTTGATATTACGATCGTTGATCGTATAAGTCAGGTCGGTACCGGCCAATGCTTGTGAAAGGACTTCATCGATTTGTTTGTTTTTTGTCTGGATGTTGACTTTTACATTTTTCACTTCTTCATCCACATAAAAGAAAAGAAATTCACTTTGGTTCTCTATCTGAGAGAATAGATCCGTAAGGTACATTTGCTCTGCTTTGAGTGATATAGTTGCAGACTGGGAATAAGACGATTCCACAGCTACGGTTTGAAACAGAGCCACGAATAGTAAGATGATCGTGATTCTCATAATTGTAAAAAGTTTTTTTAAACCTTTGGGTAAGAAAGACTTGTAATACGAAACATTTTCCATATTTTTGTACTGATTTAAAGATTGATAATTCGCTTCATCCACAATGTTTGGTCGCGGAGCGGACGAAGCGGAAAATTAAATTTAATGATTTTAAACCGGTTGTATTCTTTGGTATGACCGGTTTATTAAGGTTAACACTGGTGCTACTTCATAGGCATTATCTTTTTAGTGTTGCATATTGTATGTAATAAACTCCGTCGCTATTGTGCCACCGGATAGGTAGGCTACGGGAAATGACTTTTAGGATCTGCTCGATGCTTTGTTCTTGACTGAAAGTCCCGGAGACGGTCACGGCTGGTTTTTTCAGTTCCTGACTGTCGATCTGGATTTCTACTTTATAAGTACTCTGCAGCTCTTTGATAAGTTCGATGAACGGAATCGATTTATATTTCAACAGACCGTCTTTCCAAGAAGTAAAAGGGTCTGTATCAACATGTTTTACATCAACCTTGTTTGTCGACCGGCTAAAAGTTAGTTGCTGGTTCGGAGTCATCACGATATTTTGTTTTGCACCTTCGAAACGGATGGAACCTTCCACAAGGGTTGCTGTGATATCGTCGGATTCCGCATCTGCTTTCACGTTGAAGTGCGTGCCCAATACGGTGATAGAGGCACCGTTCATCTCTATTTGGAAGGGCTTGCCTGAATCTTTTGCCACTTCGAAATAAGCTTCACCTTCCAATTTGACGTTGCGGCTGTCTTTTCCGTATCTGTCGGAATAGCTTAGGCGGCTGTTCTTGTTCAATGTGATGACGGTTCCGTCTTCCATCGTGAAGTTAGACTTATGTTCGTCCGTCAGCAAGGTGTAGTATTCGGATGTACGGTCATTTGTATTATAAAGGAAAAAGCCTGTTGAGAAAATGAAAAGCAAACAGGCAGCGGCAATTAGTGGAATGGCGTTTCTCCATAATTGCCGCCGGAAAGTCTGCCCCTTTTGTACATTGATCTTTTGTTGCAGTTTGTCGGCCGAGAAAGCAGGGGCGACGGAATGTTTGAAAGCGACATCCGCATCCCAATAATTCTTGAGCCGTCGGAATTCGTCCCGGTTCTTTTCGTTTTCGTTCAGCCATTCGCTTAGCGAAAGGATGTCATCCGAAGAACTTTCTCCACTCAGGACACGTGCGATTATATGGTTTATTCTGTTTTCCATTCTGTGTGTTTCTATATGTATAGTCGCAGGGAAATGAGAATCCCCTTAGTCGAAATGAGAAAAAGATAGAAAATTTCACTTAATGGAACTTTTGTTTCCTGCCGGAGTGTTGCTTTTCAGATGCAATCGTCGGCAAGTGTTTCCCGCAGTTTGCGGACGGCATTCGCCAAATGTGCTTCCAGTGTTTTGACGGAGATGTCGAGGATGGCAGCCACTTCTTTATATTTGAGCTTGTCTTCGCGGACGAGTTTAAAAGCCATCTTGCATTTGGCGGGCAGCGAGTCGATCGCCAGGTTCAGGCGGCGGATCCCTTCCTGGCTGATAAGCTCTTCTTCGGGAGTCGTTTCGGTCGAGGTGAAAAGGTCGATGGAGATTTCGTCCAGCGATACCTGCTCCATGTGCTGTTTGCGATAATAGCTGATCGCTTTGTGGCGGGCTACCGTATAAATGTAAGAATCGAAATGGGAGATGCCGGGAAGTTGCTTGCGGTTGTCCCAGATAGCTAAGAAGGTATCGGAAACAATCTCTTCGGCTTCCGCCGGCGATGAGACATACATGCCCGTAAATCGCATTAGCGGACCGAAGTAGGCCATGTAAAGCGATTTTAGAGCGGTCTGCGAATCCGATAAGGCCATTTCACAAACCCACTGTATGATATCGTCCCGATTCTCTCCCAAGTGTGAGCAAGATTAACAATGTTCTTATAATAAGAGTCGCGAATATAAAGAAAATCCCTTAGTTCGATAACATTATTTTTTTATTCAACTGTTTCTGTGTGGGTATAGTTCGACTTGTAACATCTATGTCCTTATTGCGTAATATTTGTTTCAGACCTTTGCAACCAAATACATAACAAGCAATTATGGAGACATTCTATCTCTTTCTGATCATTTTTCTCTTTGTGCCGGCAGTGTTCGACCTGTCAGTCGGAGTTAGTAACGATGCGGTCAATTTCATGAATTCGGCAATTTGTATGCGGCTGCATGCTTGCCTCCTTTTTTGCCTTGTCGCTTGTAGTGATGATCTGGACGTTCAGCAGGTTTACCAAAATACGATCTATACAGGCTCATTATCAGCATCTTTCATCATCCCAACATAAAGCCTATCTTTTATCCCTTAAAACTTCTTGCAACATCGCAACCTTTTCCTTTTCTGCTTCCAGAAGTTTATCATAAAGTTCGACTATTTTATCTAATGGATTAAAGGTAGGAGAATAGTTGATCGAACCTGAATTATCATAAGCATTTACAATATTAATAGAAGCATCACTCCCTAATTCAGTAATGGCTTCAACAGGAATATTTAAAGCTTTAGCAATCTTTTCAAGTATTTCGATTTCCAATTTATCCCTTTTCTCATAACCTGATAAAGTAGCCTGTGAAACACCTATTTGCTCTGCAAGCACATCCTGATTAACATTCCGCCATTCTCTCCAACGACGAACATTCGCCCCATGATTACTTTTTTTTACTGTTGCCTCCATATTAATTATTATAGATGATTTACCTAATGCAAAAGTAAGTATTAATCCTGATAATATTTTATTTAATAGAATAATATCACCCAATAAAACTCTCAATAATATTAATACCACATTTGATAAGGGATCAGCTTGCCCGATAGACCATTGGACTTGTATTTTATTCCTTTGCCTATCATTTTTAAACAGACAATAATATGACTCAAAAAAACAACAGGAATTATGCAGAGCAAATAACCCTGGGATGCCTCGCAATCAATAAACCCCTTAGTTTTGTAAAAACGGTTTTTGTTGACAGAGAGCAGAATGAAAAACATTATATATTTAAAGCCCAAAAAGAAACCAGCCTGGAAGTCCGGTTTGAGTCTTCCACACTGACTTGTTTATTTGATCGCAACAAGATATGCAAAGGAGCATTTCTTTTTCTCGACGATACAACGGAACTTATTCATTATATCGATTATTGCAGTAAAACTTATCCGTGTGATCGGCTCCTTGAAGGATGGATCACACAGAATACCATAATTCAGATACATACAAACGCAAAAGAATGTAGTCTACTAATATTACCTATCCGGCAAAACAAGGGATCGTAACTCTAATCTGCATCGTCTGATTTTCACCTTCTCTTCTTCGATAGCGGTATCGATATCATCCGGTCTATCGAAAATTTACCCGGACCGGTAATATACATCAATATAAAGACAACCAGATAAATGAATGCCAACTCTTTTACAGCAAACGCATCATTGCCATGAATAACGAAGAAGGCCATACACATGGTAAAAATCATCGGGATCATCGCCAAACGATACAGCGCACCGAAGATGAAACCGATCGAACAGGCCAACTCTCCAAAAATAGCCAGTCCTAACGACACCTGACTACCAACCCCCAGCGGATCGGGAAAAACAGCAGACATCTCTGTAAAGTTAGTCCATTTCTGGATACCATGAGACAACAACAACCCTCCGAAAAGGATACGTAATGCCAATAACAACAGTGAAATAGCTGTGCCGTCCGGTTTAGACGGGAATAAAAATCTGTATATCGCCAACATATTATTTTGTTTAATTACAATTAATAACTTATATATAAAACAATAAAGAAAATGAAAGGTTCATTGTTTTTCGGTTCACAGGACTCTCTTTTCTTATCCAATCCGAATAAAAGGATCCGATCAGCCGCTTCAAGACAATAAAACAAAATTAACTATCATACTATCATTTTCCAAGATATACATCTATATATCAATTATTTGAGTCATGATAGTTGCTGTTTTTAACTATCATTCAACTATCATAAAACCATCATTTCAGCATTTTTACCCTGTAGGCATCGTCGTTTACTCCGGCAAAAAAGGTCTGAAACAGATGCATATCCTCCCTCCCAACTTGTTATCCTACTACTTTTTTAGCTGAAAGCTATTGTTTTATTTTACAGGACTGCTTGCTTCTTGTCAGCAAGATACCCGTTTCAACCCATTTCACACCCCCATCTCGACGATGCTCAGACCCGGGTGTCGAGGGTATCGAGACCCGGGTGTCAAACAACTTTTGTCACTATATCGCTAACTTTCAACTATATATTTATGATAAAAATACACCTGTCCTCCTGTTTCAGAACAGGATTATGATAGATGCATGAGAGTTGAATGATAGTTAAAAACAGCAACTATCATAAGTCAAACAACTGATATATAACGGCATATCCTGAATAATGATAGTATGATAGTGCATTTCAAAAACAAGTATGATATTCATCCCATATACAAAAAAAAGCGACATCATACGACATCGCTTTCTTGTTGTGACCCGGGAGGGATTCAAACCCTCGACCTTCAGAACCGGAATCTGACGCTCTATTCACTAAGCTACCAGGCCAAAGACGGGGCAAAAGTAAATATAATATCGGAAGAAACCAAACGAACGGCCGAAGAGTTTTATCTATCTTTCTTTTTTCTGCCCTACAACATAAGTTTTGATATTTTGCAACACACTTCAGCATATATACTGCCATTTTGCAAATAAAAAAGGCATAAACATTGCTATTTTGCCATTAATCATTATCTTTGCGACTCATATTTAACAAACACAAAGCACAACAAGTATATGAGCTATTTAATTAAACCTGCGGGATATAAGGCTTTGCTAAACCTGTCTCAAACAGAAATGGGAATCAAGAAGATCAAAGACTTTTTCCAGCAAAACCTGTCTTCGGAGTTACGCCTGCGTCGTGTCACGGCACCTTTGTTCGTTCTTAAAGGGATGGGTATCAATGATGACCTGAACGGAACGGAGCGAGCTGTTACATTTCCCATCAAAGATCTGAATGATTCCAAAGCCGAGATCGTACATTCACTGGCTAAATGGAAACGACTCACTTTAGCCGATTATAATATAGAAGAAGGATACGGTATTTATACAGATATGAATGCTATCCGTTCCGATGAAGAACTGGGGAACCTGCATTCATTATATGTTGACCAGTGGGACTGGGAACGGGTAATGAGTCCTGAAGAACGCAATATCGAATTTCTGAAAGAGACGGTACGCCGCATTTATGCCGCCATGGTGCGCACTGAATATCTCGTATACGAAATGTTCCCACAGATAAGACCGACACTTCCACAGCAGATTCATTTCATACATTCCGAGGATTTGTTGCAAAAATATCCTACCTTTACACCGAAAGAACGGGAAGACGCTATTGCCAAAGAATACGGAGCAGTATTCATCATCGGCATCGGATGTCAGTTAAGCAACGGGGAGAAACATGACGGACGTGCTCCGGACTACGACGACTGGTCGACTGTTGCAGAAAACGGACAGATCGGATTGAACGGTGACCTGCTTGTCTGGGACGATGTCCTGAACCGCTCGATGGAACTATCTTCAATGGGTATCCGCGTAGATAAAGAAGCGTTGCTACGCCAATTGAAGACATGTAATGCAGAAGAGAAAAAAGAACTCTACTTCCACAAACGCCTCTTAAACGGCGAACTGCCTCAAAGTATCGGAGGCGGTATCGGCCAAAGCCGGTTGTGTATGTTTTATCTGCGTAAAGCCCATATCGGCGAAATCCAGGCAAGTATCTGGCCGGAAGAAATGCGTCAGGAAGCCCGTGCTGCAGGAATGTATTTAATTTAAAGTTATGGACGTAAAGATCGAACAAAGCTGGAAAGAACGGTTAGCCCCCGAATTTGAAAAAGATTATTTCAAAGAGTTGATCAACTTTGTAAAACAGGAATACAGTCACGGAACTGTATATCCCCCGGGACCCTACATCTTTAATGCTTTCGAGCATTGTCCTTTCGATAAAGTAAAAGTTGTCATACTGGGACAAGACCCTTATCACGAGCCGGGACAGGCACACGGGCTTTGCTTTTCCGTGCAGGACGGAACACCTTATCCGCCTTCCCTGATCAATATTTTCAAAGAGATAGAAAGCGACCTGGGCAAACCGATGCCCCCAAGCGGTAACCTTTTACGCTGGGCAGACCAGGGTGTCCTGTTATTGAACGCCACCCTGACAGTCCGTGCACATCAGGCAGGCTCACATCAAAACCGGGGATGGGAAACATTCACTGATGCCGTGATCCGGAACCTGGCGGAAGAACGCAGCCATATCGTTTACATTCTCTGGGGATCATATGCTCAACGCAAAGGAGCCGTGATCGATGCTTCACGCAATCTGATCCTGAAATCGGCACATCCTTCTCCCCTCTCCGCTTATCGGGGATTCTTCGGGAACAAACATTTCAGCAAAGCGAATGATTATCTGATAGCCACAGGACAAGGTCCGATAGAATGGTAATAAAATAACAAAAAAAGGCAGGTTGAAGAACTTGCCTTTTTTATTTCTTTTTGCACTACCGATCAATACCAATCCTGTCCTTCACGGGCGCTGCTGCTCTGGTTGTACTTCAAGTCTTTCAGCAGTGAAGAGCTTACCGCAACAGAGAATGTATATGATTTATAGGGGCCTACCGGCACAAAACTTGCAGACATCTGGAAACAGTGCAGGTTACGTGTCACGTTACAGGTCATGAACGAAATCTTCTTATTATCGAAATCGTATGTCGCATTGAAGTTAAAACTCCAGTTCTTCGTCGGCTGAATATTTCCGTTAAAGCTCAACGCATGGGTCAGCTTATACTTATACTCCAACCGGTTCGGATCGAAATCGCCATAACGCAGCTGCATACTGTAATTAAAGGAAAGGCTCCAGGGTATCTTAGAGATCAGATAACCATCGGCATCGTACTCGCCTGTATCTTTCTTCTTTCCGCGTAAACGTCCGCCTTCCTGTGTTCCCTCGGCATCGGCATTCTCTCCTTCCTGATTTTCTGCTGTCAGGTTCTCCAGTTCGCCGTCACCCGCATTTTCCTCGGGAATATTACTGTCCGTCTTTCCACCGAACCACTTCTTGAACGTATCGTTATTAAATGTATAGGAAAAGCTGGTTCCTGTCGAACGCAAACGGCCGATACCTTTACCTGCTTTCCAACGGGGGATATCCAATCTGACCGGATTACCGTTTTTATCCGCACCATAGGTATAGGTATCAAATGTTCCGTTCAGATTCAATGTATAACTTTTTGAGAACTTCAAACGTAATCCGACAGATAAGTCACTCCATTTGAAAGAGTCCGCCGCCATATTATAGCTCATGCCTAATGACAATTTATCGATCAGGCTGATCTTTTTAAAACCGGTACTGTCCGCATCCGACTTGACCTTCATCTCGACGTTATTATCCAGCGAGAAGTTCAAACTTCCCTGCTTTCCGCTCGGGATAGAACCATTATGCGCAAAAGGTGAATAAACATAATCGATCGGATCGCCATTGGAATCGATATACTGATAATGATCATAGAAGCCGAAGATACTGCCACCGAAGTCGGGTGCCGCACTGATACTGACGGAAGGCTCGAAACGATGACGGATCATCTGTACTTTATCGCCCAGGAAAGGAAGAGGTTTATAAAAACCATACAAAGTCGTAGAGGCAGACAAAGAGGCATTATAATTGTAAATACGATAGAATCCGTAAGTCGTATCGCGGTTTACCAATGTATTCAACTGCGGATCGAATTGCTTTGTGATCTTGCTGGTATACCAACTTTCCTTATAATTGAACGAAGGAGAGATATTGATATACTTGAATGCTGTAAATGTCGCACTGACCGGAATGCTATGCTCCATCGAGTTCTTCCAGTCCTTTATTATATTCGATTTGAACAACTGGTTTTCTTTTGTCGTAATACTATTCCTGAAATATCCGGAATAACTCATGGATATCTTTTCATACCAACGTTCTCTACCTACCGGATTCTTCCGCTTAAACGGGAATATACGGCTCAAAGTAATGGTCAGGTCAGGCAAGGTCACAGAGATCATCGAGTCTTTGGAATTCTGGTTCACGTTCATGGTTGCCGAAAGAGTCAGCGGATTATTCGGGAAACGTTGCGTGATATTGATACTGGAACCTTTTGTATTGTTCGTCGTGTTCGGGTTATAGATACCCATTGCACTGTTACGGTCGAAGCTGGAAGTCGCAAAATTGACACTTGCGGAGAATGTCCGGTACGGATTCGCCTTAGGGTCCTGGCTGTGCGTCCAGTTTATCCGGAAGTCCTTCGTCAAACTATAGTCGGCCAGCCCTTTATCTCCGAACTTACTAACCTGGTAAGCGGCATTGAAATTACCGGAGAAAAGATATCTCTTTTTATAGGAAGACTGCGCCTGAAGCCCCCAGGAACCTTTCGTATAGATTTCTCCGGTTACCGCCAGATCGATATAGTCGCTCAACGCAAAATAATATCCACCGTCCCTTAAACCGAAACCACGCTGGGAATCGTCCTGATAGGTCGGCATGATCACACCTGAGGAATAGGTACTGGAGAAAGGGAAGAAACAGAACGGCAAGCCGATAGGATACAACGGAACATCTTCGATCACCATATAAACAGGCCCGGTCACGATATTCTTTTTGGGGCGGACCTTTGCCTTGGTCATCTGGATATAAAAGTGAGGATGATCGTGTTCGTCGCAAGTGGTATATTTACCCCCCACCATATTCAGGACATCGTCATCCATCTTCTTGGTGCGTCCGGCAGTAACAAAGCCTTCTCCCTGCTGGGTAATCACATCGGTAATATATCCCTTCTTGGTATTGAAGTTATAACGCATCGTTTTGGATTCGTACTCCTGATCGCCGTCTTTAAACAAGGGATAACCGAACTCATCGCCAATGGAGTCGAGACCGAACTTGGCAAATACCAGACTACTGTCCAGGCTCATTTCGATATTCTCAGCCTGCAACCCGATCTGTTGATATTTGACATCTCCTTCGCCGTACAGATATGCCCAGTTTCCGGCAGTCATGACCATAGAGTCTTTTGCCTGATAAACTACCGGAGCATCGAGCCCGACCTTTTTGGACTGGGTAGAATCGGCGGCAAGGACCGTACTGTCCGTGACGGCTGGAACTATCGTATCCCCATTTAAAGGCAATACGGTATCCCGCGGGGCAACCAGCTCCTGCGAATACATCATCAAAGCCCCGGCGAGGAAATATAATAGGATAAATAGCCCTCTGTGTCTCATTAATTAAGTTGACAGTTGACAGATGACAGTTGACAGGTGAAAACGAAGTCATCTGTCAACTGTCAACTGAATCGTTACAGCGTGCAAATGTATAATAAATTAATGAGCCCTTTAGCTTTTATTCCCCTAAAAAGAGTTTACACCAGTTATCAAAACGTATAACGGTCTCCTCTCCATACTTCGAAAGGCTCTGTTTTACTTTTTCAACCGGCTTTTCTTTATCCAGTTTTGTCTTACTGTAAAACTTATCGGCAAAACAGATGAGTTGTTCTTCCAACGATACCGGAACCATTACACGTGAAGGAAGCGGAAGATGCCTCTCTTCTATCATTGCAGCAGTAATACCGGTCCCGGTATGCCGTTCACAAACCAGGGCATGCCGCGGAAAACCTTCCTTACGCATCAGATCGGCGCCCAGATAGCCATGACAGATATATTCGGCCTCGCCAAAGCAACCTATTTCCGGTGCATTGCACAAAAAGATACCTATATCATGAAGCATAGCCGCTTCTTCAATAAAAGGAATATCCAGGTTCATTTCCGGATGCATGTGTGCCAGGCTCAATGCTTTATCCGTCACACTCCGGCTATGGGTAACCAATATATGATAAGCATCCGACTCTGCCGGATAATATTTTGAGATAATATCAATAGGATTCATTTTATCTACGCTTTATTCTTAATCCGACTGCGAAGATACAGATATTTTATATTGACTATCATTATCCGGCGAATAAAAACTATCCTCTGCTGCCCAGGCTATTCAAATCGGGATTGATCTCCTTCACCGCCTCTTTCACCTCTTTTTTTGTCACTTTACCATCCGTTGCCACCTGTTGCACAGGATACCGTTCATCTTTATGATCTAACACTAAAGCTTCGGTTTTCGCTTTTTCTTTGATTTTTGGAAGTCTTGTTGCCATATGATTATTCTTTTTGTTTGTAATTATCCAACATAAAAAGAAGCGTGATAGTTCAAGGCAAACATGTTAAATATAAACACATTTAATCGTTTCATAGCTTTAATAAGGCGAACATTTGCTACTTTTGCATGCAATAAAACAGTAGGATACGGATTATGAAAACAGTTTTCAGGCTTACACTTTGGTTTATCGGCATATTACTCATGCCACAACTACAGGCTACAACCACCCAGGGGGCTTTGGTTCTGGGTGCCGAGCGTATGGATGTGGTCACCCGCTTATTGAAAGATAAACAAGTCGGATTGGTTGTGAACCAGACATCTATCCTGGAAAAACAGCAGAAACACTTACTGGATGCTTTGATGGAACGGGGTATCCATGTAAAAAAAGTGTTTGCCCCTGAACATGGTTTCCGTGGCACTGCCGATGCCGGAGAAGAGGTAAAAGACAGCCGCGACCTGAAAACGGGTGTCCCAATCGTCTCTATCTATGGAAAAAATAAAAAGCCGACAGCCGAGCAATTAAGCGGACTGGACGTTATCGTCTTCGACATCCAGGATGTAGGTGCCCGTTTTTATACTTATATAAGTACAATGCATTATGTCATGGAGGCTTGTGCTGAAAATGGCGTCGAGTTTATCGTGCTCGACCGTCCGAACCCAAATGATTTTGTAGACGGGCCGGTCCGTCAGAAAGGTTTTGAGTCGTTTGTAGGTGTCGATCCTATCCCATTATTACACGGCTTAACAGTCGGAGAACTGGCTTGGATGATAAACAGCGAAGGCTGGTTGAAAAGTTCGCCGGACAGCTGCAAGCTCCATATCGTTAAAATGGAAAACTGGCAACATGGCGATCCTTACTGGCTTCCTGTCAAGCCTTCTCCCAACCTGCCGAACGACCAGTCAATCCGGCTGTACCCGTCGTTATGTTTCTTCGAAGCGACCAATATCAGTATCGGGCGCGGAACTTATTATCCGTTCCAGGTTATCGGATTTCCGGACAGAAAATATGGTGATTTTGCATTCACCCCTGTTTCATTACCCGGCTTTGATACCAATCCATTACAAAAGGACAAAGAATGTTATGGCGTCGATCTCCGGGAATACCCTTTTGAAGGAGGGTTGACACTCCATTTCTTCCTCGATTTCTATAATAAGGCAGGGAATGAACAGGCTTTCTTTTTCTCCCGCCCGCAATGGTTCGACTTGCTCGCCGGAACCAAGGAACTCCGCTATCAGATTGTCAGGGGATTATCAGAGCAAGAGATCCGGGACAGCTGGCAACCGGAATTGGATAAGTATAAAGAAATGCGAAAAAAGTACTTGTTGTATCCGGATTACCCACAAAAAGCAACAAAGAATCGATAAGCGTTGATTCTATTAGGTTTTTAATTATCTTTGCCAACTCATAACAAGAAATAGAACGGCAGTGTTATGTCCTATATTATTGCAGGCATAGCACTGTTTGTTGTAATGTTATCATATTAATCAGTTATCAGGGCTAATAATAGAAGATTTCTTGAAACGTTTTTGGCACATATTGCTGTTCTTTCTTTTATTCTCCGTTGGAATAAAGGATTATATAGAGGCTGCCGGTAGCAACTCCCCCTATAAAGCTCTCATCCTCCAGTCTTATACGGAGGATCTCAATACATATTCCAGATTTAGTGATCTGATTGCCGAAAAGCTGAAGAAAAAGGATATTCAGATAGATACACAAACATTCTATCTGGATTGCGAGCGTTATAATGAGAAGGAGGAGAATGACCGTATGTATCATTATTTAGATTCCATTAAAAGCTGGAATCCCGATATCATTCTGGTCAACGACGATCAGGCCACTTATACATTAATGGCTTGCAACCACCCGCTGGGAAAAACTAAACCTGTTGTCTTTTCGGGAGTAAACTTTCCTAACTGGTCCTTGCTGGAACAACATCCGAACATTACCGGTTTCTGGGATAAGCCCAACTACATGAAGACTATTGAACTGATAGAGAAATTATACGGTCCTTCCAATATTCTGTTTTTCAAGAATCCCCGCTTTATGAGCAGAGAATCGTTCAGAATTATCCAGGAAGAGATCAAAGACACAGGCAGAAGCTTACGAATCGGATTGTATCACCAGAAAAGGAATGAATATCCTGAAGAGCTTTGCCCTGGCGAACCGGGTAAATCTGTATTATACACTACAGAAACGACCTACCTCTCAGCTAAAGGTTTATTATCTATTTTCCAGAACAAACCTTACACGGCTTGTCTGCAGATTATCCTCGATTTTGATGTCCTGACCATAGGCCGCCTGGCGAATGTTCCCAATTTCACGGTCATCAACAACGGATTTAACGATGACAAAGGTATTACCGGAGGATATTTTACGACTTTGGATATCCAAACAGATATCGTTTCGGAAAGAACCGCCGATATTTTACAGGGCGCGTCACCTGCCAACTATTCCATTATTGAAAGTCCCAAAATCTATGCTTTCGACTGGGATGAAATGGAACGTTTCAACATTAAAAAAGAAGATTTACCGGAAGGTAGCGTCATCTATAATCTTCCATTCTATGAGCGTTATCATAAAGCGATGATCATCGGGGGTAGTTTATTCATGCTACTGATCATATATATTATCGCCCAATTAATACTTATGTATAAACTGGAATCCAACCGCAAAAAACAAATACAAACAAACCTGTTCAAGGAAAGACGTTTCCTCCGATTGGCATTGGAAGGAGGTAATACATACGCCTGGAAACTGGAAAAAGGACGTTTTATCTTTGAAGATGATTTCTTTATAGACAATAATATCGATCCCAGGGAAATGTCTCTTACGGATTTATTAGCTATAACACATCCGGACGACCGGGAACATTTACGTAGCCACATCCGGGATATTTACGCCGGGATATGGGAAGAAACGACCATCCAATGCCGGTTCAATTTTAATAGTAAAGAGTATTGTTGGTGGGAATTACGCTATAATCATGGAGAAGATAAGGCTGACGCTGAACAGACAGTCATAGGTTTGTGCCTGAACATACAATCGTTCAAGGATAAAGAAGACAGGTTGAAGGTCTTACAGGAAAAGGCGGAGGAAGCCAATAAAATGAAATCTGCCTTCCTGGCAAATATGAGTCATGAAATACGGACTCCTTTAAATGCAATCGTCGGCTTTTCCAATCTGCTGCAGGAGGAAAGCGATCTTACACCAGAGGAGAAAGAGACATTTAAAGACACGATCAATAAAAACAGCGATCTGCTTTTAAAACTGATCAATGATATCCTGGAACTATCCCGTATCGAATCGGGCCGCATGACATTTGACTTCGAAACATTCAGGTTAAATGATCTGATCGATGAAATCTACCAGACGCACCTGTTACTTATTCCCCCGCATATTCAGTTTATTAAAGATGCACCTTCCGCAGAGATCAATGTCTATGTCGACCGTTTCAGGTTTACCCAAGTGATCACGAACTTCATCAATAATGCAGTAAAATTCACCAAACAAGGATATATCAAACTGGGATATGAATTCAGAAAAGAAGAAAACAATGTCTATATCTATGTAGAAGACTCCGGTATCGGCATTTCCCGGGAAGCCATCGAAAAAGTATTCGAACGTTTCTATAAACAAGACGAATTCGCCCAGGGAACAGGCTTGGGTCTTTCCATCTGCAAAACGATTGCCGAACGTTTGGAAGGCGATATCCTAATCTCGTCAGAAGAAGGGAAAGGGAGCCGGTTTACTTTAAAGATTCCGGTTAAATTATAATGTCACAAGTAAATTGGTGACAAAATAAAATATTTATTTGCATATTTACAGCAAATAAAGAATGTTATGAAAAAAGCCGTATACCTTATATTATCTACTCTGACAACCTTCGTCTCCGTTGCCCAGAACAATTTATCCCCAGATACTATCAGCAATAGACTTTGGCAGCAAAGCAGCCTGTTCCCTAACGAAAAAATTCATGTACATACAGACAGATCGGCCTATGCCTGCAGTGATACGATTTGGTTCAGGGCATATCTGGTGAATGCCGTTAACAACCAACCGGAAACCACCAGCCGCTATATCTATTCCGAACTTATCAATCCTTTTGGGAACGTAGTCTCAAGAGTCAAAATAAGAGAGGATAAAGACGGCTTGTTTTATGGTTATCTGCCATTGGAGGAAGATATCCCCGCCGGAGAATATATCATAAGGGCTTATACCCGTTACATGACGAACAGCGGAGAGGAATACTTTTTCCGCAAACCTATACACATCGTTTCCCCTTTCAGCCACTCTCTGACAACAACCATCACTTTTGAAGGGAAGCCACAACAAAACCCAATTAAAGGATTGATCGGACTGACCAATACCCTCACAAAAGAAGAAATTTCAATGGAAAACGTATCCATTTACGACGAAAACGGCAAAATTGAATACTGGACAGAGGGAAAACAATCCCGGTTCAAAATATCTCCGGACAAATATAAACATAAAGTCATCAAACTGGAAGCAGCAAACTTCCAGCAGTTCCTGCCCGTTTCGCTTCCGGCCAACGACTACCACGTCGATTTCCTGCCTGAAGGAGGAAACCTGCCTGCCGGAGTTTCATCGACAATGGCTTTCAAAGCTCTAAATACTTACGGGTTATCTGAAGACATAACCGGAACTGTTAAAGACGAAGCCGGAAAAGAAATCTGCTCTTTCCAAACGCTACATGCCGGTATGGGGTACTTCAGCTGGATTCCGGAAACAGGTAAAAAATATTATGCAGAGTGCATCTCTAAAACCGGTGTTGAAAAACGCTTTGAACTGCCTGCCCCCGAAATGAACATAAGTACACTGAATATAGAAGAAAGCTACTCTGACTATCATATAAATATCCTTTACTCCAACGGAATCGCAACCGACGAAACACAGACTTTGCTAATCCACCAACGAGGTTTCCCGCTATTCGTACAACCTTTCCGCCAGACCCACCGGATCAGTATCGATAAGAAGGCATTCTCGCCCGGCATCATACATTTGTTATTACTCTCTTCACAAGGTCAAATAATCAGCGAACGCCAGGTATTCGTTCAATCTGAAAAACAAGTTACAGCCCATATACAGACTGATAAGGAAACATATACCCAAAGGGAAAAAGTACATCTGGATATCACATTACAGGATGCAGAAGGTAAACCTGTTCAAGGGAACTTCTCTCTCGCCGTCACCGACAATGCCGATGTCTTACCTGATTCCTCATATACAATATATACATCTCTTTTACTTTCGTCCGATCTGAAAGGATATATCGAAGATCCGGGATGGTACTTTTGTGGAGACGATAATGCCCGTAAAGAAGGACTCGACCTGCTGATGCTGACGCAAGGATGGCGAAAATATAATGTAGAAAACGCATTGACAGCCGACTACAAGCAACCGGCTATCCTCCCCGAAGCCAGTCAACGAATTACCGGCTCCGTTAAACGGCTGGTCGGCAACAAAGCGATTGCCAATGCCAAAATACAAATCCATATCCCCAAAGAAAGGGTTTTGGAAGAGATTCATGCCGGAGAAGACGGTAGCTTCGAGTTCGATTTTTTCGAGTTCCCGGACAGCACGATCTACAACATACAGGCTACAACAAAAAAGAATGGCAGGAATGTACTGTTGTCGCTCGACCCGGAAACCTTTCCGGAAGCCGATCAAATATGGCCTGTCCATTCTTATAGCGCCCAATGTACAGCAAACTACATCTATTCCGATCTTCCGGCATCAGTTGAATTTTTGGACAAGACAAACAGAAGAATGACATACGAAAACGGCATACGTAATATATTCTTGGAAGATGTTATGGTAACAGCCAGAAAAAAAGTATATAAGACACCTTATGAAAGTATCCCTAGTGCTATAACCATCAAAGAGGAAGATATTAAACAGTCTTCGATGATAGAGCTTCCCACATTTTTAGCATCCAGACTACCTGGACTAATAGCTCTACCACAAGGTTTATTCCAAATAAAGGAACTAGGAGGTCCTATTCCAAAGCCTATTCAGATCATTTTAAATGGATTTCCAATTTATGATACACAAACTGCTAAAATGATATTAGAGACATTACAATTACGAGATATTGAACAAATCGACTACAACAAAGAAGCCGCAGAAGGATTAGCATGGTTCCCTATGACCGGATCAGCTTTTATCGCCATTACATTAAAAAAAGAAGCAGAACCATACGATTACATGCCCAAAAACATACAACAAGTACAGTTACTGGGCCATCAGAAACCGGTGGCTTTCTATTCTCCCAAGTATGAGACTCCACAACTGAAAAACAGCGAGAGTCACGATTTACGTACTACAATCTACTGGAATCCTTATATCCAAACCAATAGACGAGGGAAAGCGTTTGTCGAATTTTACACGGCAGATGGAGATAGTCCTTATTCAGTAGTTATAGAAGGAGGTACTCAAAATGGCAAACTTATACGCTTCGAGAAAGAGATGATAGTCAAAGAATAGATTTATTATTGTAGTAACAAAAGTAGTCGAAAAATTCTTCAATTTGATCGACTACTTTTGTTTGTTCTACTATATTCCTGTTGTAATAATAGGAGACCAAGCTCCTTCTCCAACATCTTCTGTTTCAAACCTTGTATAGCCACCTTTTATATTAACAGAGCCAGTTATCATAAAATGTTTGTGACTAGTTGAAGTACTATGGGAAATCGAACCTGTCCAATTCCAATACGTTTGTTGATTTGCCCATATCGTAAGAGCAACGCTTTCATTACTCCAGCTACATTCATAATATGCAGTTGAATATAGTATCAGTTTATTACAAAAGCCACATTCTATACCTTCTTTACTCCAAAGATTATAATCAGAACTAGTACCACCGAAAGCATAAGTTATAT
This sequence comes from Parabacteroides sp. AF14-59, assembly GCF_003479515.1. NCBI lineage: Bacteria > Pseudomonadati > Bacteroidota > Bacteroidia > Bacteroidales > Tannerellaceae > Parabacteroides > Parabacteroides sp. AF14-59. The sequence goes on along the minus strand of NZ_QUHH01000018.1, from coordinate 15,422 downwards.
TGCCATTTTCATCCAAATCATAAAAAACTTTTATCGGAACCTGATTACAAGTATTTCCAAAACAATACCCATAAGTAGCATACACTATTGTAGATCCACCCGTTGCCTTCGTTATAAGTTCCGATGTAAACGGTAATAAAAATGTATACTGATTCCCAACCAGCACTATTTCAATCTCCCGTTCCTCTTTCCTAGGATAGCCAGAATAGCTGCGCAAATCTTCTTGAAAATTCTTTATCTCCGCCTCCGTCAACGGAGTTGTCCTATCCCCTATCTCCACTTTCGGAGAAACACGCCAGCCGGAACTTGCTGCTATCTGCTTTAATTGATTGATATTTACTTCATTTTGATTAATAACCTGATCCAATACTGGTTCATTATCATTTGTACAGCCAACTAAAACAGCCATAATCAATATAAAATATAAGACACTTGATTTCATAGTATAAATGTATTAGAAGATTAAAACAACTGAATATATAATGCGTGGTTAAAAAACACGGCTACATCTTCCCACCTATTCTCTTAGATGCAGCCTATGGTAAGAAATTTTCTATTGTAACTAAATGAATTCATAATATATATTCCAAAACTCCAATCAAGAATCTCGCAAACATATAAAAAAAATCACAATACAGACAACATTATTTATAAAAATAAAATCAACACAATATTTACCCCTAGAATAAACAAGGCGACCAGACACTTTGAATCATTTACATTACAAAACAAAACAACCCTAGTCCTTGGAGAACTAAGGTTGTTTTACTCCGCAAAAATATAGATTAATTTTAAATAACAATAATATTTATTTGAAATATCGTTTTTTTAACTAAATCAATTAACATTTCATCTCTATAAGTGCATGCTAATTCATGTCAAACACCATTTTAAGAGTTCAATCTACTTCAAAAGTAAATAAAACCTCGTTAAAGTACTTAGTTCTCCAAGGACTAAATAAACTAATATTAATATGGCAGCAACAGAACCTAAAATGCGCAGCATTACAGGAAAATTAACACCGAACAAATTGACTGAACGCGAAGACGACTTCACTTGTAATATTGTTTATCAGGCAAACCGAGACATAAAAGCTCTTTGCCAGTTAGCCGCAGCAAACAGTAAATTCTCTGCCTCAGAACTGGAAAGTGCTTACAACGCCCTGAAAGAACAGGCAAAAATCGAATTATACAATGCTTCTACCGTAGAATTTGGTTTTACGACTAACTCATTAGGAGCTGACGGCCCGTTCATCGGTCCGGATGCGAAATTCAATCAAACGAAAAACAAGGTCGTTCTACGAAGTGTTCCCCTCGCCGAACTAAAAAAAGATCTCGACAATATAACTGTCATCATCTCCGGAACATCTGAGGGTCTACCGGTCATAACAGTAGTGACAGATGTAACGACAGGAAGCGTAAACAATCAGATCACACCGGGAGGCGGCCTGAACGGGGAAGGAAACCGCGTAAGAATTATCGGCGAAGAAGGGAAAGAAGTCGGTTTCTATTTTATTTCCATAGCAGACAAAACAGAGACAAAGGTTCCGGTAGCCTCATTGTTACGCAACGATCCATCCTATTTCTCTTTCATCATTCCGCCTTTGGCAGCCGGTACTTACTATCTGGAAATTGCAACCCAGTCAAGCGGTAATACAAAATTTTTAGTAAGCGAACCCCGCCGCAACCGTTTCCCCTACGTGCTGACAGTTGGAGGAAGCGACAGGCCGGAAATAGAATAAATCATTTCCGGTGACCGGAAGAGTGTTCTTCCGATGACTGGAAGTGTACTCTTCCGATAGCTGGAAGCGTGCTCTTCCGATGAGTGGAAGCGTACTCTTCCAACCATCAGAAAAATACCAAAACAAAATCAGAGAGTTTTTTTACCTATACATATTAATATTAAACTAAAAACGCACATTATGCTAAAAAACTTCAAACCGATTGGTTTAATGCTGTTTGCAGGCATATTATGTTCTCCCGAGAGCATAAAAGCCGACACAACACCCATTAGACCGAGTGTGAGCATTTCCCAACAAAACGGGAAAGTGACAGGAACAGTAGAAGATGAATTCGGTCCCGTAGCCGGAGCCTCAGTCATTGTGAAAGGAACCACAAACGGTATTATTACCGACATGGACGGTAATTTCACATTAGAGGGTGTAAAACAAGGAAACATCATCCAAATCTCTTTCATCGGTTACACTACGCAGGAAATCAAGTACACAGGTCAGGCATCTATTAATGTCAAGTTAATGGAAGACTCACAGACCTTGGACGAAGTAGTCGTAACCGGTTTCAGCGGCGTACAGAAAGCCAAGACATTGACCGCTTCTGCCGTTACCGTAAAGATGGAATCGATTGCCAAATTGCCGGTGACTTCCGTCAGCGACGGTTTGGGAGGCCGCGTAGCCGGTATCATCTCACAGGCACGTTCCGGCGCTCCGGGTGAAACTTCTAAGATTTGGATCCGTGGTGGTAGCGATATTTTGTATGTAGTCGACGATGTAGTAATGGAAACAGAACAGGGTGAAGTATTCTTTAACCGTCTGCGTCCGGAAGATATCGCTTCCATGACTATTCTGAAAGATGCATCGGCTACAGCCGTATATGGTCCGCGTGCCAGCGACGGTGTAGTAGTGGTAACGACGAAAAGAGGCCAGGAAGGCTCCCTGGATATCACGGTGAACCAAAAGTTCACACTTATGACCCCTTCTTACAGACCTAAATCTATGAGCTCATGGGACTATGTGAATATGAAAAATGAATTGTATGCAGCCAATATGGAAGAAAATCCGGCATACAATACGACACAAATGTCCAAATATTATATGGGGCATCTGAGCCAGCAAGGATATGGCCGCCAGGAAATCACCGATATGGTCAACCAGAAATATAATATGGGATATTCATTACAAGATGTAAACGATCTGTTCAATCCGTTTGTAACCCAGGGCGGTGATATTAACAACTACTATACATATGAAGATCCCTGGGACTGGTTCAACAACACACAGCCGATGACACAAACGAACATAAGTGTACGTGGTGGTGGCGAACGCGTCAGATACTATTCCAGTTTAGGATATTTAAACCAGTCAGGTATCAGCGATACGTATAACTACGAACAGTACAATGCCATCGTCAATACGGAAGCCTTTTTGCTTAAAGACAAAAGCCTGCGGTTCACCATGAACCTGAATGGGATCATGGCTAAAAAGAAACAACCGGAAGGCGGCGACGGTATCTTCAACTCGGTTTTGATTGAAGGTGATGAAATCCATTCAATACCACGTAACTGGACAACCGGTTTGGACAGAGCCGGAGGTTTGGACTCCAGACTGCGCAATGGTTTTAATAATACAGACGACTACCGTTTGCAGGCCAGTATGGGATTAAAATGGAATATACCCTGGGTAGAAGGTCTGGCAGCCAGCGCAAGCCTCAACTTCAACCACAGTTATTCAATGAACAAAGTCTTCAAACATCCGGAAGAAGGAGTATATGCAAATCCGTATGCAACACAGGAAAATAACTTCAACCCGAATGATGCCCATCTGACACAGACATGGAATAACTATTCTTTGACAACCGGTATCTTCCAGGTGGATTATAACCGTTCTTTCGGTAAGCATAATCTGTCGGCCATGGCCAACTACCAAAGCCAGGTAAGAAATACCAACAAATCCATGGCCAAAAAATATGGTTATCCGACCACTTTCTATCCGCAAATAGACGGCGGATCAACCATGGAAAGTATGAGTGGTACAGAAGGACAATGGGGTTCGGCGAGTTGGGTCGGACGTGTCTCATATGATTACGACAGCAAATATTTGTTGCAATTTAGCGCAAACTATAACGGTTCTCTATGCTACCACCCGGACAAGCGTTGGGGATTTTTCTATGCAGTATCAGGCGGTTGGGTTCTGACAGAAGAAAGCTTTATCAAGGATATCATCAACACGGATTATATCAATATGTTCAAGATCCGTGCCGGATATGGCGTGGTTGGTAAAGAACTTTCAGATCCGTTCAGTTATATGAACCAGTATGAGTTGTCAAAAACTATCTTGACAGGTGAAAACATGAGTTCAAGCTCCGCCTGGAAAGAAAGTAACGTATCCAGCAATCTGACCTGGGGTGAATCGCAACAGATCAGTGGTGGAGTTGACTTCGGATTTTTCAAGGATCGGTTAAGCGGTTCATTCGATACTTATTTATATCTGAACAAAGGTGACGAAATGGATATGAATCCTAAACTGACCTACACGCCTGTCCTGGGTTTGCCCAATACTCCGAAAATGAATGCTCCTTACGTGACCACGCATCAAGGTGGTGTTGAATTCAATTTAAACTGGAATGACCAGATCGGTGATTTCACTTATAAAATCGGAGCTAACTATACCTATTGGGATAAAATAACGGTAAGACACACCAAAGAAGAGAGTGACTATTACTATCCGAACTTAACGGATCTGGGTAAAAGAAACCAAGTGAAAACTTATACAGTAGCATGGCAAACAAACGGTCTGTTCACATCTTATGAAGATATGTACAATTCCTACCTGCATTTCACCCGTAACCACACTCTCGGTACATTCAGGATGCAAGATATCAATGGTGACGGTGTATTGAACGGCGGTGACCAGGTTTGGGATGAAAGAGGCGGCGAAGTTCCACAAACGCTGTACGGTATCACACTTGGCCTGGGCTGGAAAGATTTCAGCTTTGAAATCTTCCTGCAGGGAGCCACCAACGTTACCGGAGATGTAGTCTCTCCTGCCCGTTCACAACAGGATTACTATTGGAAATACGCTAAATACCTGTGGCAGGAATCTTACACACCAAGCAACCCGATCACAAACAAGCTGCCGTTGCCTACCAACTCCACTTATGGCTGGGGATACAGCTATGTCGATTCCTGGGTATATGACGCATCTTACCTGAAGCTCAAGAATATCAGCGTAAGTTACGATTTAAAACGGAGAGTACTTAAAAACGTAAGCTACATCAAAGGTTTACAGTTGAACTTCATTGCCAACAATGTACATACCTGGGTTAAGAAAAGTAATCCGTTCAAAAATTTAACGGACCCGGAATATCTACCGGCCAACTCGATCTGGGGCGGAAATAAATTCGGTAGCTATCCTACCCAACGCTCTTTCACACTCAGTGCTACATTAACATTGTAATCACAACAGACAAATTAAGAAATATGAAGAAAATAAATATATTCGCGTTACTCGCAGCCGTATGTTTCTCGAGTTGCGATCCATTAGGAATCGAACCGACTACCAGCGTTTTCGAAGACCAGTTCTGGGAAAACCCGCAGTTGTCCCGTTCCTTTGTCAATCAATTTTACTTGTGGGCGCCTGCCGGTGCCAATGATGCTTTCAGATCAGAACAATGGTCTGACAACGCAGTCGGTAATGTTGACCGTGACCAGACTACCTTCCGCCAATATGATTTTAACAATAGGCGGTATGATGAATTAACTGGCATTACCAGTCTGACAGGAGCTCCATGGGGTGACGGCTACAAAAATATTCGCCAGGTCAACCTTGCCATCGAACGAATTCCCAGTGTTCCGAATATGACCGAAGAAGCAAGAGATCAACTAATGGCAGAAAGTTATGCCTTCAGAGCTCAGTTTTATTTCGATATGGAAAGGTACTGGGGAGGATTACCTATCGTTACAAACTCTATGACCATATTTGATGAGACAATGCTTGCACAAAATACCCGTGAGGAAGTCTTCGACCAGGTTTTGGCTGATTATGACAAATCATTGGAATACTTTGGTAAAATGACCGGCAAACCGACATTAGGCCTGATTAATGCAGATGCTGTTCAGGTGTTGAAATCACGTGCCGCCCTGACTGCTGCCTGTGCTGCGGCAGCATCATCTAAAGGTCTGTATGACAAGTTGGCCGGTTCAGACAAAAGCAAAGCTCTTTACAGGTTCACCAAAGATGCGAATCATTATTATCAGATTGCCTACAATGCAGCCAAATCTGTTATCGGCAAGTATTCGTTAGATCCGGATTACCGGAATCTGTTCAACGGAGCAACAGGTCATACCTCTGTTGAGTCTATTTGGCCGATGATGTTCAATGAATCCAACAGAAGCGGATTTAACCCGGCTAATTATGCACATCCCGGAGGTAGAATGTACGGGGCAACAACAGATCATAGCCCAGACTGGGGCGGTGGTGTCGGTGGCACATATCCTACTCAGGAGCTGGTTGACTGTTATTACCAGAAAGACAAAGCAACAGGCAAATGGATGCAATGGTGGAAAACACAGCAGGCTAAAGAGATGGGGGTTGAAGCCGGAGCAAACGGAGCTTTAAAAGCAACAACGAAAGATTATCAGTTGATGTATACCGACAGAGACAAACGTTTCTATACGACTGTACTTTATGACGGTTCTTATTATGCAGATAAAGAAGGAGTTGAAAAATGTCTGGTTGGTGTATGGATCGATTATTCGGTACCAACAAAAACTGAAAAATACAGCGCATTGCATACCACTTACAAATCTTCGGAAAAACTGGAAATAGCAGGCCGCGGCCAGTCTTCGATGACCGGATATTATACTGCTAAATATGTTCCCGGAAAATTTAAGGAAGATGGAACCCTGGAGGCAAAACAAACATCTATTTCATTCTTCATGGTACGTTACGCCGAAGCACTGCTAAATATGGCCGAAGCTGCATACAAGCTGGGAGGAAAAGAAAGTGAGGTTGTAGATGCCATCAACCAGATCCGTAATCGTGCCGGCTTGGACAACTTCGATGCATCTGTTGTCGGACATAATTTATGGGAAGAATACCAATTGCAACGCCGTATTGAATTTGCATTCGAAGTGCCGTCTCACCGCTATTTCGATTTGCTCAGATGGGGTGAATCAGAAGGTAAAACTGTAATCGAAGAACTAAACAAGCCTTCTTCCGGTATGTTTATTTTCCGCAAGGGTATCGAAAGCGAAAAAGTGGAAGATAACGGCTATCCGGCACTGGAAACAGATCCTAAATATTTCACTCCGTACTTCGAAGTGCGTCCGATAGATAACTCATATTACGAACGCAAATTCAACAACGCAGTGTTTTATAAACTTCCTTTTGCAAAAACAACTTTGGAAAGTGACAAGAATCTGGTTCAGAATCCGGGTTGGGAAAACAGAAGCTATCAATAACATTTAAACAGAAATAAGTATGAAACTTAAAAATATATTAATCGCAGCAGTATGTTGCCTGACAGCTCTATCAGGTTGTCAAAGCGGATTAGTCTACGATGAAGTACCCGAATCCATTTATACAAACGTGAATTTGGGTTCCGGCCTGGCTAAAGTCCGTGTCCGTGAACTGTTTACAAACAAGATCTGGCAAGTAAACCATAACGACGGAAAAGGTCAGTGGTTAGAGAACTGGCTTGCTCAGACGCTTATCAGTGAAAGTTTCCAAAACGGAATAGATTATACCAATAACACCGGTTCAGATGTTACTATCATGGGCAAAGTGTTAAAAGCAGGAGAAACGATGTTCGTACAAAATACATTGGAAGTTGTGGACGACAGTTCTGCCCCCGACGGGAAGAAATATATAATCCATGTCTTTTCTCCGGCAAACGTGATGTACACAACACCCAACAAAGGACATCTGTTTGTAGCATCTGCTTTTGATGGTGACAATCTACACCCCGTATTCGTTGAAGAAGTAGAAACGGGTAAATATCGTTCCGCAATCGTACCGGTAAGGCAAGACGCATTAGTCATAGAACTTATCCTGGAAGATATGTATGCATGCCGGGTGGAACCGGTTAACGGAGCACCGACTTTAGGTGCCCCCGGAGATTTCACCAAACCACATCAATATATGGTTATTAATACAACTTTCAGACCGGAAGGTGTTCCTGAAACAAGACGGTTGTATGAAATTCAGGTGCAGCTATTAAAATAAAACGATAACTTTTTATGTTAGTAGAGCTGTGAAGCTCTACTAACTCGATTACTATTTACGGGAATTTTATACGACTATATTCATTTACCCCATAAATAAGTCAAAAATGAAATACATTCTAATTCTTTTAATTTCTTGTTTCGAATTGTTCAACGTTTATTCCCAAGAAGATAATACACCTTATCTTTTTCCTGAATTTACGAAAGGATATGTTTATTACAAAGACGGAAGAATATTCCATGTACCGCTCAACTATAATTTATTCAATGGAAAGTTTTTCTTCATTGACAATGATAATATAAAGAAAGAGTTTTCCGATCCGAATATGGTTACTTCTCTCAAAATAGGAGAAAGAACTTTTCTACCGGTTTCAAGCAAAGAAACAGCTGAATTAATCCAATCTGAACCTAAAATCCTTGTCCAATACAATGGAACAAGGAAAATCAAAAAAGATTTGACATATGGTGGTAAAACAGAAACAGCTTCTGTCGAAGGCTATAGCAATCTCATATATGGTTCAGGAGATTACCAAGCAAATACTTTTTTAGACAAGATCAAGTATAAATTCTATATTGAAAAAGGTAAAGGGTTTAAGAGTTTCTCTACAGAAAAACAATTCTTAAAAATATTCTCTAAACACAAAGAGCAGCTTAAACAATACATTGATGGTAATAAGATAGATTTTGAGACTATTGGCGAAGTTAAAAAATTATGCAACTATGCTCTATCTTTGAACTGAAAAGAGGTGGCCTCCTTCAACAGGGCCACCTCTTCTAATTTATAATGTTTGTATTATCATTTCTTTTCGATAACCATCAGCTTCCCGTTATCGGTCCCGTAAAAAGCAATCGTATTCACAGGTTTCACATTTCCTTCTGCCTCAAAACGGACTACTTTGTTCAGAGCTTCCAGAAACTCCTGTTCTCCCTTCAAATTAGGACACGCCATACGTGTTGTTGCCACTTGAGGAAACTTAATGATGTTTTTTCTGGCTTCCGAATATTCAATATTCCCATTCATACGATTACAACCTGCATTTCCTGACAAATGGTTGCGTGCAACGTCAATGACTATGAGCTGGTTTCTTTCTGACGGGTCTAACTTTTTACCGTTCAGTTCTACCACACTCCATTCTCCATTCAAATCGGAATAAGATGCAACCACTGCTTTTTGTGATTTACAGGAAGCAAATACGGCTATTCCCACAACTGCCAGGCATAGATATAAATACTTCTTCATTTCTGTTAGTTTTTAGATAAAACAAGCAGAACATTACCGTCCTGATCGATCAATGTCATTTCACTCTCGGAACTACCGGCTTTTACCGCTTTCACATTACCCATAGCCTGCATAATGGCATCTTCTGTAGCCATATCCGGACAAGCCATCATCGTTGCAGCACCCGGTGCAATGGTTATTGCAGAAATGTCTTTATCATCCAATGTAAAAGAAGAATTGAACATATTACAGCCTGCATTGCCATGCAATTTATTCTGCGCCATATCAAACTCCATATAGGGTAATCCTTCCTTCAGAATCTTTTCACCTTTCACCTCTATTACATTCCATTTACCTTCCAGTTTCTTGGCATCTGTTTTGGCTTCAGAACAAGAAATCATCATCCCAAGTACCATCGGGAGCATCAATACATAAAAAATCACTCTTTTCATAATCTATACTATTTGTTATATCACTTACAAAGATAAGACGCCAAATCCATCTAAATTGTTCCCCAAAGGTACTGTATTTAGTTAACATTAACAATCCATTCCTGCATAGCCTCCCTCATCCTTCTGAGGTTTTACATTATTTTCTGTAAGTTTGCACCCGACGAACAAACTATAAATGAGGATATAATGAAGGGATCGGGCATTGCACCTATTTTGATTTTACTATTTATATTAGGTATCTCCTGTAAAAACACACCTAAACAATGCGAAGAAGAAGTAGACAGCGAATGGATCGACAGTCTGCAACGTGTATACCAATACGGCATCTGCATCGATACACTGGATATAAAAGAATATAAGATGAAAAACGGCGATAACCCTGCCGCTATATTCTCAAGCCTCGGTTTTTCCGCTCTTATGGCCGACAGTATCAGCAGATCGTCTCTCGAGGTGCTGGATCCTACCAAATTACAAGCAGGCATGCACTATTATACATTCAGCATGCAAGATAGTACCGCCCAAATCCGATACATCGCTTTTGCCAAAACAAAGACAGACTATGCCGTGATCGATTTTACCGGTGATACTATCAGTGCCTATGAATTTAATAAGCCGATCACTTTAAAACGCCAATATGTGGAAGGTACTATAAACTCTTCGCTATGGAACGTACTGCAATCGAATGGCGTAAACCCGTTACTGGCAATTAATATAGCCGATGTTTTTGCCTGGCAGATCGACTTTTATGATGTCAAAGAGGGGGATTCTTTCCGCGTACTATACGATATTGCTTATATAGACGATACAACCGCTTTAAATATAAGCAGCATTCAGGGAGCTATATTTACCCATCAGGGAAAAGATTTTGTCGCCATTCCCTTTACCCAGGACAGTGTCTTCGAATACTTCGATCAGGATGGGAACAGTTTGAGAAAGGCTTTCCTGAAAGCTCCTCTGGATATCTTCCGCATCACCTCACGTTTTACGAATGCCCGTTTTCATCCGATCCTGAAACGCTATCGTGCACACCACGGGGTCGATTACGCGGCACCGGTCGGGACTCCTGTCAAGAGTATCGGAGCCGGAACTGTCATAGCCAAAGGATATCAGAATGGCGGAGGAAACTTCCTGAAAGTACAACATAACTCCGTATATACCACCACCTATATGCACCTCAGTAGGTTTGCCAAAGGCATACAGGTAGGTAGCCATGTTCAGCAGGGCGAAGTCATTGCTTATGTCGGTTCAACCGGCCTTTCAACCGGTCCACACCTGGATTTCCGGGTACATAAGAACGGGCAACCGATAAATCCTTTAAATATGGAAGCACCGCCCTCTCTTCCTGTCAAGCCTGAATTACGTGACAGTTTTCAGTTGGCTAAACAACAATTTTTTGCCGAACTGGATAGCATGCAGAAGCTATCCAATGAGTGCCTACCCGCTAACTGACGGGTGACTATCGATTTCAGAACCGATAACTATTGCTTTTAATGAGATTTATGGTACATTTGTAAACACGATAAATGTATTGATATATGAAATTTTTAGGCAATATCATCTGGTTAATATTCGGTGGACTGATCACCAGTATCGAATATCTGGTCTCAAGTCTGCTACTGATGATCACGATCATTGGCATTCCTTTCGGATTACAGACACTGAAACTGGCTTTACTGGCCTTGTGGCCTTTCGGTAGTACGGTTACGGATAATGGGAATTCCGGCGGTTGTCTTTGTATCATTATGAATATACTCTGGATCATACTGGGGGGATTCTGGATTTGCTTGACTCACCTGGGATTCGGCCTGTTGCTATGTATTACAATCATCGGTATTCCCTGGGGTAGGCAACATTTCAAAATGGCTGCCCTTGCGCTGACTCCTTTCGGAAAGAATATCAATTAATCCAGTACCGGATAACTTTGCCGGGCTTCTGCCCGGCTACAAGCATTAAAATGCCACCATTCGTATGGAATGATACGGAATCCGGCTTGTTTCATGACCCGGCGCAACAGCTGACGGTTATTATATGCTGCACGGCCTATTTTACCGGCATTCAATAAGGCATCCTCATTATTCGTATGAGCTTCTTCCCCAAAGAAATCGAAAGGTGTTCCCATAGGAAGAGGTTCGCCTGTCTCGTCCAGAATAGTCACGTCTACGGCCATTCCATAATTATGTAGTCCTCCTCCATTTGCCGGATTACTCACATAATTCACTTTATCCGTTCCGCAGACAAGTGCCCACATTTTACGTTGCACCGACATCGGACGGGCGGCATCATAGACGACCAAAGTGAAGCCTGGCTGTTCTTTTTTCAATAATCGTTGCGCAGCTATAAGCTTTTTTGCAGCATCCGGATGAAGCCAGGCACGTGTTATTCCGGTATAAACGGCTTCTTTCATAAAATTATCGGCTGTTGCGTAAACCAGCTGTACACGTATTGTTGAGTCCAATGTAGCAATATCCACCAATCCCTTATTATGTAAATAAGTATCCAATTCCTCCGCACTACCGCGAGCACAAAAAAGGAATACTACCAACAGGAAAATATGTTTTTGCCAACTCATTGGAAATCTTTTTAATCTATAGAAATCTGCTCTACCTCTATAGGATCATTCAGGAAGACAGAGGCGGCATCTGAAAACTTTGCAGCCGATTCCGTTGTCAGAAACCGGCATTCTCCACCACGGGTAAGCCGCCGGTTCATTTCCGGATGCCTGTTTAAGTAATCTATCAGGCTCTCCGCCACGTATTCGCCCTGAGGGAGCACTGTGATCCCGGCCGGTAAATACTGCTTGATTTTGCCAATTAAAAGAGGATAATGCGTGCATCCCAATACCAGAGTATCTATCCTGGGATCCACAGATAAAATATGATCCAAATGCTTTTTTACAAAATAGTCTGCCCCCGGAGAATCGAACTCATTATTCTCAACCAAAGGGGCCCACATCGGACATGCTTCCCCCGTCACCTTAATATGTGGAAACATTTTACCAATCTCAAGCGAATAAGATTGAGAAGAGATCGTACCGGAAGTACCTAAAATGCCGATATGCTTTGTTGTACTGATCTGGTCCATTATCTCCACTGTCGGACGAATAACCCCCAGCACACGGCGTTCTGCATCCCATTCAGGAAGATCTAGCTGCTGAATGGAACGCAACGCTTTTGCCGAAGCAGTGTTACAAGCCAAAATAACCAATTGGCATCCTTCTTCAAACAACTTCAATACAGCCTGACGGGTAAACCGGTAAACGACCTCAAACGAACGTTGCCCATACGGGGCACGTGCATTATCACCTAAATAAATATAGTCATATTCAGGCATTGCCTGGCGGATTTTATCGAAGACAGTCAACCCGCCATAACCGGAATCAAAAATCCCTATCGGTCCTGTTTGTTGTGAAAACATATTTCTTCCTTCTTTTATAATACAACAAAGGATGCCCTCCATAGAAAGGCATCCTTTATTATATATCTAATTAGAATTATTATTTCAAACCTAATTTAGCTTTTACCAGCGGAGTTGCATCGATTGCTGAATTACCAGTATAAAGAACGATGCCAGGATTGTTATCAAGCATATATGTATAGCCTTTTTCATCTCCTACAGCTTTGATAGCAGCTCTGAGCTTTTCCTGGATCGGAGCCAGCAGTTCCTGCTGTTTTTTACTCATATCCTGTTGTGCAACCTGAGTAAAGTTATCCACTCTCTGCTGAATATCCTGCAATTCCTGCATTCTTCTTACTTTGATATTTTCAGTCATTGAGTCCTGTTGGGCGATATAATCAGCATATTTTTTCTGCCATTCATCTTCCATCGTTTTCATCTCGCCGGCATATTTGTCATTCATTTGCTTTAACGTTTCCTGCATAGCCGTTATTTCCGGCATTACAGACATAATTTCCTGAGAATTTACGATCGCTACTTTCATTTCCTGAGCAAAAACTCCTAACGGGAGGATCATCAACAAAAAAATAATCAGTTTCTTCATTTTCTATAAAATATTACTTGTTATTAATCAATCATTTTTTTTGTGCATAAAGCGCACAAATGTAAGCATTTATTTTGAATATCCTAACTTTAACAGCACTTCATTGCTAATATCTATCTTCGGAGAAGCATAAATAATATTCATAGCAGCAGCACGGTCAACAACCATTTGATATCCTTTGTCATCCGAAATTTCTTTCACTGCGTTGTATATCTCATCCTGAATAGGCTTCATCAGACTTTCACGCTTCTTATACAACTCACCTTCCGGCCCGAAATACTGACGTTTCAAGTCTTGTGCTTCCTGTTCCTTCTTCACAATTTCCTCTTCACGCTTCGTTTTCATCTCGGCAGAAAGAAACACCAGGTCACTCTGATAGGTCTTATACATATTTTGCGCTTCCTGCTGAATAGCTTCCACCTCGTTCTGCCATTTCTTCGACACCTGGCTCAACTGTTCGTTTGTCATTTCATAAGCCGGAATATTTTTAAGAATATATTCCATATCTATCAAAGCAAACTTTTGCGCCATACCGGCAAAAGAGCAGAGGAGCATCATACAACTCAAAACAATAATCTTCTTCATACGCTTTCTTTTTATAGTTTCACTCTCTGACTACAAATATAGCGGAGGGTTTACTTTGTTCCAACGAATTATGGTTAACGCTTGACGATGAATTGTTAAATTTAGATTAATCCATTGTTTTTTATTAGAACTCCTGTCCAATAATGAAGTGGAAGTTACTACCACCAGCACTACGTGAACCATCGACCTTGTCGAAACCGTATGCCCAGTCGATACCCATCAAACCGATCATCGGAAGGAAGATACGAACACCGACACCGGCAGAACGTTTCAAGTCAAACGGATTAAAGCTCTTCAAATCTCTCCAAGCATTACCGGCTTCAGCAAATACAAGACCGTAAATCGTAGAAGACGGTTCCAGCAAGAACGGATAACGTAACTCCATGGCCAGGCGGGAGTAAGCATAACCGTAAGAACTATATCCACCGTTACCGGCGATACTACCGTTTTCGTAACCTCTCAAACCAATCGTTTCCGTTGCGTATGTACTGGAGTATCCACTCATACCGTCACCACCCATATAGAAGGTTTCGAACGGAGAACGTTTATGTTTGTTGTAAGATCCCAGGAAGCCGTATTCCACACGGGTCATCAATACCGGTGTACGCTTAACTGCTGTAGGAGCCAACGGAGAGAAGATCTTTGCTTTGAACTTCCACTTATGGTATTCAATAAGTTTAAACTTGCTTTCGTCATTATCGCTCATGTTTGCATAATCCTTTCCATCCCATAAAGAATAAGGAGGAGTTGCACTGACAGACAAAGAGAATTGTGAACCACGACGAGTATACAGCGGGTTGTCGATAGAGTTACGCTGCAACATCAATTCCAGGTTTATATTATGGCAATTGCCATTCTGTACCAGGAAGTATGCCCAGTCGTGCATCATATACAACTGATAATTCAATGTAGCCATGAACTGGAAGTAGTCATCCGGCCAGTTCAAACGTTTACCGTAACCGGCAGAAAGTCCGAACATCATGATCGACTTATCCGGGTCGTATGCCAATTCGTAGTTGTTGTTATACCCATAACCATAACTACCGCCGTAACCTCCATACATACCACCGTAACCTCCATAATATGGATAACCGCTATAATAATTAGACATACTATTATTATAATAGTTACTACTGATATCAGTCTGTTTAGAGAAGTAAGCACTTACGGAAAGCGTATTCGGGCGTCTGCCTCCGAACCACGGGTCCAT
>NZ_QUHH01000017.1:0-140408 GCF_003479515.1 Parabacteroides sp. AF14-59 | reverse complement strand
ACCGGGTCGGCACTAAAGAAGATGTAACCATTATTATAATAGACATTGGATACAGCATCTTCATCTGTCGACAAACGTTCCGTCAACTTTTTCTGGTTATACACCTCACCCGGCTTCATTCCGAGGATCGCCTCCAGAAAATCAGAAGCGTACTGCGTATTACCCACAAAACGAATGTCTTTCAGATAATACTTGTCTCCTTCTTCCAGTTTCAGGAAGATATCGACCTTCTTCTCATTAAAATTCACAACACTATCAGCCAGCAATACCGCGTCACGATAACCATGTTCGTTATATTTGGAGATAATGTTCTGCTTATCTTTTTCGTATTCTTCCGTAGTGAACTTCTTCGTACTGAATGCTTCCAGGATACTGGTCTTCCAGTCGTTCGGAATACTGAACTTTTCGTTCGTCTTCTTCATCGCCTTCTTCAGGTCCCTGTTAGACAAAGCCTTGTTTCCTTCAAAATAAATACGATGAATCTTCGTCTTTTCATTCTTATCGATATTGATATCGACGATCACTTCGCCCTCTTTGGACAAATCATCACGTTGTACAATATCGACGTCTACATTCTTAAAACCTTTGCCGTCAAAGAACTTCTGAATAACGATCTTTGCACGGTCCATCAGGTTGGGAGTTACCTGGAAACCCTTCTTCAAGCCCAACTTGGCTTCAAGGTCTTCCCGTTCCCCTTTCTTTATACCATGATAATTTACTTCTGATATACGGGGACGTTGCTTCAACTGGATCTCCAGCCAGATCTCGTCACCTTCAATCTTGGTTGCCAGGATTTTTACATCCGAGAACAATCCGTGTTTCCAAAAACGCTTTACCGCTGTTGTAATCTCATCACCGGGGATAGTGACCATGTCACCGACCGATAGTCCGGAGAAACCGATTAACACGAAATCATCATAATTCTTAATACCCGTTACCTTGATATCGGCAATTTTATACCGTTTCGGCGCTAACGAATAATCAATGACCGGCACTTCTGCCGGTGCTTCAACCTGGGTAGTGTCACTTTCCTGGGCAAATGCTCCGCAGGCAAAACCTAGGAAAATAAAAAACAGCACTATTCTTTTGTACATATAACAGCTATTGTTTATAAGATTAATTGCTCACTTGTCTTACCGAAACGGCGTTCACGTTGCTGGTAATACAATATAGCTTCATACAACTCTTCTTCTCTGAATGCCGGCCAAAAGACATCGGTAAAGTAGAACTCCGCATACGAACATTGCCACAGCAAAAAGTTACTGATGCGTTTTTCTCCTCCGGTCCTGATCAACAGATCCGGATCGGGAATGCCTTTAGTCGTCAGGTGGTCCGAGACAACTGCCTCGGTTATATCGTTGGGGGTTATTTTCTTTTCCTCTACAAGAATAGCGAGCTGTTTGACAGCTTCTGTTATTTCCCAGCGGGATGAATAACTAAGAGCCAATACCAGAGTAGTCCCCGTATTGGCAGAAGTTTGTTCGATGCAATCCAGCAACGTAGCGTGTGCATCTTCCGGCAGACGGTCCAGATTACCGATCGCCATCAGACGTACATTATTTTTCATCAAATCCGGGGTCTCCCGATGAATAGCAGAGACAAGCAAACTCATCAATGCCTTCACTTCTTCTTCCGGCCGGTTCCAATTCTCTGTAGAAAACGTATACACTGTCAGGTATTTCAGCCCAATAGCCGTTGCCGCCTCTACCACTTTACGAACAGAAACAACACCTTCCTGATGTCCATAGCTCCGGTCTTTCCCTTGCGCTTTGGCCCAACGTCCGTTTCCATCCATAATAATCGCCACATGTTGCGGCAAGCGATTTTTGTCTATTTCCTCTATCAATGACATAGTGTTTCTCAGTATCTAAACGTACTGTTACTGTTTATACTATTACATGGCCTGTTACGCGGACCGAAGTCCCAGGTAACAGATAGCAGTAAAAATGAATACCAATCCTTGTTCTTCAAAAAACTGCCGCTTATCTGATAAGGATTATCCAGCATTGCATTATCTCCGTTCGTAACATCGAATTTATCTCCGAACAATTTACGGAAAGAGAACTCGCAACCCAGGTTAATCCTGTTCTTGATCTTATATTTTACGCCTACCCCTAACGGGATATTCGGTCCGAAAAACGCTTCATTTCCTGTGCCGTATGTAACTCCCAATCCCAGGAATACATACGGAGTAAAGCGCTTCGCTCCTGCATAATCAAATTTATCACTGTACGGAAAGAAGTTAAATTCCATCTGTCCGCCCAGTTCCACCAAGCTACGGCTGAACGATGCCTGCGCATTGTCCGGAAAAACATTTTCCAGTCCTTCCGTGCTACCCGAAACCTGTCCCCACATCAGATTTGCCTTAAAAGCCCATCTGAAGTTGGCATTATAGCGGAATACTGCTCCCACTGCCGGATTCATTCCTTTAAAGAAAGCATTCTTGTTGGCATCTCCCATATAGAAGGCGCCCCCGGTCATTCCGCCTATTTCATATTTATATTCCTGTGCGTGGAGACCGGAAAATGAACCGGCCAGCAGTATCAGTATAAGAACCCGTTGAAAAAAAGTTGAAGTCATATTGCAATGCTGTTATGTTACTACACTTCTTTTTCTAACGGTAAAACCTTCTTAAAATTATACTACCATCCACGAACTTTATTAATCCTTAAAACCTAAACGGTTTATACGACCCTTCCAGATCTGATCCAGATCATTCGCATTATTATTCTCTTTTCCTCCGAAAATCAGCATGAAATTATCTTTATCCACTAAAACGGATGCAAAACCTCGTGCTTTATAATCTTCCGGCATTACAGTCAATGTGTCCGACAAAGTCCATGTCACACCACCGTCTCTGGAGAAATACATATCTTTCTGTGCCTTATTAGCCTCGTCGATACCGCCTACCAGGCAGAATTTATCATCATAAGCAGAAAGCAGAACACCCTCTCTCTTATCAAAATAATCCGATTCCTGATCAGTCAGCAATACCCACTGTCCACCGTTCATGGTACCCCAGGCAGAATTGAGCAACTTACCGTTTCTATCTTTTCCGGCAACAACAGTCAGACTGTTTTGTTTGCTACCCGAAGAATAAGAAGCCAAAGAACCAAAGCCACTAACCGGGAATCCGTCGTGTACAGCTTCACCCGCTTTCCATTCCATGTCTTTATTCATATAAATAAAGTCCAATGTACCGTTATTATCAGCAATGGCTGACAGGAAAGAAGACTGTCCCAAGCCTTTTTCGTTATTGACCGCTCCCAGTAAAGCCTTTATTGAATAAGTCTGCTCTACAATCGTCCAGTCTTGTCCGTTGACAGAGCGATAAAGCGCACCTTTTGTTGTCGGCACATACAATGCATCCCCGTATTCAGTCATCTGTGAAAGACGGACTTCACCGGCTGGCAGACCATTCAAAGTCATATCCGTCCAGCTTCTGGCATTCGAAACTGAAGAGCTATGCAATGAATATCCCTTACTTGCATCAGTTGCTTGTGCGTACATATAATAGTACTCATTACCTTCCTCACCCCACGTTATGACTTTCTGTTCTTTTACGGGGAAGCCAAGTACATTACTTGCATATAGCTCCCAGGTCATAGAATCAGGTACTACCTGATGAATATTAACCCAAGCAGTATAAACCTTTGATGAAATACCATCATAAGCCTTTGTTACAAATTTAACAGGTTTAGAGAAGTCCAACGAATCTTCTTTATTCCAATAAAAGGTAGAATCCGGCAACGCATCTTGTGTCACCTCGATGGAAACCAATCCTAAGCCATTCGTCACCTTACAAACGACCTTTCCTACTTCCGTACCGAAAGGCAGAGAGTCCGGATTAAAAATCTTTCCGTTTACCTGATCGATCACAAACTTCACTGTATCCAACTCTCCTCCCAGTATGGAGTCATGACTTATATAAAAAGATGTCAACTGACAATCCTTAGGTACATCATACTCCTGATCGTCTGAATTCAGACAAGAAGACAGAAACAATGCAATACATCCCGCTACAAATAGTACTATTCTATTTTTCATCCAAAAATAAGTTTGTTGCATATAAAGCCACAAAAGTAGAAACATTTTTTGCTTTATTCCCAATATCGGCTAATATTTATAATATTTTAGTTCCATTAAACTACTTCGCTCACTGATTCTTCCTTGAAAAAATAGAGATTACATGATCCTGCACTTTTTTCACGTCCGTCAGTACCAGAGAGGCCACCCTATCCAGATCCGGAGCTTTCACACCCGATTCCAGACTGACAGGGGCTGTTTCAACCAACATTTGATCCCATAAACCTTCCTTTAGAAAATGGCCGAGAAGCGTAGCTCCCCCCTCCACCATCAGGGAATTTAATTTACGGATATACAACTCATGCATCACCTGCGGCAAAACCGGTTGTGAAAAATCAATGGTGACATATTCCACATTCTCCCGGCTTATCGCATCTGCTACTGCCGTAAATACCAATGTTTTTACCGTTCCGTCGAATAAATGATAATGAGACGGAATACGTAAGGTCCGGTCGAGTACCACCCTGACAGGCGACTTTCCCGCCCAATGACGTACCGTCAACGAAGGATTATCCAGCAAAGCCGTCTGTGTCCCGACCATGATAGCTGCCACATCCGCCCGCAAACGATGTACCCTGCGCATAGTCTCCGGAGAAGACAACACGACAGCCGGCGACGAATTATCCGTCCGCAGGCGGTCCATAAAGCCATCCGCACTCTGCGCCCATTTCAAATAAATATAAGGGCGCCGTTTTTCCTGAAAAGTCATAAACACCCGGTTCAACTCCCAGGCTTCCTTCTCCATTACGCCGGTCACCACTTCCACGCCTGCCTCCCGGAGCATCCTCACCCCTCTTCCCGACACTTCCGGAAAAGGGTCCAGACACCCGATCACCACACGCGGAATCTGTTTCTTTATGATCAGTTCGGCACAGGGAGGAGTTTTCCCATAATGCGAACAGGGTTCCAGGCTAACATACATGGTAGCCTCTTTCAACAAAGACTCATCACGGACCGAAGCGATTGCATTCACTTCGGCATGCGCTTCGCCATACTTCCGGTGATAACCTTCTCCGATAATTTTACCTTGGTGTACAACCACGGCTCCTACCATCGGATTCGGTGCCACACAACCCGCTCCGCCACGAGCTAGTGAAATACAGCGAGCCATATATTTATTTTCAACCTCGACCATTTTCTTTGCTTATAAATGGTTTTTGCATTACTTTTGCATTAAAATTACAATTTTATGACCGAGACTGTCGCCTACATACAAGATACGCTTAAAGACTATTATCCGCTTAGTGAAATTAAAGCTTTCATTCGCTTGATAATGGAGCGCGTGTGCGATATCCAGCCGCATCAATTCTTACTCTGCAAAGATAAAGAATTATCCGATAAGGAAAAGACACAAATTTATAATATCGTAGAACGATTGACAAAATATGAACCGATCCAGTATATTTTCGGTAAAACCGACTTTTACGGATTCGAGTTTCTGGTAGACCCGTCTGTCCTGATCCCGCGTCCGGAAACGGAAGAGCTGGTCGAGCTGATCGTACATGATTATGCGAAAAAAAGCATCGACATATTGGATGTAGGCACAGGAAGTGGTTGCATCGCTATCACGTTAAGAAAATTATTGAGCAAAGCGCAGGTTTCTGCACTCGACATCTCACCCGAGGCCCTGAAAATCGCCCGAAAGAATGCCGGGCTCAACCGTGTGCAGCTCACGTTTTATGAAAAAGATATTCTTCAGCCCTCCAAAACAGCCGATTCCATAGAAGAGGAGTTTGATGTCATTGTCAGCAATCCTCCTTATGTCATGGAAAAGGAAAAATCGGAAATGGAGAAAAACGTGCTCGACTACGAACCGTCGCTCGCCCTGTTCGTCCCCGACGACAATCCTCTGTTGTATTATAACAACATTACACGTTTTGCCGAACAGAAACTGAAGAAAAAAGGGTATCTCTATTTCGAAATAAACGCACAGATGGGTGAAGCCGTCGTGAACATGCTGCGCATGATGGAATTCAAAAATGTAGAACTGATACAGGACCTATCCGGCAAAGACCGCTTCGTAAAAGCACAGACATGGAACAGATAACCGAAGCAGAAATGTTACGCCGTGCTGCCGCCTATTGTTCGACAGCCGAACGTTGCATCCAGGACGTACAAAAAAAGATCAAGGCTGCCGGACTCACTCAGGAGGAAAGCGAACGCATCATCGCACGCCTGCTTCAGGAAAAGTTCATCGACGAACACCGGTTCGCCCGCTACTTTGTGAACGATAAGTTCCGTTTCAACAAATGGGGACGCATCAAAATCGCTTACGAACTTCAAAAAAGAAATATCCCCGCCGCCATACGTACAGAAGCATTGGAAGGGATAGATGAAACAGAATATGCCCATATCCTCCAATCGTTGCTAAAGGCGAAAAAGAAGTCGACCAAAGGAAAAGACGACCGGGATATTTACATCAAACTTCTCCGTTTTGCCGCTGGCCGTGGTTTTGAGAACCGCGAAGTTTCCCGTTGCCTGAAACAATTATTCAACGGTAACGATTATGAGGAAGATTTTTAACGACCTGCTGAATCTCTTCTTTCCTAAACTTTGCATGATATGCCAGACTCCTCTTGTCGGAGGGGAAGAACATATCTGCCTGAAATGTCTTTGCGACCTTCCCTGTACAGGTTACGATTTCCTGAAAGAGAATCCTGCCACATTCCTGTTCGCAGGAAAAGTTCCCGTTTACCGGGCTACCGCTTTCCTTCGTTATGAGAAAGGCGGCCACGTACAACAACTCATCCATTCCTTGAAATACCACGACAACCGTGAGATCGGCTTCCGGCTGGGACGCATGGCAGGTCTGCATTACCGGCAAGCCATCCAGTCAGACTGTCCCGACCTGCTCCTTCCCGTCCCGCTTCATCCCGGAAAAAAGAAAAAGCGCGGTTACAACCAATCCGAATGGATAGCCCGGGGACTGAACAGCCTGTTGCAACTCCCCATAGATACCACCAGCCTCCGCCGCATCAAAGAGACAGACACACAGACAAACAAACCGACCTACGAGCGCTGGCAGAACGTACAGGATATCTTTTCGGTGGTCGCCCCGAAAGAACTGGAAGGCAAACATATCCTCCTGATAGACGACGTCATCACCACCGGTTCGACCATCGGAGCATGTGCCGAAGCACTGTTGACGGTTCCCGGAGTACGGGTAAGCATACTGGCTGTAGCGATCGCCTGAAAAACAGCAAACAACTATAAATACAGAAAGCCCGACAGAGTTACTGACCGGGCTTTCTCCTGCACTCTCTCTTCACAGAGATAAAACAGAGTTACTTTATTTTTATTACTTTAGTATTACTAATACTGCTTGTTCTCCTGTCGCAGGGTATTTAGCTCATATAAAAAGCTGCGCAGTATTGAAAAATTATTTGATTAAATAATTGTCTGTTTATTTTACAATCGCTTTCACAGCAGCCTCGCCTTCGACAGCAACAACCACAACACCAGCAGGAGCAGCAATAGTAGCTTCGTCGGAAGTAATCAGCGTGCTGGCTACAGTCTGGCCGAGAACATTGCTGATAGCCACTTTCTTGCCTTGTGCACCCTTAACGACAACAGCACCTTCTGTTGCAGTTACACTGATCGTAGATACGGAAGGAGTAACAGCATCTGTTGCCACTTCGTCATCTGCCTTATATTCTACGTCGAAGATCAAAGCATCGTCATCACGGGTAAAGAGATCGAACTTAGAATCGTCGTCAGAAAGAACCAGACAACCATTCTGCATCTTCAACCAATTCGCATTCACCGGAGCGATTTCGTCTGCCGGATTCACAGCGATCGATTCGATCAGGAATCTCTTATCGTCAGTTGCAGCCTTAGCCGGATTCAGATAACGGAAAGACCAGGTCACCGTTTTATGGCGGTCACCTCTCAGGTTAACGATATAGTCGGCTGAATATTTACCTGCTTTAACAGCAGCACGAACAGCAGCAGGATCAAAATCCTTGGCAGTAACGTCAGCAAACATACCGTTCAGGATATACAGGCTGTCACCTACATGAGCCGCTTTCACGAAACCAGCACGAATATATTTCTTCCATGCGTAAACTTCTTCATTACCGGCTACAGCAGCAGAGTCTTTGAAGTTCACCAGATATTTTCCGAATTCGAAGCCCGGAACAGCCGGAGTAGCATGGATACAATGTTCTGCATCAGTTTCCTTTCCATTATTATCAAAATGCTTACCTGTTTCAGTACAAGGCACACCCGGAGTTGCCGCTTTATCAGTACGTTCGATAGAGATCAGATACTGCGGTTTGATATAACCGGCACCACGATTCACCCAAGCAGTATCAACGATAAACGCTAATCCTGAAGGAGCTTTCGCGTCTGTGTAGATACCCAGGAAGTCGATACCTTTATGAGTAAAGTTCTCGTTACCTTCGATCTGCAGGTATTCTTTACGATATTGTTCAACGAATCTTAAAGTATCAGGACCGTCACTGGCTACCGCACCTTCCAGAGTCGTGTTGAAACGACGATAGAGGGGAGCATCATAAGGAGAGATCAGGAAAGAAGAAGTTCTGGCTTCTGCGATCAACTGTGCTTTCAAAGTAGCATCCTGAGTTTCGTCAGAAACACCGGCTTTAATCTTTAAAGGATTATCACGAACAACCAATGTATAGAAATCATTTTTCTGTTCGTCGCTGGCTCTCTGTACATCATTATTTTCTTTGAAGAAGAATGTTACAATACCAAAGCCCGGATCCGCAGAAATAGCATACTGGTTTTCTGCATCTACACCGAATTTCAAATTACCATCAGCAGCAGGAACAGTCATCTGATAAGCCTGACGACGTAATTGTTTCAAACCACTGATACGACCGTTTGCATTTGCTACCGTATAACCATAATCAGCAATAGTACCTACAGCGTTCACTACGAACGGCTGGATATTGTCTTTAACAATCAACAGCGAATCCGTAGACTTGCCAATATACTTATCGCTTACATACGGGTTAAAGTAGTTGAATGTATAACGATTTACTTTCAAATCGTTGCTTTCAAAGTTCTTGTAACCAAGCAAACTATCACCTAAAACAGTCAGGTCAGTGATCTGAATGAAGTTCAGAGAGTCTTTTGAGTCGATAGCCTTAACGCTATTCATTAAGATGTCACCAGCCACAGAATAATAAGTAGCACCACTGTTCTTATACAGCTGTATAGCCGGAGCATTAACATTGTTAGCAAACTCACGGTTTGTCAATGTCACAGTAGACTTGTCTTTCGCATATTCAGTAATATTGTCTTTCAAAATAATCCACTGGTATGCCGGCATATGAGCCACATTCTGTTCGTCAGCATTTACAGTAACCCATTCAGCCAATTCACCATTATCGTAGATCGGAGATGCCAGGTACTGACCTTTTGCATTTCTGATATAATACAAACCATCTGCGATTGAAGTTCTGCTATCTACTGCCGTTGCAGCATCAGACACAGAGAAAAGGAGGTTTTCTTTTTCTAATGTAGCATACGTCGGAGTTTCAGGAGAATAGAATGTCATCACCTCTGTCGTCGGTGTCAATAGAATACTCGACAATGTGCAATACTCATAAGGAGTACCGCTAGCCAAAGGAGTATACCAATGTAAACCGCCAGCATTAGCAGTTTCTGTATAGGTGAATCTTGAATTATCTTTCGCTATAGAAACGAAAACGCTGTCTTTAAACAGATCTTTTTCAATCTTGAAATTATTCGGAACCAGCGTAGTCGCATTTTCACCGGTCTTCAATGCTTTACGAGCCAACTGGTATAAATTATTTTCATTCAGACCTGTTGCAGCATGAACAGCCGTGTCCACACGTAAGTACTTTTGTGTACCGAGTTCTTTTAATGTAACAAAACCTGAAATACCATCTTCTGCATGAAATTTCACGCCGCTGATCACATCAACCAACAATTTCGTTTTGTTCGGGGTCATTGTGAAGTAATCACCGTTTGTCGCATCTGTCAAAACATTCAGATCGTTTGCTTTCATAACAACGGTAGTCGGTTTTACAGCCTGAATATCAGCATTGGTCGTACCTAAGCTACCCATGTTTTTATTAGCGTATTTATAAGCATACACATAATCTGTTCCGCTAATATTCGTTACGCCTAACGCCATGGTCGAGTCGGTGTCGATTGCATAAGTTAAACCTTTCACATCGGCTAAACCTGTTGCATCCGCCGAGTTCGCAACCCATGCCCATGCCATATTAACACCGGTAACAACCAAGCTAGGATCTGTAGCAACTGCCGGAGCGGTTACTACACCTCCGTCATTTGCAGCTACAGCGTTCTTCGGATCAAAAGAGATAGTCAAACCAGTAGCTTTATTTACAAATGTAAAGTGGTT
Source organism: Parabacteroides sp. AF14-59 (assembly GCF_003479515.1). Classification (NCBI taxonomy): domain Bacteria; kingdom Pseudomonadati; phylum Bacteroidota; class Bacteroidia; order Bacteroidales; family Tannerellaceae; genus Parabacteroides; species Parabacteroides sp. AF14-59. The sequence goes on along the minus strand of NZ_QUHH01000017.1, from coordinate 129,964 downwards.
TGAATTGGAGGCACTTGCGGCAATAGTCCATAGTGACTGATTGTAATCAGCATCTAAATCACCAGTCATTTTAACGAGTTTACCATCATCCAGTTTGAAAAATTCAGCCACAGACTTACTACCATCAATTTCAGTAATCTGTTCACCAGAAAGCACATAATAGCCCTTTTCAATCTCCGTCACCTTATCCGCTTTCACCTGTGCATAGGCGGAAACGGAACCAAGCAGCAAAGCACCGGCTACCAAAGTAGAAAACTTTTTGTTCATAATCAATAAATTTAATTAATAATATTACTATACTAAAAGTCAATGTATAAATCCCTCTCAACCGTTGATATTCGTTAAATGACGAGTTTAAACGGTCGTTTTTTCTAGTCATTTTTTGAGCCCGGTTTTTATTTCATGTCAAAAAGGGATAACTTCGTCCTTATTTTTCTATCATCCTGATAAGAAAGGTGATATAAACGGTAAAAAAGATTGGATAAAAGATTGTCGGTTAAAAAGATTGTTGTATTTTTGTGACGAGAAAAAAGGACCGTTTTCTTTAGCCACAATATATATACTCACTAGATTTTGTAAATCAAAGCGTAAATCACAAATATCACTTTATTCTAATTATTGATATAATTACGTTAGTGTACGCACACGTACGTAGTAATATGACGTTTTTCCTATCAATACAGGTAAAAAGTAAAAAAAGATCAGAATCATTTACTTTTTCATCATAAGAAAACAAGCCGAATACTCCACCCGATAAATAAAACGCCCCAAAAGTTTTTACATAAATTAAGCCAATAATACTTCATACCGCGAATAAACAACGAAAGCCCGGCAGGTTAATCCTACCGGGCTTTGTTTTGTCTGTTTTCACTCTTCACAGAGGTGGAACAGAAGAACTTTATTTCATTACTTTAGTATTAATATTTACCGCTTGTTCGCCCTTCACGGGGTACTTATTGTGAGGGCGGTTCACGAACCGCCCCTACGACGCACGGTAAAAAATTTAGAATTTTATTTTGATTATAAATTACTTTTTATTTTACGATTGCTTTAACAGCAGCTTCGCCTTCAACAGCTACTACAACTACACCTGCAGGAGCAGCGATGATAGCTTCAGAAGAAGTAACAACTGTGTTAGCAATTGTCTGGCCAAGTACGTTAGTGATTACTACGTTCTTGCCTTCAGCACCCTTAATGATTACACCACCGTCAGTTGCAGTAACTTTCACTGTTGCAGCTTCAACACCTTCGTTATCCGTCGGAGTTTCACCTTCAGCAGCAGCCATTACTTCAAATTCAGCAGCCTGAGTTTCATCATAAACCAATACAGGAACTGTGTTGTGGATACGTACATAACGTTTGCTTCCATCCTTATCCTGGTTTTCGATGATAAATGCAGCCTTGTCGCCTTCCGGATCAACAGAACGGTCAACCAACTTGAATGCAAATGCAGCCGGAGTTTTGTCGATCTGTTTACCATCCTTTGAGAAGATGATAGAGTCGTTAGCGAACCAGTTATCTTTAGCACCGTTAGAGTTAATGATCTCCAAAGTATCAGCAATGTGCTTAGCCGGAACGAATGCCAGACGAACATTGCCCTGGTATTTAGCCTGCGGATAGATTTCTGTTGAGTCATCCAAAGCTACCAAATAGTCGGCTGTGCGATAAGCAGGAGTCTTAACTTTCGTAGCGTGTTCGCAATCTGTTCCGTGGTCCGGACATGGGATGATTTTTTCACCTTCGTCTGTATAACTTTCACGTACAGCCAACATATACAACGGTTTGCGAGTATTGTTGCGGATGAATGCCGTATCCACAGTAAACGGTAACTGAGCACTTGCAGGTTTGTCTGCCAAGTTAGTTTCACCTAAGAAGTTCAAGCAAGCTTCACCATTGTTAGCGTTACGGTTACCAGTGTTTTCATACAAGAACTGATTTTCGTCGTTTGTACGGAAGAACTTCAAGATGTTCAGGTCACCTTCGATATCATTGTAACCATCTTTTACAGTCACACCCAAGCGGCGATATTCAGGACGGTTGTTGTCATTAACTTCGAACAATGTGTTCTTGTCAGCGCTATATACACATTCCTGCTGATACATATAAGAATCGTCTGTTCCTACATAAGCTTTACCCTTCAAAGCAGTAGTAGTTGCTTCAATCAAATTGAAGTGTTTACCAGCCTTACGGATAACAATCTCTGTTCCTGCTGTTCCATTCCAAATAGCCTTTTTGTCAGCATCCAACTTGAAGTAACCTTTACCAACGTTGAATTTGTAAATCGGAGCTTTCAGTTCCGGTTCGTTCTTTTTCAACTGACCACCTTCGTAATAGTTGATCAAAGATTTCACAGCATAATCACCTGTCTTTGTAGCTGTAAATTCCACTGCATCAACAGTAGTACCAACGATAGCATTTTCAGCGTCATTCATACCAACCTTAGCATAGCCGTCGAATATAGTAGACCAGAAAGACATTTCGAATGACTTTTCTTTCAATTCTGCTGCATCTTCAGCCAGATATTTGTAGTAAACGTCGCTGTCGTCAACCGGCACGAATTTGATTTCATAGTTTTTACCCTTCCAAACATAGATGTCATCAGTTTTATCGCCATTTTCACGCAATTCTGCCTTTTTGATAGTCTTTTTAACATCTTTGTCTTCACGGTTTACAATTGTGTACTGTTCTGTTTTTTCGTCGTAAGCGATAGCCCACTGTTTTTCCAAATCGTTAGCTACAGTTTCAACCCAGATAAAGTCATTTTCACATGTTACAGCCAGAATTCTATCATCTTCCGCTCCTTCTTCATTCAGCGCTTTGATTACAGCAAATTTGTTCTGCAAGAATTCAGCCGGATTAACGATGTTGTTAGCACCCAAAGTGATGTACGGCCATGTTTCTGTAAGCACGTCATCAGCTGCTTTTGTAGCACTTGTTGTCAAAACAACTTTGTCACCCAATGTCTGAACGAACAGGTTACCAAATGCTTCAGTTGCGTCACTAGCAGCAAATACAGAAACTAATTCAATAACATCTTCTGCACCACCTGCATATTGAGTGAATTCGAAATAAGACAGGTGGTCTGCCTTAACTTCGTCTACCAATTCGAACTTAGCACCTCTGTTATTAGGAGCACCCAAGTTAGCACCCCACAGGGATTTCTTGTTCAGGACAACAAATTTGTCACCGCTCTTCAACTGGAAGCGAGTAGCGCCTTCTTGTACAGCAACCAAGTCGCCAGTGAATGCTTCAGCACCTTCGATAACAGTATTGTCGCCTTTAGCTTTCTTGATTGTCATATTGAAACCGTCTTCCAATAGGGCATTCAGTTTATCAGAGTTCAATTTAACAACCGGAGATTTGTAAATACCGAAGTTAGCAGCAGCATTTACTTTAAGGTCAGCATCCAGTAACTGGCCTTCGCCAACACCCAGTGTAAAGCTAGCAGGAGAACCAGCCACGATGAAGTTGTCACGATTTTCGATTACCAAAACTTTACCAGTTGCTTTGTTAGTGAATTTGTAAGTCACAGTCGTACCGTCAGCAGCTTTTCCTTTTGTTACTGTCCACAGTACCTGATCCAAGTCAACTTCAGCAACCATTGCACCAGTAGTACCATCAGCTTTCAAAACATGAGTACCATCAGCAGCAATAATATAGTATTCGCCAGCTATGATAGTTGTCTGCAAAGGCAGGTTTTCGCCATCAAATTCAACGTCATCGTTGTAAACAACGAAAGTCAGTTCTTTAGGATCTGTCGGCATTACATAACCAGGGTAAGGAACACGAACATTACCATCCGCATCCATATGCAATTTACCTTTAAAAGTGTCAACACCTGGCAAACAAACCAACTGACATCCCTCTATCTTAAATTGTAGCTTCTTACCATCGGTACCAAAAGATAGAAAACCAGTAGCGGCAGTTTCATTTCCGGCATACTGCAGATAAGTTTCTCCACTTTTCAAATAATAAACGCCATCTTCATCTGCCACTGCTTCCAGTTCAAATGTAACTTTGTCACTAGTCACTTCAGCAGCTTCATCACCAACTTTCATGCTAGAAGTACCCCAGATTTTCATCTGATCGCCCTCAACAACCGTACCAATGGCATACTTACCACCGATCGCAGGAGTTGTTTTCACAATCGCTGCATCCAATGTTGTCCAAGCCCCGGCCAGCAGGAGGCTGACCAAAAGAGTAGAAAACTTTTTGTTCATAATCAATAAATTTAATATTAATAATAGTGTTATAAAAGTCCTATCTATAAACCCGTTTAAATGTCATCAATTGTTAAATGACGAGTTTAAACGTTCCTTTTTTCTAGTCATGTTTTTTCCCCTCTTTTGCTTTCGTATAAAAAAAGGTGAATTTTGTACTAACATTGTTATTGTATTGATAAGAAAGGATATAGAAAAGAAAAAAATATTCGGAAAAAGATTGGTGGTTTAAAAGAATGTCGTAATTTTGCTGGCGAGAAAAAAGGAACGTTTTTTTTAGTCATTCATTTTCCCCATCCAATAATTAATAATCAAACTACATAAACATATTGAGTTCCAATAAATACAAACGGTTTTCCTTGGAACCTTTCCAACGGATGCCTACCCGTCAGAACTCCGATGCCTACTCGTTTTCGGAGCAATAACAACCTGTTTGGAAAAAGGCTGTTTTTAGGCAGATGAAATGCTGATGAGTCTCAAAAGTCTCACAAGTCTCACCCCCGTTTTTTATTTCTTAACGTTTTTACCTTTTTCCGTCTTCCGATAATAACCGGTTGAAACTAAAAGAACAAGACCATATTCCTGTGCTTTCTTCAACATGCGGAACACACTCGCACGGCTGATTCCCCGGACGCGGGCCTCTTCGATTATATCCGACGTTTTAAACTCATCCGACATGGCATCAAACAGGTCGACTTGTGCATCCGGCAACTTGTAATGCTGCTCCGTGTCGCTATGCTTCAACGAAGTGCTCACCAGCAACGAATGGCGCAGACAGCGAGTCCCGATATGGAAAGCGATCTCGAAATCGTCATCCAAAATTTCAATTTCTTCTGCCGTACTTCTCGCCTCACCTTTGCGGATCCCCGTCAATGTCATAGCTATACGAAAAATAATCAGACGATGACGCAGCACGACTGAAGCGACATCATCGTTCCCGAATACACGTACATTATTATATTCACGTTCAAAATAACGGTCCAGCCTTTTGCGCTGCTTGTCGGAAAAGCAGACGAAGGTCGGAGAACTCTCCAGATGTACCGCCATATCAAGTACCCGCTCTCCCAGCTTTTCAAAATAACGAACACTATTAATCGTATCATCGGCCGATGTAAGGGATTGATATTCGGAACGACCGGTAATGCGGTAAATCAACATGCGACTATAAAGTCCACTCTCGGTCGAAGGTATCAACTTCGCTAACATACCCGGTGTGCCCGTTGCCAGAAAACCTAATTCGGGAAATTCAATAAAAGAAGTTCCGTTGGTTTTCGACGAACAGCTTACCCGTTCATGTTGAAAAGCCTGATTCAATACATAACTATACCCTCCGAAGTCTTGCATCATGGTGTTATTCACCGATTCGAGCTCCGTCTCATACAAAAACGAAGTATAAGGACTATTCACATCCAACTGCTCGATCATACGCGCCGTTGTCGTGTAACCACTCATATGTAAACGTTTCTGACGGACCGGTGTCGGCTCTTCAGGAGGAAGCCCTGACGGTTTCTTCCCTTTTCCGGCACGTATCTGCGCCTTATAAATTTCTGACAACTCCTTTTTCTCCTCGTATTCCTTCACCTGCGCTTTCGAAATATTAAAGATGTAATTTTGCCAGGGATCGGACAGTTTACAGACAATATTGATACACCCTTTACCACTTCCGGAAGAACCGATGATCAATGTATAGAAAGGAGGCTTGAAAAGTTGCTTCTTCAACATACCGCTCACACGTGGCATAATGGTACTGAGCACGGTCAGCGAAGAAAGGAGCAGCAAATCGTATTCCCGATCATCGGCAACCACTTTCAGTATGTCCGAAAGTAACCCGGAAAGACGGCCGGTCAGTGCTCTGTCAAAGTGAGGCAAAACGACTTCATCCGGGTCAATATCAAAGCCTAGAGACGATTCACCCTCTGTAGCCGGATTTTCAGGAATGGGGGTGAGACTCGTGAGACTATTGAGACTCTTTTGTCCGGCTGAAACTGTCGGCGGACACCAGGGATTGCTACCGTGCGACGAGCGGTAACGGCGGTACACATCAGACACGATGCCCCGGACCTCTTTCTCCGTAAAGCCCGGTTCCACAAAACGGCGCAGGCATTCGACGGTCACTTCGCTTTCATCGAACCCGGCATTGTTCAAAGCCGAAGCCAGCTTCAGCACGAAGCTATGACGACCGCCACCGGTAAAAGGATTGTTTACTTCAAATTTGTCGATGTAGTTAGACAGCGAATTGTCCGGGTAGGACGACAGACGGACAGCCGGAGCCTTTTTCGCTACCGGCACCGTTTCCTGCGGGATATGCACCACTTCGGCCACCTCTTTATAAAAAGCATCCGGATCATAGCTGGCAAAGCAACCCCGGTTGGCATCCTTGCCGGAAATATCCACTATTACGCCGGGAAGGTCTTTCTCAATCATTGCCCGTACCTGTTCGAATGCTTGCAGATGATGTTCCTGATCGCTGTCCACCAGCACGAAGAGTTTGTTTCCCGTATGGGAAGGACTGATATGTCCGGCTTTCACATACCCAAGTAGCCGGGCCATGCTAAGCACTTGTCCGGGTGGCAACGGCACATCGTCCAGGTCAATACCGATACAACCCGTATAACGAACCATATGTTCGAGCCGTCGGCCGCCAGCCATCACTCCGCCGGAAACCAACAGGGGAAGTCCCTTTTTGACGGCTTCGGCTTTTTCATTTTCACTTGCAGCCAGATAAGACCGCACTTTCTCTACTGTCTTTTTGTGTTTTCCGCTTCTGACGTCAGCTATGTAGCGTTCGAGGGTGGTTAACATCAAAGATCCCGTATCGAATGCCGAAAAATAAAGCGTGCATTCGACGGTTTGTTTTTGTTCAAAGTTCATAAGAACTATTATTTAATTAAACATGCTCAGGGTTCGCCCAGGTGTTCTACCAGGACGGCAACCTGTTTTGGAGTGTATAGTTTCTGAAATTTCACCCATCCGGCGTCTTGTAGTTTAGCTTTCAGTCCACGGGAGGTGCGTATCCATTCCCACATACGTTTATAGGCAACCACCGGTGTCTGGCCGGGGAAATACAACTGGGCGAATTCTGTTACCCCATACGCCCTCTTCCAGGGAGATAGGTCCATTTTTTTATCTTCCATATTCATTTAATTATTAATTTATTACCACACCACAATATACGTATAATATCAATACGTTGTTCGATAAACAAAGGTTATTTATCAAATAAATAATACATCCTGATCATCGCTTACCATCCGGCAGCCTTCCATGACAAACAAACGCTGCATTATCTTTGTATCAGAGTTAATAACAGATCACATATTACACTAACCCTTAAACTTTTAACAGTATGTCAATCAAGTACAAACTGGTCTTGAAAAAAGACCTTACAAAAGGAGCGGCAAGCGATGCCAAACGTTTTTATGCCTCTACTCCGGTAAGCGGCACGATGAATTTCAATTCGATCTGCGATGTTATAGCCGACCGTTCGACTGCCAGCGACGGAGATGTGGCGCTGGTGGTACGCGGCCTGATCCGCACGATGGAAGAAGCATTGTTGCGCAACGAAGTGGTGCAGATGGATACGTTGGGGAATTTCCGCCTGTCGTTCGGCAGTTCGGGTTCGGTCCTCGAAAAGGACTTCCAGGCGAATATGATCCGGAAGCCGAAGATCATCTTCACCCCAGGAGCCAAGCTGCGGGCGATGATCGAGAAAATAAACCTGGAACGCATCGGCAAGGAACCGGAAGCGCCGGAAGGTGGTGGTAGCGACCGCCCGGAAATAGAATAATTTTCAATTCTCGATTCTCCATTTTCAATTTACGAAGTATGACAGCTCAACAAATCAAATTCGTCAAAGACTCCCTGCAGGCAGCTGTGTCTGCGGGAGCTGCTTTCAACATGAATCCTTCCGTGATACTGGCACAGGCTGCCTTCGAAAGCGGCTGGGGCACGAGTAACCTGGCGACAGGCAGCAATAACTTCTTCGGGCTGACTGCCTACGGTTGCAGCAACCAGTACTGGCACGGAGGGAAGACGGCTGTGAACACGGGTAGTTATTCACTGGATTTCCGCCGGTACGACACACGCAAAAACTCCTTCCTCGATTTCGCCCGCCTGATACGCAACAATTACCGTATCGCCTGGCAAGCCAGCAACACCCCGGAGGCTTACGCACGTGAAATAGCATACAGCCCGTACATCAGCGAACTGAACGGCGATGACCGGGAGACGTATCGCCGCAGCCTGGTACAGATAGAGAAAACGGTACAGGCGATTGTGGCTTTTATCAGTTGACAGATGACAGTTGACAAGTGACAGTTGGCTTCGCGCTCGGTCAATAAATCGGCTGAAAGCCGATATAACTGTCAACTGTCACTTGTCAACTGTCAACTTTTAAAATAATTATTCATCTAACCCTAAAGCAACCATGTCTAAATTCAAACGAATCATCGAACTCATCCTTGCTTTGCTTAATTTTTTGTTTCACTTTAAACCGTCAACAGATGATGAAACAACTGTCGTTACCGAAGCTTATCCCCACCCTGCTGCTCCACCTAGCACGAAAGGGAATAAGCCTTTATTTGAAACTATCCCTTAGGATACGGTTGAAGCTTTTTTAAGAAGATTGCTTCTATTAACCGCCATCCCCGACAGGCTACCGGCCGAACTTCTTCTAGAAGCTGACCGGTAGCCTTTTATTTTCAAAAATATCTTTTTAAACCTTCATTTTTTTCGGGTTCTATAAGGTTATCTCATTCAGTTTGCCTACTTTTGCAAACTGATATAAATATATATGTAGGATTGTATGAAAACACTGGAAAGATTAGTTGCAGAGAAATTATTAAAGATTAAAGCCGTTAAATTACAACCGGCAAATCCGTTTACATGGGCTTCGGGCTGGAAGTCACCGATCTACTGTGATAATAGAAAAACGCTTTCTTATCCGGCTGTTCGTAGTTTCATTAAATTGGAACTGGCACGTGTGATTAGCGAAAAATACGAGAACGCAGATGCTATCGCAGGAGTTGCCACAGGCGCCATCGCACAGGGTGCATTGGTTGCCGATCTGCTTGGACTGCCTTTTGTTTATATCCGCGCAACGCCGAAAGATCATGGATTGGAAAACCTTATTGAAGGTGAACTGAAACCGGGTTCAAAAGTAGTAATTATCGAAGACCTGGTATCAACAGGCGGTAGTAGCTTGAAAGCTGTACAGGCCGTACGTAACTTCGGTTGCGATGTTGTTGGTATGGTTGCCATCTTTACTCACGGTTTCCCTGTTGCTACACAGCAATTCAAGGATGCAAAAGTTACGCTGACTACACTGAGCAACTACGACGCCGTTATCGAAGAAGCTGTACGCACAGACTATATCGACGAATCGGAAATCGCCACTTTGCAGGAATGGCGCAAAGATCCTGCTAACTGGAATCCTGAAGCTTAATTTTTAACGACACAGGATGACTGAATTTGTAAGTGAAATCAAAACGATCCCCTATAACGAGGATCGTGTCTATGCAATGCTGTCCGACCTTTCCAATCTGGAACGGGTTAAGGACCGCATTCCACAAGATAAGATCAAAGACTTCGAGTTCGACAGCGACTCTTGTAGCTTCGCTGTCGATCCCGTAGGTAAAATACGCTTCGAGATCGTAGAACGCGAACCGAACAAAACAATCAAATTTACTACAACCAACTCGCCCGTCCCTCTCTTCCTGTGGATTCAACTGAAACAGGTGGAAGAAGCCGACACGCGATTGAAAATGACGATCCGCGCCGATCTGAATCCGTTTATCAAACCGATGGTATCAAAACCGTTGCAGGACGCTCTCGACAAGATTTCAACTGTGATTGCCTCCCTGCCCTATTAATTCTCCGCATGATGGCTCAGAAACTTTGGGAAAAAAATGTACAGGTAGACAAGGAAGTCGAAACATTTACCGTAGGTAAGGATCGTGAAATGGATCTTTACCTCGCTAAATACGACGTTCTTGGCTCGATGGCTCATATAACGATGCTGGAAAGTATCGGGTTGCTCGCAAAAGACGAACTGACGGTTCTGCTTGCCGAGCTGAAAAACATCTATGCCGTGGCCGACCGCGGCGAGTTCGTGATTGAAGAGGGCGTGGAAGATGTCCATTCGCAGGTGGAACTGATGCTGACGCGCCGTTTGGGCGATATCGGCAAGAAGATACATAGCGGACGTTCGCGCAACGACCAGGTGTTACTGGATCTGAAACTGTTCACACGTGCGCAGATACAGGAGCTGGTAGAGCTGACTAACGGCCTGTTCGAGGTCTTGATCAGCCAGAGCAACCGTTACAAGGATATACTGATGCCGGGGTATACGCATCTACAGATAGCGATGCCTTCTTCATTCGGCCTGTGGTTCGGGGCGTATGCCGAGAGCCTGGCGGATGATTTGCAGATGATGCAGGCGGCTTATAAGGTTTGCAACCGTAACCCGTTGGGTTCGGCTGCCGGATATGGTTCTTCGTTCCCGCTGAACCGCCAGATGACAACCAATCTGCTGGGTTTCGATTCGCTGGATTACAATGTGGTCTATGCACAGATGGGACGTGGCAAGATGGAGCGCACGGTGGCTTTTGCAATGGCGGGTATCGCCGCAACGCTTTCAAAACTGGCGTTCGATGCTTGTATGTTCAACAGCCAGAACTTTGGGTTCATCAAGCTGCCCGACCAGTTCACGACAGGTTCGAGTATTATGCCGCATAAGAAGAATCCGGACGTATTCGAGCTGACACGGGCAAAATGTAACAAAATACAGGGATTGCCTCAACAGATCACTTTAATATGCAACAACCTGCCATCGGGCTATTTCCGCGACCTGCAGATCATCAAAGAGGTGTTCCTGCCTGCTTTCGACGAACTGAAGGATTGCATTCGCATGGTAACGCATATGATGCGCGAAGTGAAGGTGAACGAACATATCTTGGAAGATGACAAATATGCTCTGTTGTTCAGCGTAGAGGAAGTAAACCGCCTCGTGCTGGAGGGTGTTCCTTTCCGCGACGCTTACAAACAGGTGGGTTTGAACATCGAAGCAGGTAAATTCACTCCGAATAAAGAGGTTAGCCATACACACGAAGGTAGTATCGGTAATTTATGCAATGACAGTATTTCTGCTCTGATGCAAAATATTATTGACGGTTTCTCGTTTAGTAAAGTAAACGAAGCTGAAAAGGAACTGTTAGCATAATAATATGAAAAGGATATTTTTTTGTTTGGTAGTGCTGTTGGTAATGTCATGCAACAAGGTTAATGTATCGAATATACCTTATGCACGGGTATATCTTGAACTGGATCTGGCTTTCAAAGATAAGGATCTGGTCGGTGCACTTAACCACAAGGAGATTACTTCCACCAACGGTCAAAATTACGGCACACAGCTCGGATTTTCCGGTGTATTGGTGGTTAGCGGGTTCGACTCTTCCGGTAATACCAAATATTACGCTTATGATCTTTGCTGTCCTTATGAAGCAAACAAAAATGTAACCGTAGAAGCAGATAACACCGGATGGGCACAATGTCCTAAGTGCGGAACCAAGTACGAAATAGCGTATGGTTCTGGTACACCGTCAGATGGCCCATCAGAATTTGCCCTGACAAGATTTGACGTGACTCAGCAGGGAAACAAATTAATGATCCGGTATTAAAAAAATCAGCAGCTAAAGAGATTTTTTTAATCAAATATTTGCAAATACAAAAAAGTTATCTACCTTTGCACACGCAAACGGAAACAATGCGAAAGTAGCTCAGTTGGTAGAGCATAACCTTGCCAAGGTTAGGGTCGCGGGTTCGAGTCCCGTCTTTCGCTCATCTCTAAGAGAAGGGATGCTCGAATGGTGGAATCGGTAGACACGAAGGACTTAAAATCCTTTGGCCATTGCGGCTGTGCGGGTTCAAGTCCCGCTTCGAGTACAGTTTGATTTAATTGCGAAAGTAGCTCAGTTGGTAGAGCATAACCTTGCCAAGGTTAGGGTCGCGGGTTCGAGTCCCGTCTTTCGCTCGCTTCCAAAAGGCCTCGGTATTGCTTGCAATATCGGGGCTTTTTATTTAATATACTACCCAAAAGCCCCGCATTAAGCGAGGTCCTATCATCTATCCATTCTGTATCTTAATTAATTCTTATAATAAAGATGTTACCTGTTTCTCTAAAGCATCCTTTATAAAAGCATTAATAGAAAGACCTGCTTGTTTAGCCAGCATCGCAATCTTACTATGTATGTCAGGAGAAATACGTACATTTAAAGAGCCTGAGTAACTTTTATTGGGTTCGATTCCCTCTTGCTCACAATAAGCCAGATAATCGTCCACAGCCTCTTGAAAAGCCTTCCTTAACTCACCTACACTCTCCCCTTCGAAATTAACAAGAGCATTGATACCTTCTACCTTACCAAAGAAGACATTGTCTTTCTCACTGAAATTAACGGAACCGATATAATTTTTATAAGTTAATGTATTCATCGTAGCCTCCTTCATTTTATAAATCCTGCATCAATCAAATCATTTAATACCTGCTTCATTGCATATGCCTTAATAATATTTCCCGGATGCAGTAAATGTAACTATTAAATAGTTACAAGGATTCTATTATTCACGATTTAACACAAAAAAGGACCATAGCATTTCTGCCATAGTCCCCCCTTCATAGACACACCAATATTTACAACTATTGTATAAATATTTTCTTTACCTCATATATGTCTTTTCCTGGATAATCAGTTAAACGCAAATTTAAAAATAAATTTCTCATTTGCAATACCTTTTAGGAGGAAGCTCTTAAAAATTAGAAGATATAGAGATTTACTGACGTTTTGGCAAAGAAAAAGCCCGACCTGTCAGGGCCGGGCTTCTGTTTATACTGTTATATGGATCATTTTCCCTGCAGGCTGGCATCCATGGCGGCAGCAGCTTTACGTCCGTCGCCCATAGCCAGGATCACTGTCGCACCACCGCGAACGATGTCACCTCCGGCATACACATCAGGCAATGCTGAACGCATAGTATCCTGATCGACCACGATCGTGCCCCATTTACTTACTTCCAGGCCGCTGAAGGCACGCGGGATAAGCGGATTGGGAGAAACACCGACGCTGACGATTACTTCGTCCACATCGATCGTATCGATGGCTCCTTCGATAGCAACAGGACGGCGACGTCCGGAAGCATCCGGTTCACCCAGTTCCATCTTCTGCAGACGCATCTGTTTTACACGACCACGATCGTCACCGATATATTCGACCGGGTTATGGAGAGTCATAAATTCCACACCCTCTTCCTTCGCATGTTTCACCTCTTCCACGCGGGCAGGCATTTCTTCTTCGCTACGACGGTAAACGATCATAGCACGTTCAGCTCCCAGACGACGGGCCGTACGTACAGAGTCCATCGCCGTGTTACCTCCGCCGATCACTGCCACCTTCTTACCCTGCAACACGGGCGTATCGCTTTCGGGATTGGCAGCATCCATCAGATTGACACGTGTAAGGTATTCGTTGGACGACATGACGCCGATCAGGTTTTCGCCCGGTATGTTCATGAAATTAGGCAGACCGGCACCGCTGGCAGCAAAGAAGCCTTTGAAACCCTCTTCGTGCAGGTCTTCATAACTGATCGTCTTACCGACGATACAGTTCGTGATGAACTTCACGCCCATCTTACGAAGTCCTTCTATCTCTACGTCCACAATCTTGTTCGGCAGACGGAATTCCGGAATACCGTATTTCAATACGCCGCCAATCTCATGCAACGCTTCGAACACCGTCACATCGTAACCGCGTTTCGCCATATCACCGGCAAAAGACAGACCGGCAGGACCGGAACCGATCACGGCAACCTTGATACCGTTCTTTTCAGCAATCTCAGGCACAGAAATCTGACCGCTCTCACGTTCATAGTCGGCAGCGAAACGTTCCAGGTAACCGATGGCAACCGGGGCCTTCTTCATCTTCAGGTGAATACATTTGCTTTCGCACTGTTTCTCCTGCGGACATACACGGCCACAAACGGCAGGCAAGGCACTGGTTTCTTTCAATACCTTCGCTGCTTCGAGAAATTCACCCCGTTCGATATTCTTGATGAATGTCGGGATATTGATACTTACCGGACAACCTTCCATACAGGTTGGATTCGGACAGTCCAGGCAACGTTGTGCCTCCTGCATGGCCTGCTCTTTTGTCAAGCCCAGGTTCACCTCTTCCAGGCGGGTATGACTGCGGTATTCCGGATCGAGTTCGTTCATTTCCACACGGGGAATATCCGTGCGTTCTTTATTTTTTTTGCTCTTGCGCAGTTCTTCCCTCCAGGGTTCGGAACGGCGGGCTGCAATTAGTTCTGCTGTTGTCATTTGTTTAAGTGGTTATTTCTTTTCAATATCTTTATAAGCACCCAGACGCATAAGCATCTCGTCGAAATCAACCTGATGAGCATCGAATTCAGGTCCGTCCACACAGACGAACTTGGTCTTTCCGCCCACCGTGATACGGCAAGCGCCGCACATGCCCGTACCGTCTACCATGATTGTATTCAGGGAAGCGACGGTAGGTATCTCGTATTTCTTTGTAAGAGCCGAAACGAATTTCATCATGATGGCCGGACCGATGGTTACACACAGGTCTACCTTCTCACGATTGATCACACTTTCCACACCGTTCGTCACCAGTCCCTTCGTGCCGTATGAGCCGTCGTCGGTCATCACGATCACTTCATCGGAATTAGCTTTCATCTGTTCCTCAAGGATCACCAGGTCTTTCGTACGGGCAGCCAGCACGACGATCACGCGGTTGCCGGCCTTATGGAAAGCCTCAACGATAGGCAGCAGCGGGGCTACACCTACACCACCTCCGGCACAAACTACCGTCCCTACCTTTTCGATATGGGTGGCTTGTCCCAGCGGACCTACCAGATCGGTAATATAGTCGCCTACGTTCAAATCGCAGATCTTTTTGGATGAACCGCCTACGGCCTGGATAACCAGGGTGATGGTTCCTTTCTGAGTATCTGCTCCTGCAATGGTTAAAGGGATACGTTCACCTTTCTCTCCCACCTTTACGATCACAAAGTGACCGGCTTTGCGTGAGCGGGCAATCAGCGGAGCTTCCACTTCCAGCTTCACGACGTTGGCAGAGAAATGTTCTTTACTTACAATTTTATTCATTCTAATCGCTACTGTTGATAGTTTATTTTGTTGATTTGCTTGCAAAAATACATCAAAAAAGTATATCTATTAGTATTTTGCCAAAGAAAAAGGCTTTATTCGAACAATCCTTCGTCTCGGAGCAGCATCAAAATAGCAGAATGAGGCACGATCAGGAACTTTTCTTCATTAAAGTTGATCTCATAGGCTGCATTCTGCAAATAGACAGCCAGATCACCTTCACGCGCCTGTAAAGGCAGGTAATGAACAGCTTCATCTTCCTTCTTTTCCCATACTTCATGCTCTTCCTTTTGCGAAGGCAGAGGAAAACCGGGACCTACCTTGATGATATAACCGCTCTGTATCTTATCCTGCTGTACCGTAGGCGGCAGGTAAAGACCTGATTTAGTCTGGCTCTGCGGATTCTTCGGTTTGATAAGCACCTTATCGCCTATCATGATGAATTTATCGATGTCTTTTTGGTCGATTGATAATTGCATAATAACTTAACTTTAACTATAGGATTAATGAGAACAAATCTACAAAATATCTTTATATGCGGAACAAACAAAGTTAAAAAACAACCTCACCACTTTGCTGTATCCTCCTTTATATCTATATTGTTTGCGTTTAACAATCAGATATACTATACCATGAAAACATTCCCTCTTCTATTTTTCACTTTCTCCCTGACAATCTGTTGTTCCGGCACAAAAAAAGAATCCCGGACGGAGGATACCGGAAAAGAGGCATCTGAAAAAGTTACTCTATCGGCTGCCCCCGTCTGGTATGAGGGAGAAAAACCTATCTACTTCAATGTAGAAGAGAACTATCCGGAAACGAATATCCGCTTGAGCGACCTCTCCGACGCTTTGTATATTCCATTGGAGACCAACGATACGACTCTCCTGAGGCAACGCGGCACCTGCGAGGGCAACGAATATCTGCTGACCAACGACTTTATCTACGCCCAGGAAGAGCAAACCGCCATTTATATATTCAAGAAAGACGGCAGCCTGGTCCGTAAAATCGACCACCGAGGCGGAGGACCGGGCGAATATAGTTACATTAGCAGCTATGCCGTCGATACCCTCCGGAAAGAGATATTCGTTCAAGATGCCAACTTAAAGAAAGGCTGCACATACGTCTACGACCTGGAAGGAAACTTCAAACGGACCTTCCCCAACAAAGCGAAAGAGATCGTAATACTCAATGACTCGCTCTTGCTCAATTACTTCAGATACAACCCCGGAGGCCCCCGCTATTCGGTCATCCGCAAAGAAGATGGAAGCACGGTAAAAAAACTACCGATCCGCTTCCCTACCCAATTGCCTCACGACAGCCACGGACGCCTGGCCTACGGAAGCCTGATAAAGAGTCCCAAGGGAGCCTTTATGGCTAACCTGGGCAACGACACGATCTTTGAAATCCGGCAGCAAGACCTGCAGGTCGTTCCGCGTATCATCGACCAAAGCCAATACCCCACCACCTTCGCACAGATACATCCGACGATCGAAACCGAGCGTTACCTGATGTTTTATATCCTCCGCAGCCATTCGTACAAACCGTATGTCGACGAGCATTTCTACATCTACGACAAGAAAGAAAACCAGATCTACAAGATGACCGACTATACGGATAATTCCTACTGGACACTGATGGACGACTATCCGCACATCACCAACTGGAATACGACGCAGAACAGCCATATTGCAGTTCGCACCCGCCAGGTATATGCTTTACAGGAAGCCGAAGGCCAACATGGGGACGAGGAACTGAAAAAGCTTATCGAAACACTCGACGACGACGCGAATCCGGTACTGCAGATAATGATATTCCACGATGTCGATCAAGTGAAGAAATAAACCTCGCATAAAACAACATGTGTCAGAAAACCGGACAACTCATCCGTTTCTGACACATGCTATTTTATATCCGACTTCGCTCCTGCGACAGTCATTCAACCGGTTTAAATGGAACGTCCCTTAAACACATTGGATTGTTCTGTCGGATACAGTGAACCGGTGAATGAAACACGGTTGCTGTTGAAGTTCGGGCTCACAGTAGCCGTACATTTATTGGAGCCTTTAACCATACGGAAAGTGACATTTGCTGAAACAGCTACACCTTGTACCATCATACTGAAAGTGATGTTTCCTTTCTTGTCGGTCTTCATTTCGACATTCGAAGCGTTACCTTCTACAGTGATCCCTCCGATGCCGTTAGGTCCGGCATATGCTCCGTTGAAAGCCAACTGGATCGTTGCACGGTTGCCATCCATCGATACGAAGTTGGTACTAGGAGTGACATAAACAAAACGTCCGCGTTTAAATTCCACACGATCTGCTTCGAGCACGAAATCTTTAGCGTTAAGAGCCTGGACAGCCTGTTCGAACAAGGCCATATTTTCAGCTTCCTCTGCTGCTTTCTTGGCTTCTTTCTCTGCTTTCTTGGCAGCCTTCTGTGCTGCTTTATCCTGTTGTGCCATCATTGTCCCTGAACCGGCACTAAACAGTAGGACAGCTAGCAATAATAATACTCTTTTCATACTTCTATTCTTTATAATTAATACGTTGTGAATCACTTTTCATTATATAGACAAATAACATGCCAGGAAGTTCAATTTACTCCTGTACTTTTTATGTTTTTAACATGATACCATAAGAACCCCCAGGCAGTTACGGCCGCAATGAAGTCTGAAAACGGCGAGGCATACCACACGCCGTCGAGCCCCCAGATGTTCGGGAAAACCAGCAGGGCCGGTATCAGGAAAAGGCACTGGCGGCTCAGACTAAGGAACATCGCTTTCCAGGCAATACCGATACTCTGGAAAAACTGGCTGATGGAGATCTGCGAACCGACCACCACGAAGACCAGCAAACTGATCCGTAAGCCGTTTGCCGTCACCTCTATCAGTGCCGGATCGTTTGTGAAAGCACGGGAGATCGTTTCCGGGAAAAGGATGCTGCATATACACCCGATCCCCATAATGACGGTCGAAGTAATGATAACGAGCCAAAGGGTATCCTGCACACGCTTATGATGCCCCGCCCCGTAGTTGAAACCGACAATAGGTTGCATCCCCTGGGCGATACCGATGATAAGCATGACGAGTAGCATGCCGACGCTGGTAATGATCCCGTTCGCACCGAGCGCCAGGTCGCCGCCATGTACTTTAAGCGCATAGTTCTGGATAACGACTACCAGGCTACCTGCCAGCTGCATGGCGAACGGTGAAACACCGATCGTCAGGATATTCCACACGACATGTCCCTCCAGCTTGAACGTTCCCTTGTGGAAGCGGACGATACTGTCTTTCTGAATAAAGTGATTCATCACGAAAGCGGTACTCAAGAGCATGGAGATAATCGTAGCGATCGCCGCCCCCTGTATACCCATATCCAGCCAGAAAATAAAGATCGGGTCGAGGATTACATTAGCTATGGCTCCGATCAGCATGGTGAACATGGCCTTTTTCGGATAACCGGAAGCTCGCATGACGGCATTAAAGCCGAAGCTCAACGAAGTAAGGATCGTTCCGGGGATGACAATATTCAGATAGTCCTTTGCATAAGGGATGGTCTGTTCGCTACCGCCAAAGGCAAGCAGCAGGTCTTCCATCCAGATCATACAAGGGATTACCGTAAGGATCGTTATGATGAAAGTCAGTGTAAAGGCATTTCCCAGTACCTTCTCCGCCATGTCATTCGCCTTCCTCCCCAGATGGATAGAGACACGCGTCGCGGCACCGGCCCCCACCAACATACCGAATGCCTGCAGGAAAAGCAGGATAGGGAAAGTCAATGTAAGCCCTGCAATCGCCAGCGCACCGACACCCTGACCGATAAAAACCCGGTCTACGATATTGTATAAAGAGTTCACCATCGTCCCGATCACCGCCGGGATAGCATACTGTAACAGCAGACGGCTTACTTTCTCATTCTCTAACCGCCAGGTTATTTCATTTGCCATAATTCATCTGTACTTATCTTATTATATCTTTTATTATTCTTTCATTCTTAGTAACACTGCCAAGTTACTGACAATAACGACACTAAGATACTTTTGTCAACACTATTATGTCAGTGCCCGTAGCACTACCGTGCTGATGCCAATGACACTATTGTGCTGATAGGGGCGACACTCTAGTGCTAAATTTCTCTTCCCTTACCGCTTCAATCAAAGCAGCCACTCCGTCCAGTTTTCTCACTTTCCCATCAGGCAAAGTCAGCAGGAGATCACTGGGAGACAGACAATTTACATTTACCTGTCCCTCTTTCGCCGGGGCAGGACGGAAACCGTTCCGGATAAGGGCATTCCCCACCCAATAAGAGACAAGGAAGTCGCCCTCGACCCCTATCGGATCGACAGGAGCTTTGGTATTCAGTTTCCCTGTAGAGGGATCGAACACGATGTCCTCCTTACCGAAAAAGGATTCGAAGGCACCGCTCAATATCAGATCTTCGGGTGTACCGCAGGCCATCGGGCGGCCTTTCTCCTGCAGCCAAAGACAGTCGCCCATCTGGATAGCCAGATCGAGGTCGTGGGTGGAGAGGAGGATGGCTTTATGTTGTTCCATTGCCAGGCGGTGCAGCAGCACCATAGTCTCTATGCGGCTGGTGACATCCAGGAAAGCGGTCGGCTCATCCAGCAGGATGATCGGGCATTGCTGCGCAAGGGCTTTCGCGATCATAGCTTTCTGCCGTTCGCCGTCGCTCAGTTCGGATACGTAATTTTGTGCTTTGTGGGCAATACCGGCTGCCTCCAGCGATTGTTCGATGATCTCCCTGTCGTGCTTCTTCAGTTGGCCGAAAAAACCTGTGTACGGGTGGCGTCCTAATGAAACGAGTTCATAAACAGTGATTCCGCCCGCGTTTGTCTTCTCCGTCAGTACAACACCTACAGTCAGCGAAAAGTTGCTTTGTGAATAGGATGCCAACGGTTTTCCCATCAGGCGGATCTCACCCGACAACGGGGGTTGAAAACCGCATAGGGTACGCAACAGGGTCGATTTACCGGCTCCGTTCAGCCCCAACAGGCAGGTGACTTCACCGGGTTGGAGACGCAGGTTCAGGTCCTCGTGGATGATCTTGCGCCTGCCGCCTTTCAGCAGGTAACCTATGCTGAGATGATTTGTTTCTATTACTGGTTCCTGTGTCCTCATCAGTCAAAGTATTGGATGTTTTTACGATTTACGATCACATAGATAATGACCGGAGCACCCAACATGGGGGTCACCGCATTCAGAGGCAGGATATTATTAGTTCCGGGCATGACCATCAGTATATTACAGAGTAAGGCGATACAGGAGCCTGCCAGCATCGTAACCGGCACCAGCATCTTATGATTGGACGAGCCTAGCATCAGGCGGGCAATATGCGGGACGGCAAGGCCGATAAAAGAGATAGGGCCGCAGAAAGCGGTGGTCGTAGCCGTCAGCAGACCGGTACAGAACAGAATCCCGATACGGGTCCGTTTGATCTTTATCCCGAGGTTGGCAGCGTACATCTCTCCCAGAAGCAAGGCATTCAGCGGCTTGATCAGCAGAATAGCCAAGAGCAGGCCGGTAATGGTGAAAAATAGAAAGTAAGGCAATTGCATGAGGGAGACTCCGGAGAAATTACCCAGGCCCCACATGACAAAGGCATGTACTTTATCGGTCGATGCGTAATAATTCAGTACGGATATCAGGGAGGATGCCAGATAGCCGATCATGATTCCGATGATTAGCAGCATGACATTATTCTTCACTTTGGCTGAGAACCAGATGATCAGTCCCAGGATACAGGCAGCACCGGCAAAAGCGGCAATGATGACTGCCAGATAACCGCTGATCGGCAGTTCGGTCACCATACCGAGAGTACCGCCGAAGTAAAGCATGATGGCAGCTACTCCCAGGTTTGCACCGTCGCTGATACCCAGGATAGAAGGACCTGCCAACGGATTTCGGAACAAGGTCTGCAACAACAAGCCGCTGGTAGCGAGCGAAGCACCGGCAAGCAAGGCCGTCACCACCTGCGGGAAACGGGATTGCAGGATGATGCTTTGCCAGGCCGGACGGCCGATGTCTTTTCCCAGAAGGATATCTATTACGCTTTCCAAAGGGATGGATACGGCACCGTATACCAAGCCACCCAGAAATAGCAAGACTATCAGGATGGTCAATAGTATGGGGGGCCAGGTTATTCGTTTTTGCATATACTTTATTCTGTTGTTTCAGATGCAATTGTTTCAGATACTATCAAATTTGAATACTTCAATAATTATCAGATTTGAATGTTTCAAAGATTGTCAGTTTGAGCTATCCCCTTATCAAATTATCAAAGAGACTTCACCTTTACAGGTTCATTTGCCGTCAGTTTTAACTGACGGTTTAGTAAATAATCTAGTTCTTTGGACTTTAGTCCCATTTTAAGCACACTCTCTATGCTAAAAGAAATGTGGCTAAAGCCAAAAAGAGAAAAAACTTGTAATCCGTCAGCTGAAGCAGACGGCAAATAAACCTGCAACTAAGCATGTCTTATTTATGACTGATAGCTTATGTTCGAATAAGCTCAAATCTTTCTAATACTCACTGCGTTCCTTCTCCTTGATAAAGCCGTTGCGGTAAGCGTATAATAGCTTTTCCAGATCATGGATCTGACGTTGCAGGTCGGCCCCCTTGTCGGTATCTTTTACCATCTGACGATGGGAACTCAGCTCAACCACAATAGTCGTGGAACGGATATCACGGCCTTCTTTGATGGCTTGGTCGGTAGACAGGAACGGTTCGTGCTGTACCAGCTGAAACCCACGGGAATGGTACACTAAAGTATAACCGGCAATACCTGTTTCCGGGTGATAAGCCTTGGAAAAGCCGCCGTCGATGACCAACAGTTTCCCGTTCGCCTTAATCGGATTCTCTCCCTGGATGGAACGTACCGGCACATGACCGTTGATGATGTGGCGATGTACACCCGTCACGCCGAACTCATCCAGCAGCCTGTCACATATCTTCTCTTCTTCACGTAACGTATAATAAGCGCCTTTTTCCTCTTTCTGCACCCCTTTATCGTCGATAAAACAGCGTTCGAAAGTAGCCATCTTGCTCTTATCGAATAACGGAGAATCTTTTCCTCCCCAGAGATACCAGATATAATCCAGCGCAAAATCTTTCTCCGGAGAATCCTCCGAATCGAAATAGGCCGTACGGATCAGCTGGTCTACCTTATCCAGCAAAGCCTTTCCCTTATATTCCTGTCCTTCGATGCTGACGCTTTTCAGCGAACCGTCAGCGTTCATCGGCACAGAGGCATGAAACAGAAGGTTCGAATTACAAACCTGATACATACTTCCATGACGGAAAAGGCAACGCATATGTTTCTTCAATTTCTCACTGTATTCGAACGAGTGTTGTATCCGGCGGATCAAATCTTCCTCTTCGATCGACAAGGCATAAGGATCTTTCGGATTGAGCGTAGGCCAGTTCTTGTCTTTCAACTCGTATTCCTTTCCGTCCAGATTAATGATTCCACGCTTCAGGTCGATATGGTGAAGCAACAGACGGTCGTCCATCTCGAATTCCGGACGACGGCGGATAATCTCCCCTTCCAGCTTGAACTGGATGATGGTAATAGCCTTATGCATCTGCGAAATCAAGCGGATTGTCTTCTCATCGAAAGTCGAATCAGATGCATTGGTCTTCGGCATGAACAGTTCGCAGGGATCGTCTCCATATACATCCATCGCAAAGGTAGCCAGCGGCAACAGATTGATGCCGTAACCGTCTTCCAGGGTTGCCAGGTTACCGAAACGCAGGCACATACGGATCACATTGGCAATACTGCCCAGATTCCCCGAAGCAGCCCCCATCCACAAAACATCGTGGTTACCCCACTGGATATCGAAATGGTGGTAGTCGCAAAGCGTATCCATGATAATATGGGCACCCGGACCGCGATCGTAAATATCACCGATCACATGTAGCAGGTCGATCGTCAACCGCTGTATCAGGTTACACATGGCAATGATGAAATCATTCGCCCGCCCGGTCGATATGATCGTTTTGATGATCTGGTCTACATAAGCCGATTTATTAGGCTCGTCCGACGACTCATGCAATAACTCCTGAATGATATAAGAGAACTCCTTCGGAAGCGCCTTACGCACTTTCGAACGGGTATATTTGGATGATACATTCCGGCATACCCGTACCAGTTGGTTCAGTGTGATCAGGAACCAGTCATCCAGATCCTGCTCCTTACATTTGACCAACTCCAGCTTTTGCTCCGGATAATAGATCAGTGTACACAATTCTTTCTTTTCATAATCGCGCAGCGTATTGCTGAATATCTCATTCACCTTACGCTTGATTGCTCCGGAAGCATTTTTCAGAACATGGTTAAAGGCCTGGTGCTCACCATGGATATCGGACATAAAATGTTCCGTCCCTTTCGGCAGGTTCAGGATCGCCTCCAGATTGATGATCTCTGTACTTGCATCTGCAATGGTAGGAAAACTACGTGCCAGCAATTGCAGATAACGCAGATCACCAAACACATATTCGGGTGTTATATCTTTCGTCATAAATGTTTACAAACTTTTTCCGTGCAAAGATAAGCAAATACAAGCAGACAAGCTATCCCAATCCTATTATTAGGCACCACCCGGAAAATAAAAATCGACAGTTACGAATCATTTAAATACAAAGCCCCGAAAGAGAGATCTTCCGGGGCTTGTTTTTTGTCTGTCTTCACTCTTCACAGAGGTAGAACAGAAGAACTTTATTTTCATTACTTTAGTATTAATAAATATCACTTGTTCACCTGTCACAGGATAATTAACGCCGTTGCGCTGCGTGATACTCTATCAGAATTATTTGATTACAAATAATTTTTATTTTACGATTGCTTTTACAGCAGCCTCGCCTTCTACAGCTACGAATACTACACCTGCAGGAGCTGAGATTGTTGCTTCATTAGAAGTAATCACTGTGTTAGCAATTGTTTGACCAAGGATGTTGCTGATAGCAACAGTCTTACCTTGAGCACCTATTACAGTAACAGATCCATTTCCGGAAATTACCTTGATAGTTCCCACTTCAACATCTTCTGTATCTGTAGCAGGACCTTCTGTAGCATTCAGAGAGAATACAGCAGCTTGGTTAATAACCTGACTGAAGTTGTTTACCGGAGTACTATTTCCACCACCGACTGTATCGTCAGTATCGTGATTTCCGTTTTCATTATGGAACTTACCTAATACAGGTACACCTGTTCCGTTCAAAGTAACCCAAGCACCTGTGAATGAACCGATACCTGCTTCTGATTTATCAGCTTCAGCCATTGCAACATCATAAGATTCAAGCATAATACCGTCTTCTTCAGAATCACCTACATAGCGGATTGCAAAAGCAACGTTGTTATGTGAACCGTCAAGAGCGATCTTATCGTAAACAATACCTTCCTGATCTGCTGCCAGATAAGTAGGAACTACATACATCTGTTCTGTTGCAGGATCTGCAGCACTGATGCTTGCGATTGTATACGGAGCTTTCAGAACATACAAGAAATCCCCCTGATGGATAGCTTCTACGAAAGCAAGTCTCGTATAGTTATCACTATGGAATTTACTTGCGTCAGTCAGTTTGTTGATAGAAGCATGGATAGAGTCATTCAGGTTAACCAAGAATTCACCTGCAACATAGCCTTTATAAGGATTAGAATGTTCGCAAGTTGAATTGATTCCGTGTTGTGAGCACCAAGTATAAGCCACTGCACTATCAGGTCTGATTACAAACAGATACTGAGGCATACGAGAGTCTACAGCTGCAGCTACTTCGTCTACATACAAAGCAGCATTCTTTCTGCTATCAGCATCAGACAGAGTTTCGATATCCAGATAGTTCAGTAAACCTTCAGCAAGCAAACTGCGTTCAAACAAGTTTCCAGCTGTCTTCATATGAGTGAACTTCATGCAGTTTTCTTCATTGTTGATATAGCTTGCATATTTGTCACCAACTACAGCGTCACCACGCATATTCATGTACAGAGGTCTTGCATCAGGTATAATATCGAATACATCGTATTCTCTCTGGCACAGATCGATAGCTTTTGTATGAGCAGTCTGAAGTTCTTTTGACAGAACACCTACTGGCTGATAAACAATCTTGTCATTTACAGTTTTCAGTTCATGATGAACTAATGTAAAGCAATCTACACCTCCATTTTCGCTGTTTTCTTTAAATGCGAATGTAGCCCATTTCAAGCCGTCTGTACCGGCATTAATATCTCTTTCAGAAGCAATCACAAATTTGTGGTTGTTATCGTATGCAACCCAAACATGATCGTTGTCGATCTTGTTGGCATCGCTTACTTTTACTTTGTACAGATATTTTTCACCGATAGTACCACCACCAACTTTATAACCGAATGCAGGAGCTGCAACGCGGAAGAATTCAAAGTTTGTAGCTGTAGTAGACAAACGTAAGTTTTCAATTACATCGTTAGCAGACAAGAACTGATTGCTAAAGTCTTTTTCAATCAGGTTGAAAGCATATTTGTTTTCTCTCAATACATCATCAGCAATATTCAGATAGCCGATTGTCGGATTTTCAACAGCAGCGAAAATCAATGTGTCAGCACAATTCAATGCATTATTTGCATCCGGAGTTGCCACATTGTTATGACCACGCAGACCCCGGTAATTATGATTGATGATATATACCAATTCTTTACCATCAGCATTCTGTCCTGCAGTATACAACTGACCAATAAATGCCTGAGATGCAAATTCACGGTTAGTAATCTTCACCCAACGGTTTCCACCTTTCGAACAACCCAATTGTTCAACAACCCACTGTGTTGCAGGCATATGAGCGAAGTTTTGTTCAGCTTCCCAAACATCGTAACGATAGTGTCCTGCATAATCTGCAACCAGATAAGAACCGTTCAGACGTTTTTCATCTAAAGAACTGTTAGTCTTAGTAGTTGAAAGCTGCAGATAATAGATGCCAGTATCTTTTGTTGTACGGTTCAATATAGGCAAATAAGTGTTATTGAAGTTCACTTTCACATACATATTTGCGTACGGATAACAAAATGGTTGATTAGCGTGATTTTCTGCAGCAACAATAGCATTTCCGGCAGAAGTAACCACTAAATGTCCCATAGTTGTTGCATTCTGAGGTTGTCCAACAGTAATAACCGTACGATTATCAATACCAGTTGTAGCATTCATGGCAGTCAAGGCAACAGGTACATTTGCTTTCTTTTTAGCAAATTCCCCGTTCAAATCCGCATTGTTTCCACTTGTAGAACCTGCATTAACCGTATTGTAATATTCTGCTGCTATTGCATCTGCTAATTTTGACTGGCTCCACGTTTTACCTTGCTGTTTCAATTCTGTAGTAATAACAGAAGCATTCAGCGGTTCTAATACCAAGCTATCATTAGTTGCATAATAAGTAGCTTTCCAGATATAACGGGCTAATAATGCATCACAAGCTTCTTCCGCATTTACACGAGCAAGCGGAGTATCCTTAACTTTCAAACCACCATGTAAACCTGGGTTCTGAATAGATTCATGTGTTTCATCTGTTGCTACCATTAAATATTTATTGGTAGTTTTCTTGTTCAACAGAATATTGTAACCATAGAAATCACCACTAGGTTGAACTTCTGCCCAAGTTGCATAAGCAGGATATACATCGGCAACTTTTTTTGCCTGATAAGCACCCGTAACCAAATCTTCGTTTACAATAGCAGCGGGAGTACCCATCAATCCCATAGCATCGAAGAGAGCTTCGTTCTTGCTGGTTCTGTTCTGCCATGAACCTTCAGCATCAATCATTGTATTGATATCGGCAGCAGTAAGCACTTTAGCACCGGCAGTACGAACTGTTAATGTAAGGAAGTTGATATTGGTCATCTCGTCTTCTAATAAATCTTTGTTGATTTTCACAGCAACAACATCGTCAGAGTTATTAGCCATCAACCCCATAACCATATTGCCTTCATGTGCATAAGACCATACTTTCTTCGGGCCGAAAATGGCAGGTGAAACATCATCCGAATACCATTCCCAACGAAGATTGTCGTCTTTGATGATAGTCGCTTCTTCGTTATTAACATTATCACCTGCATTAACTAATGTAACCGCATCCGCACAATCATAATTGATTGTATAACCGGTTTCTCTGTTTACAAAAACATATTCCTTACCACGAAGGCCATTGTCTTTTACTTCAATTCTCCATAAAGATCCTGTAAGAGGAGCTTCTTCGATATCCATTACCTTCAAGGTCAGATTTCCGGTCTGATAATCGCGTACCTGCACTAAGACCTTAGCAGGAACCAAATCATTTTGGTGCTCTTCAACTACTGAACCTTTTGCGTTAACCTGCAATTGATAATAGTAATCAGGATTAATAGCCTTAACACCAGTCAGGCAGGCATCGAATTGTTCAGACAAAACAACCTGTGTACGGTAAGGGATCTCGTTTGTTGCATGGGTTGCAAACGAAAAAGATCCAGCCACCAGCGCACAAGCCAGTAAAGTAGAAAACTTTTTGTTCATAATCAATAAATTTAATATTAATAATAGTGTTATAAAAGTCCTTGTTACGAATCCATTTAGAGATCGTCAAATGTTAAATGACGAGTTTAAACGTTCCTTTTTTCTAGTCATCATTTTGTGTATGTTTTGAGTTTATACTGAAAAGGACTAATTTTGTACTAACATTGTTATTCTGTTGATAAGAAAGGATATAGAGAAAGAAAAAAATATTGTCAAAATGAATGGTTGTTAAAAAGATTGTTGTAATTTTGTGACTAGAAAAAAGGAACCTTTAATTTAGTCAGTCACTTTTCTCATCTAAAGCATTAATTATCAATATATAAACAATGGTTATCATTCTTTTTTTCTTAGACAAGAATGAGACTTCCCATATATAATGTACATGTGCGTACATTTATATTATTAGTTTCCCGAAGAGAAAAAAGTCTGTTTTTTAGCGGCAATCGTTATAAATGAAGAAAAAAGAGTAGAAATGTCACCCCAAACTACCTCTAGTACAGCCCCGGTTTCATTATATCCAGTAGTTTATTGTTCACATGATTTACAAAGAGACCGTTTTATATAACTCTCAGTGTAAAATTGTTTCGGATTTTATCTGTATCTTCGTAGGCAAATAGTGATAAAGCCATGAGAAAAACAATCATCCTTTTCATCTTCCTGCATGTCCTTTCTTACGCCTTCCCTATCTATTTTAAACATATCGGGATGAAAGAAGGGCTTTCCCAACTTTCCGTTATGTCTATCTATCAGGACGAGCTAGGGCGTATGTGGTTCGGGACGGAAGAAGGATTAAGCGTTTTCGATGGCGTTCATGTAACGACACATAAACCGACTCTGAAAAACGAAACAAATAAAGAGACTACAGTCGGCAACAGTATTGATTTCATAACAGGAGATAATCAGGGGAATATCTATTTCAATTCTGATAATTCCCTCGTACGATACAATTTGCATACACAACAATTCAGCTGCCTGAAACAATCGGGAGTCACAGCTGTCGCTTTCGGTAACGACCGGCTTTGGGTCGGAGTCGCTGATTCTGTTTTTATCTGGGACCCGCAAATAAAAGAATTGCAGTTTTGTTTTAAACTGGAATACACTTACCAACATGCCACCTGCATCTTTGTCGATTCCCAAAAACAATGCTGGATCGGCACGAATGCCGGATTATACATGAAGGAAGAGAATAAACCGTTGACCTCCATCATTCTGAACGAAGATATTTACGGTCTGTTTGAAGACTCTCACGCAAATCTTTGGATTTCAGCCAGAATGAACGGACTTTATAAAAGAGAAACGTCCGGCAACTTTAAACGCTTCCGTTATGATCCGCAAAAAGCCGACAATATATCCAGCAACCAGGTCAGAGGCATCGTGGAAGACAACTTCGGAAATCTCTGGATAGGGACTTTTACCGGACTGAATAAATATAATCCGCATAACGATCATTTCCAGGTCTATACCCGAGATAACCTTCCGGGCAGTCTCGCCCACTCCTCCGTTTTCCCGGTTTATAAAGACCGTCAGGGAAGTATCTGGCTGGGAACTTATTACGGAGGTGTTCATTATTTCAATCCCGAAATGGACCTTTTCACCTTCTACACGGCGGATCAGTCCAGAAACGATTGTGTCAGTTTCCCCTTTGTCGGCCACATGGCAGAAGATAAGGACGAGAATATCTGGATTTGCACCGAGGGAGGAGGCTTGAACCTCTTCGACCGACAAAAGAAAACATTTACCTATTTCATGGCGGATCCCGACAAAAACTCCATAGCCCATGACAATCTGAAAGACATAGCCTACAGCGCCAAGCGCAACAAGCTTTACATAGGAACCCATACCGGCGGATTATCTATCTTCGATATTCCCCGGAAGCGATTCCGAAATCCTTATTTTGAAGATCCTTCGTATGCGGTCAAAGCCGGCGACCGTATCAACCAAATGACAATCTGGAAAGACAAATATCTGGTATTCCTGACCCAATGGGGAAGTGTCAAAATGGATCTCGACACGGAACATATCAGCCCGGTTTTCCCCAGCGGGAAACAATATGGGAATCATTGCTTCGCCATCGATTCGAACGATTATATCTGGATAACCAGCGGAAGAGTGATTTATAAGATCAACATGGAGAATGAGGAAGACAAGACAATCTTCCGTTGTGGTGAGAACGGCCTCGGGGATCAAACCGTTACCACGATCTATGAAGACAAGAAAGGACGGCTCTTTTTCGGTACCTCCGGTGCCGGATTATACCTCTATGACAAAAAGAATAACTCTTTCAAAGGATACACAACCGAAAACAGCATGATCCTCAGTAACTATTGTTATGAAATTGAAGAATCCCAGCAGGGCTACCTGATCATTTCGGGTGATAAGGGACTCTCATTCTTCGATCCGGAACAGTCGATGTTCAAAGTGGTGGAACTGGGCACCGCTCTTCCTGTATCGGGTATCAATAAAGGGTGCGGACTGCTTGTCTGTAAAAACGGCGAGATCTTTGTCGGAGGAATAGACGGTTTAAGTACCTTTTTCGAACAGGACCTGTTCCGTCCTTCCAAAGACTATCAGTTATATTTCTCAGATCTGTATATTAACAACGAGCCGGTTTACCCTAAGGATCAATCCCGCATATTATCCGAAGCACTTCCTTATACGCAGGAAATCCATTTGAACCATAACCAGAACAATCTCATTCTGAATTTTAATTCGAATAACTATATCAATACGTTAAAGGAAACGGCCTATGAATACAAGCTGGAAGGTTTCGATACCAAATGGATCAGTAACAGCGACAACAGCATTCAATATACCAACCTCAACCCCGGCGAATACACACTGATCGTACGGGAAAAACAGTACGATACCAGAATCGAACCGCAAACGATCCGGATGGGAATAACTATTCATTCTCCTTTCTATGCGACACCGTTATTCTACCTGTTGTATGTATTGGTAGGCGGAGGACTGATTTATGGCTTCTTCCGTTTCAAACAATCACAGTTGCTTTTAAGGACCTCATTACAATATGAACGAAAAGAGAAAGAGCGGATCGAGGAACTGAACCAGGCAAAGCTCCAGTTCTTCTCCAACATCTCACATGAGTTCCGCACACCGCTGACGCTGATCATTTCACAGATCGAGCTATTGCTTCAAAGTAGTTCGCTGGCGCCTTCTACCTATAATAAGTTATTGAAGATATACAGGAACACCCACAGTATGAGGGCTTTGATCAGTGAGTTACTGGACTTTCGCAAACTGGAGCAGGGACATGTCAAACTAAAAGTGTATGAACAAAATATTGTCCCGTTCCTGAAAGAAATTTATCTTTCTTTTTATGAGTATGCTTCCAGCCGGTCGATAACCTATCTTTTTACCTCTGAAAAGGAAAATATCAACTGCTGGTTCGACCCTAAACAGATGCAGAAAGTATTTTACAATCTGCTTTCAAACGCATTCAAATACACCAAACCGGGAGCGAGTATCGAGATGGTGATCGAAGAGAATGAGAACACGATCATCATTAAAATAATAGATAACGGCATCGGTATCAACAAAGAAGATATCAACAAGATATTCGACCGCTTTTACCAAGCTGGCAATCAGACGTCGGATACGGCACAACCCAGTACCGGCATCGGCCTGTCGCTCACGAAGAGCATTATCGAATTGCATCATGGTAAAATACAAGTAGAGAGCACACCCGGATACGGCAGTATTTTCATCGTCCGCCTGCCTAAAGACCGGACGCATTTCAAAGAAGAAGAATGCCAGTTTGTCGAACCTGACAATGAAACCATACGCAACGAGATCCTTCCGGAAAGTATCATCAAAGAACTACCCGAAAGCACTTCCGAATTATCATTTGCAGATACAGACACGACATACACCGTCTTACTGGTCGACGATAACGAAGAGTTGCTTCAGATCCTCAACTCCTTATTTTCACCGGTGTACAAAGTTTTACTGGCACACAACGGAAAGGAAGGACTCGAAATCGCACGCAACGAAAGACCGGATATTATCATAAGCGATATTATGATGCCTGAAATGTCCGGCACGGAAATGTGCCTGAAAATCAAGAATGATTTTGACATCTGTCATATTCCGGTCATCCTTCTTACAGCACTCAGTTCGACGGAACAGAGCATAGAAGGTTTGCAGCGCGGGGCTGACGATTATATCAGCAAGCCGTTCAATGCCAAAGTGCTGCTTGCACGCTGCAACAACCTGGTTCGCAACCGCATTATCCTGCAAAAGAAATTCAACGAACAAAAGGATTTCGATACGCAATCGCTTGCCAGCAATCCGATCGACCAGAAGTTTATGGATACCATAAACAAGATCATCGAAGAGAATCTGAACAATATGGAGTTCGATATGAATACACTGGCTAAAGAACTGGGATTAAGCCGCAGTTCCCTGTATGCCAAATTCAAGGCGTTGACAGGAATGACTCCGAATGATTTCGTGCTGAATTGTAAACTAAAACGGGCTGCTACCTTATTGACCGGACGGCCAGACCTGCAAATCGCAGAGATATCGGATATGTTAGGTTTCGGTTCTCCCCGTTATTTCACCCGTTGCTTCAAAGCACAATTCGATACGACACCGGCTGAATACAGAAAAAAAACAGGGAAAATGGAGTAAATCCATCTTCCCTGTTTGTAATTATCTTCACATTTACATCTTTTCGATGTCCTTTTTACGTTTTAGGGCTTCGACGAAATAGTAATCGGCATAGTTCAACGGAACATCGATTTCCGAATTATGAGGAATACTGCCGACTGAATGCATCAGGATAAAGTTTCCGTTCGTGCCTAACGCAGCACGATAAGCCGGGGAAGCCAACGACGTCATTATGCTGTCGGCATAGGCTTTATACTCTGAGGCATTTTCAACATCCATCGTACTGATCTCATACAAAGCGGAAGCGATACAGGAAGCAGCAGAAGCATCCCGCGGTTCATTCGGTATATTCGGAGCATCCATATCCCAATAAGGAATAAGATCTGTCGGCATTGCTTTATGATTTTTCA
This sequence comes from Parabacteroides sp. AF14-59, assembly GCF_003479515.1. Taxonomy (NCBI): domain Bacteria; kingdom Pseudomonadati; phylum Bacteroidota; class Bacteroidia; order Bacteroidales; family Tannerellaceae; genus Parabacteroides; species Parabacteroides sp. AF14-59. The sequence continues at coordinate 96,992 of NZ_QUHH01000017.1, read as the reverse complement.
TGAAATTGAATGTTTTCAAAGCCTGATCCAGATACTTACGGTCGCCAGTTTCACGGTAGCAAACAACGAATCCGTAAATCGCCCATGCTTGTCCGCGGCTCCAGGCCGACTCATGTGCATATCCCTGTGCCGTATGACGGTGACGGACAGAACCATCTTTCAAACTATAATCGATCACGTGATAACAACTGCCATCCGGACGGAAATGTTCCTGTAATGTACGGTCGGCATGTGCTATGGCAATTTTATAGAAAGAAGAATCACCGGATAAACGGGTTGCTTCGAACATCAGTTCCAGATTCATCATATTATCGATGATCACGGGACATTCCCAGCCACGTTCCGACTGCCAGCCACGATCGACATTCCAGGACTGAATCACCTGGGGGGCTTCCCGGAAACGGGTAGACAGGGATTTGGCTGCTTGTACCATCACATCTTTATAGGACGGATCGGCGGTCAAGCGCAAACCGTTACCGAAACTGCAATTAACAATGAAACCGATATCATGGTGCCAAGTCAGATTCTTTGCCTCTTCAATATCCAACGTATATTTCTGTGCAAGCGGAAGCAATGCCGTATCGCCTGTCAACTCATACAGGTACCACATCGAACCCGGGAAAAAACCACTGCGCCAATCAGCATAACCGCAATAATAAACGGAACTATCCTTTTTCAACGTAACAGGGTTCAGAAATTTACCACTGGCTTCTATGACTTCTATTTCCTTACCGATCTGCGCACGGGCAAAATCGACATTCTCGTCTACAAAGCTCTTTTCTACAGTTTTAGGTGTTCCTCCGCACGATATCAGAAATGCAGAGAAAGCCAAAGCGATCCAATTCTTCATTCTTTCTTTATTTATTGTTTTGTTTGATTGTAAACACATAAGTTCCCGACATTGCCGTCTTAACGGCATTCAATGAAAGACGGTATATTTCTTTTCCCCAGACATTCGATAAACGCGGATCTTCCAGCGTAATTGTCTCGACGGAAGGTGTGAACTGTTTTTTGTCATACAATAAATCAACCTTTTCACCATTCACTTCTATCCGGATAATACCGGCAGAAGAAACATCCACCTTCCCCCAGGTCAGGAAATTGACCTGATCCGGCTCTTTCCGTTCTCTCAAAGAGAATGAGTCTTTGATCTTCAGTTCTCCCTTGTTTTTATTTAAAGTATAGGAACGTACCCACGAGTTTACACCTGCTTCTTCGGGATAAGCAGTAGCAATATCGGCCGTAAAGGTCATTCGGTTCGGATCAAACGAAACCTTCGTTGCCTTATACCGGGAACCGAATGATTGGGGGATGCCGTTTATTATCGGCAGGTTATGATAATTGCTTTGCATCGTCCAGATCGTATAACGTTCGTTACTGAATGTCTGGCGGGTATAAGTACCGACACCGGCATCGATAAAGACCGGAGTCGTATTCAGATACAGTGAAAAAGTTCCTGCATCGTTGTGATTATGACTTTCATTATTATATCCGCCTTTGGTAGCCAAAAAGAAACCGGCTTTATTCGTCATATAGCAGAATTGAGTCTCCGGGTACCAGGTATAAGCCGGAGCATGATAGGAAGGTTCTGCCTCTCCCATCTCTTTTGCATACAGAAGGCTTTGTAACGTACGGAAGATATCTCTACCGGAAGAAAGATTCTTTTTAGCAGACAAGTTGCTCAAGTAAGCTGCATATTGCATCATAACATCGCTTCCGACAGCCTTACCGTACCGGTAGATGATCGGGGCATCTCCCCCGCCTTTGGCCGAAGCATCCGCAAAATTGACTACCCAGCCATTCCCTACATAAGAACGGGCGATATATTCTCCCATATTTTTAATGATCGGCTGGTCGAACAAACTGATCTTTCCGCCTGTCCCGTCATATAATAATTGAAGATAGTCATACATCTTTCCGGCAGCATGTCCCCAATAAGAAGGACCTTCTTCGCAGGCACCGTCGGAATGCGTATAATTAATGAATTTATCGACGGAAATCATTGTACGGTAAACGGCTTTAGCCAACTTCTCCTTGTCATTTTCCAGCAACAGGAAACATTGCAACACATTGAAGTTACACCATGGATTCCAGTTATTAACCAGCATTCCCGGTTTATAATTGAAAGCCATCCACCAGAAACGGTCTTCATTCATATAAGTATCCAGTATCCTTTCCTGCAATTCATGGCGGAGACGCCCGGAGATAACAGGATTCACTTTATCGAACTCCGAATGGAAGAAATAATATGTCCAGGAAAGTAACGATCCCAGATCACCGGCAGTCAGGTCGATCACATGTTCCTTATAATCAGGTAAGGATCTTTTAGAGTGTTGGGCGGTCAGGTGTGCAGACAATGCCCAGGAAGTCATTTCACAAGATTGGAAAACACCGTTGATAAGTTGGTCGATAAAACGTCCTTTGCCTTCCGCCAGTTCTGCCATCAGCAAATCGGCGATAGCTCCATTGTTACTTCCGAAAGGGTCTTCCATGATACGGCGGTTACCGCTCCGTTCGAATTCGATATAGTCGGTAGCTTTCACTACTTTCCATTCATAATCCAATTTCTTTTCCCCCCTTCTGATATACTCGGCTTTGTATTCTCCGAGAAACAGATCCCAGGCTGCACGATCCGAGTAAGACGGATACGGAACCCATTTCTGGTCTTCCTGTAAAACCGATTTCAATGTAGCAACATCTGCCGACCGTTGCAGCAGATCACGCTCTTCGTAGGCATGAAGAGGCAAGACAATATAAAATAACAGGCATAACAAAGCCCATGCTCTAAGTGTTTTCATGAGTATCCATTTTTCTAAGAACAAAATTAATAAGATCAGCATAACGGAACTGACCTTTTTATCCAATTTAGGGGTATTTATTGTCCAAAAGCAACCTTTTAATACCGGATATAACAAAAAAGGAGTGCCTCTGAACGATCTGTAAAACAGACCGTTCAGGAGGACTCCTTTTGTCTGGTCAGCCCAAACACACGAATTAATCTATCCAACCATTATTCTGGGTCAGATTTGTATTCATTTGAATTTCAGACTTCGGAATAGCCCAGTTATACAGATAATCGCCACCCCATGTATAGGAAGCCTGCATCGATCCCCAGATCTGTTTCAGACCGGCACCGCTCTTGAACTTGGTTTCATGCCAGGTCTTCCAACGCATTTCGTCGAAGAAGTTAACACCTTCACCTGCAAATTCCCAACGGCGTTCGTTACGGATACGTTCACGCATATTATCCTGACCGGAAACCTGGGTATATTGATTACTGTTCAATAACGCAACACCGGCACGGGCACGCACCTTATTCACCCATTCGATCGCTTCGTCTGTTTTGCCCTGTTCGTTCAGACATTCAGCCAAAGAAAGAACAACATCAGCATAACGGATGATTGGGATATCGATCGGGGAATACTCACGGTTAGGAATTTCAGAAGCTCCCTCTGCCACAAACTTCCTGAATAAATAATAATAACGATTGTTTGTATCTGTCTTCAAATCGAACGGATCGGCCGTATCAAAACCTCTGTATGGCCAACGAAGTGTATACGTATAAGCTGTAGCACCATTTGCTCCGAGATATTCGGCATACGGGGTAATGATAGTTGCCATCAAGCGCGGGTCCCGGCTTTCATAAGCCGTTCTGATTCGTGCTTCATTACCATCTGCCAGATATTTAGACAAATCAGCTCCATCTTCCGCCATTTTAGCCTTCTCTGCATCCGTCATTCCGTCACGCAGGAAATAAACCGATCTTTTTGCCTGGTCCATAGTGTTGTAACCCGGAATAAAATCATCCCAATTAAAAGGTTTACCATCTGCGCATTCATAAGTTTCAACAAAATCAGTACTTGCCAGATAGGTATTCCAACAAGAACCGAAAGAACTACGCGTACCGTAACGGAAACTAAAATTATTACCGTAACCGCTTTCACCTATACATTGCAGAGAGAAGATCATTTCCTCACATTGTTCGTTAGCCTCCTTGAATAATTGTTTGTATTCACCCTGGAATAAGCCGTAGCCCAGATCACCTACTTTACGCAGATCAGCTTCTGCCTTGGCCCATTCGCCTGTCCACATATAGACTTTTCCACGCAAGGCATAGGCAGCACCTTTGGTTACACGTCCATAACCGGCATCACCGGCCGCATATTTATCAGGCAAATCTGCTGTATTGATCGCATCTGTCAAGTCAGTAATAACCTGATTCCAGACTTCTGCTTCCGTATTACGTCCTTTCACCAGTTCATCCAATTCGGCAGGCTCCAGATATAAAGGGACACCTTTATACATCATATTCAATCTATAATAAAAAAAAGCACGCATGAATTTGGATTCTGCTGTTAAACGAGCAAGCTTCGACTCCGACAACGGAGCTTTTGACAAGTTCGTGATCGCATCGTTACATCGACTGATCCCTTCATAGTTGATCTTCCAGTAACCTGAGAATTGTCCGTCGCCTGTTGTTGCATTACCTCTTAACAAAGAGTAATTTCCATCGCGGTAATCGGCAGAAACGCCATAGCTGTCGAATTTATGCAGATCACCGGCCACATTCTCGGAACGAAGCACATTATAGATACCTGTAACACCCATATCCGCCAGATTTTCAGTCGTCCACATGTTTCCGGACGCAATTGAATCATATGGGGTCAAATCCATCAAGTCGCTGTTACACCCTGTCAACAGAGCGATAGAAGCGCCTAATAAACAAATATTCTTTACTAATTTCATAACTCTCTACACTTTAAAATGAAATGTTTGCACCAAATGCGAATTGTCTCAATGAAGTATATTCCGGATAAGCTCCCAGCTCAGGATCCTGGCCCGGATACTTCGTAATATTGAATACGTTTTCAATAGAAACATATACACGAAGGTTATCCGTAAAAATCTTCTTGGAGATATGAGCCGGTAACGTATAACCAAAAGTAAGATTCTTTAATTTCAGATAGTTACCATTAAACAAATACAAAGAAGATGTTTCAACATTCTGATAACCGCTTTCACCGTTCACCAGACGACCGTACTGAGCATACAGGTTTGTACGCGGATCGGAAGGATTTTCCGGATTATAGAAATAGTGATCATTGGCTATATCGGTTCCCAAAGCCACACCGACACGGGTGGTCGGAGAGTTATAACCGGTCGAAGCTCCCCAATACAATTTAAATCCGGCAGCACCAGCCCAGTTCATCGATATATCAAAACCTCTCCATGCGGCAGACATCTGAAAACCGAAGTTATACTTCGGATCGGAAGAAACTCCCTGGAACTCTTTATCGTCCGAACCACCATAGATACCGTCACCATTCGCATCGGCATAAATATAGTCACCATACCAGATCTTATCCTTGGATACTGTTTTATTGGGCATGAAAGTATGACCTGCATCGATCATCGCTTTCAACCATTCCATATCACTTTCCGTACGGATCATACCGTCTGTCGGACCGCCGTTCACACCGTCGGCAGCATACCCATTTCCGGAACCCTTATATGGATTACGAATATAGTATTCCTTCATGATGCGGTCTTCAATAACCGGATTCACTGCGGAAGTGCTGGAAGCGACATCACCGATGTTACTTTTCCATTCGCCGTTTTCGTCATAACCAGCGACTAATTTTCCTTTATACTTCTTTATCTTATTAGGCGTGTAAGAAAAGTTTCCGCTAACGGAATAGCTGACTTCTTCGATCTGGTCTTTCCATCCCAGCGACAGTTCGACACCTTTAGTACTCATTTCCGCTATATTCTTACGGGGAGCACCTTTGTTACCGGCAGTCAGATAAATAGACGGTGTAAACAAGATACCTGTGGTATTCTTTACAAATGCATCCATCGTGAAAGACAAGCGGTTATTCAATGCATTCAAGTCGATACCGACATTGGTCATTTTAGACGTTTCCCACGACAACATGGAGTTGGCTATGGAAGTAGAAGCCAGACCGGATATCAGTTTTCCGCCGAACGGATATTTACTACCTCCGTAAGTAGACTGATATTCATATTCACCCACATCATCACCACCGTTATTACCTACTGAACCATAAGAAACACGAAGTTTCAGGTTATCTAACCAGTTTTTGGTATTTATCATGAAATCTTCTTCCGATATACGCCAAGCCGCAGAAAAGGAAGGGAAAGTACCCCAACGATAATCGCTATGATAGCGGGCATTCCCATCATGACGCAAATTCGCTTCAAACAAATACCTTGATTTATAGGCATAATTGATACGGCCGAAGAACGAACGGCTGGCACGATCAAAAGCTCCTCCGCCTACACTCAGCATTTCCGTAGCCGAACCGGGTGTATGGATACTTGAATCGATCAGTCCCTTCTTTGTTGCATTACGGGTATCGCGTTTGTAATAATACTCTTCGTAACCAGCCAAAGCACCCAGGTCATGATCTTTATTGATCGTTATATTATAGCGTAAAATATTCTGTAAAGTATAGCTATAATCAGCACGGTTATAAAAGTAAGTAGTCATTTCAGACGGTTCTGTTGCCGGTGACATGACTGTACCGTCACTAAACTTGACTTTCTCATATGGATTCGTCCAGGTCTGATTATCTTCCCAATACCGTTTATAGTTCAGGTTAAAATCCCATGACAGCCCTTTTATCGGGGAAATACGTGAATACAAAGTCGTGTTGAAGTTCGTTTTCTGCTTTTTACCATCCTGTGCGTTAAGGAAAGCCAGGATACTATTGGCAGTAGCACTTTCTTCCGATGCTTCCGGATAACCGTACTGTCCGTTCCACTCCGGATACAGACCGGGAGTTGTCTGGCGCAGGTAGTTATTGGCATTATCGAAGTTTCCCGCCTCTTTATCTTCCTGAGAGGCAAATGTACGGGTTCCCACTGTTAACCAATTAGTAACGTTCGCTTCGATATTGGCACGTAAAGAGTATTTCTTAATACCGGTATTATCCACCAAGCCCGGATTATCCAGATAACCGGCAGACATCAGGATACGCAGTTTTTCAGTACCGCCATTCACTGAAACATTATGGTCATTGATCAGACCATGTCCGAACAAGGCTTCCTGCCAGTCAGTATTCGGATAGGCAATATAATTAGGAACTCCGTTCTCATTCAACCCATTCGGATCTTTTGATTTTTCACGCCACAGATCAATCGTACTTTGAGCAAAATGATTCGGCTGGCCGATGTTCTCGAACGACTCATTCAGCCACTCCATATAATCTGCGTAATCGGTCACCTGATCGATCAGGTTCGTAGGCTGTGCATAAGAAACACGTCCGGAATAGGACACCGACAATTTTCCGGCTTTTCCTTTTTTAGTCGTGATTAAAACAACACCATTCGCAGCACGTGATCCATAAATAGAAGAGGAAGCAGCATCCTTCAAAACAGAGATCGATTCGATATCTTGCGGATTAACAAGGTCCATAGCTCCTTCTACACCATCGATCAAAACTAACGGATCCTGATTGTTGAGCGTTCCGACACCGCGAATACGGATTTTCGAACCATCACTACCCGGCTGTCCGGAACTTTGCATTACCTGTACACCGGCACTCAAACCGGCCAACGCATTCGATACATTTGTAATAGGACGAGATAAAGCCTGATCCGCAAAATCTACGGAAGATACGGAACCTGTCAGATTCACTTTCTTCTGCGTACCATAACCAACCACTACCACTTCTTCCAAAGCCTGCGAATCTTCCTTTATCTGAATAGTAAAAGAGGTTTGGTTACCTACCGCGATCTGCTGCTCTGTGTATCCTATAAAAGATACTACCAAAACAGCATTCGGAGAAACGTCTAAAGTGAACTTACCATCCATATCGGTAATCGTCCCGTTCGTTGTCCCTTTCTCTACGATGTTGGCTCCGGCAATCGGGCCCATGGCGTCTTCAACTGTTCCGGTTACTGTTTTTTTCGCTTGTTGTGGCGAAGCGACAAAAACATCGGATTCCGGAACTTCTATCCCCAGATCTGTCGGACTGGCAGAAGCCACTCCTACCGATGTCAGGAACATAGTTGCTCCAATGAACATCTTTGATAAATAAAAACGATTAAAATCCTTCGTCATAATAACACCAGATTTAGTTAATGAATAAATTGTGTTTGCGCACACCAGATTCCAGGAATTTGTTGTGCTGATAATATTAGTTTTGTTCGTTTCGCACAAAAAAGGAAATAGTTCTGTTAAGACTAAGTTCATTTTTTCATTAACTAATTATTCTTTATTTGTGTGTTTTTAGTTGTCGGAGTATATGAAATAGCTTATAATTTAAAGTCTGGTTATCAATAACAAAATATACGGGACAAAAAGACAGGAAAGAATGCCATTGCATAATATTAATAGAAAAATGGTAAAGCATATAGCCTTATTTATAAAACCAACCTTCCTTTTTGACCTCAAATGTTCACCCAGAACTGCAGGAGAGATTGGTGACAAACTGATGACAAATCAGCTACCTTACTGATATGCAGAATATTATACATGTGTTAAAAATTTAATTGTGGACAATAGATGCACCTATATTAGACAAAAATGTATGTTAAGATTTCATACGATACGTTATTTTTGCAGTCGTTCTATTTTGTTCATCATAAGGACATAGTCTTAACAGAACTACATCCACCATATAAAAAAAGGATAGGATGTTAAATCATAACATCCTATCCAACAATTATTTGATCATCAAAAATAACTCTTATAATCTTTATCGGATTACCATTCTTTTTTCAGAGATCACAATTCAGTAGAAGAGTTACTTCCTGTTAGTTTATCCAACCGTTATTCTGAATCAGATTACTATTTCTTTCACACTCTGTACTCGGGATTGCCCAGGTATAGAGATAATCACCACTCCATGAGAACGGATTTACGACAGAACCCCAGATTTCCTTAGAGCCATCACCGGTTTTACACCAGTCACCGATCGTTCTCCAACGCATTTCGTCATACAAGTTAACACCTTCCAAAGGTAATTCCCAACGACGTTCGTTACGGATGCGGGTGCGCATATCATCCTGTCCTTTCACGTAAGTCGGCTTACCGGCATCCGTTGTCTGTAACAAAGCCGCACCGGCTCTTTGACGTACAGAATTAACCAAATCCACTGCTTCTTGTTTAAAGCCTTGTTCATTGATCGCTTCGGCCAACATCAGGACTACATCTGCATAACGGATCAACGGATAATCCCAGGGACAATATTCGCGGTTAGGAGTTTCAGATGCACCTTCTGCAACAAATTTCCGATACAGATAGTAGAACAATGTCTGGCTATCCGTTCTCAGGTCAAACGGTTCCACTTCGTCCGAATTAGTTGCAGGCCAACGCAATGTGTAAGTATATTCATTCGAACCAATCGCTCCGTTATATTTCGCATACGGGGTGATCACCGTTGCTTCCAGACGTGGATCACGATTTTCATACGCCTTACGCAAACGGGCTTCGTTTCCGGAAGGCAGATATTTAGACATATCAGCCCCATTTTTCACTGCCAGTTCAAAACCTGCCCGCAACTTGGATTTGATATCTTCCGAATAAGTATCCCAATCACCGACCGTATCACGCAAGAAAAAGACAACACGCTCTTTCGGGGTCATTTCATTATATCCCGGCAAAAAGTCATTCCAGTTGAAAGCTTTTCCGTCTGCACATTCAAACGATTCCACCCAATTCACACTCGGCAAATAGCTGTTCCAGCAAGAACCGAATGAAACACGTGTACCTAACCAGAACTGTGTTTTGGAACCATAATCCTTAATACCGATATTCTGTTCAGAAAAGATCATCTCATCGCACTGCTCGTTTTCTTCTTTAAAGAGTTGTTGATATTCGCCCTGGAATAAAGAAAAACCTTTCTCTCCGACTTTACGCAAAGCAGCTTCGGCTTTAGCATAATCCTTCATCCACATATAGGTCTGCCCCAGCAAAGCATAGGCAGCTCCTTTGGTAGCACGCCCGTAATTGGCATCGCCTTTACTATATTTGTCAGGAAGGTTCGCATTATTAATACAATCATTCAAATCATTGATAATAACTTCCCATACTTTATCGGCCGTTTCACGTCCATTCGTACATTCACTGTCTTCTATCGGTTCCAGATAAACAGGAACACCCTGGAACACCCGGTTCAGGCGGAAATAATAATAAGCACGCAAAAATTTGGATTCAGCGATCAGACGTTCTTTCTTTGCCTCATCCAAAGGAGCTTCCGGCAAATGGGCTATCGCATCGTTCGCACGGTGAATACCTTCATATAATTGCTTCCAGGTATCGGAGAACAAGCTGTTGCTTGCAGTAATCGTCCCATTCAGCAACGCTTGCGGATCACGAGCCTGTCCGGCAAATCCCATAGCATCCTGCGTAAACATCTCATGTACGACTTTTGCTTCTCGCAATGTGGCGTAAATACCATTCACACCCATATCACACATCGTTTCATTCTCCCACATTGCTCCGGAACCCACTTTATCGTATGGGTTTGTATCCAGCAAATCAGGTTTACATGCTGTTATAACCGAAGTGACAGCTGTAACGAATAATATTTTATTTATTAATTTCATTGTTCTTTTCTCTTTTAGAATGTAACACTAATACCGGCAGCAAACTGACGCAAAGAAGGATAGTTTGTAGATGCACCCATTTCCGGATCCTGGCCGGGGAATGACGTTATGGTAAACAAGTTTTCACCAGACAGATAGACGCGTACTCTTTCGGCAGAAACTTTATCGGTCAAGGTCGAAGGCAATGTATAACCGAGCGTCAGATTCTTCAGCTTCATATAAGTACCGTTGTACAGATAATAATTGCTCGTTTGACGGCTTTGCTTTGAGTTTTCAACCAAACGGGGAATATAACCACTCAGGTTGGTTCTTGAATCACCAGGATTCTCAGGATCATAAAAGTAGTGGTCGTTTGCAACCCGTTCAGAGACAGCAAATCCGTTTCTGATAGCCACACTATTATACGGGTCCTCTTCCCAGTACAATTTAAAGCCGCCGTTACCGGCCCACAGCATACTCAGATCGAAGTTCTTCCAGCTTGCACTGATATTGATACCATACCCGAACTTAGGCATAGCGGAAGCACCTTGAAAGTCATAGTCATAAGAACTACCATAGATACCGTCGCCATTCAAGTCGGCATAAATCAAATCACCATAATAAATGTTATTTCTACCTACGCTCTGGTTCGGCATAAATTTATAACCGGCATCGATCATGGCATTCAACCATTTCATATCATCTTCCGTGCGGATCATACCGTCTTTCGGACCACCATGAATATCGACGGAACCATCGCTGTTGAAATGAGAACCACTACCGGAGTAAGTATTCAATGTATAATATTCTTTGATCGGATGCCCTTCTACGATACGCCCTTTGTCTTTATCGACAGAGACATCACCGATATTCGACTGCCACACTTTCTTTCCGTCTTTCTCTACCCAACCGGCTTCGTACTTACCCAGGTATTTGGTAACTTCATTATGATTGTAAGAAAAATTGGTAGAAACTGCATAGTTAAAATCACCGACATGATCTTTCCAGCCTATTGTCATTTCAAAACCACGGTTCGTAACTTCTGCCGTATTCATTGTCGGCGGAGTTTTGATACCCATTGTCAGGTGCAGATTCGGCGTTGTCAAGATACCGTCTGTTACCTTGTTATACACATCCACTTCGGCAGTCAAACGGTTATTCAAAAATCCGGCATCGATACCAAAGTTCGTTACAGTGGTACTTTCCCATTCCAGGCGGGAGTTACCGATCCTGTTCTGAGCCAAAGCAGCAGCCTGTTTTCCTCCGAAAGAATAATTATAAGTTTTATAGGTAGCCTGATAACCGTAATAGTCCTGATAACCATCTTTATCGGTGATACGATTGTTACCGATCTGTCCCCATGAAGCACGAACTTTCAGATTAGATAACCAACCGATACTCTTCATGAATTCTTCTTCCGACAAACGCCATGCTGCAGAGAATGAAGGGAAGATACCCCAGCGTGAGTCTGAATTGAAACGGGAAGAACCGTCATAACGGAAATTCGCTTCAAACAGATACTTAGACATATAAGCATAATTCACACGCCCGAAAACAGAACGAAGAGATTCGTCTTTTGCTGTACCCGTGCTTGATAACATTTCGGTAGCAGCATCCGGTACATTAATACTCGGGTCTATCAATCCTTTTTTCTGTTCTTTGTGTTCATACTGTTTATAAAAGTATTCGTTGTAACCCAACATTACGTTCAGGTCGTGACCACCTTTGAAGCTTTTGTCATAACGCAGGATATTTTCCAGCGTATATGTTTCTTCGGCATACGACTTCCAGGTCGTTGTCATCTGGTCGGGTGTCGTCCCCGTAGCAGCAACCTCACCATTACTGAATGTGTAACGTGGCAGAGGAACCGTATGTGAATTATATTCGTCAAAGCGGCGGCCATAGTTGAAATTAAAATCCCAACTCAACCCTTCCATGAACTTTATCTTACTATATATTGTCGTATTAAAGCGGGAAGAACGATTCTGTCCGTCAGTCTGTTTCAGGTAAGCCCATATATTGTTGGCAGTCGAGCTTTCTTCTGCGGCTTCCTTATATCCCATCTTTCCGTCATACATACCGATCAGACCGGGAGTTGTCTGACGGATAAAATTCAACATACCGGTATCGGCATAATTTCCCTGTTCCTTATCGTTCATAATAGCATAGGTACGCGTACCCACAGTCAGCCATTTATTTACATTAGCCTCTACATTTGCACGTAAAGTATAACGTTTCAAACCTGTGTTTTCAACCAAACCGGGGTTGTCCATATAACCGGCTGACAATAAAAATGTAACCTTTTCACTACCACCGTTAACAGAAACGACATGATCCTGAACCAGATTATTTTTATACATTTCCTTATTCCAGTCGGTATTCGGATAAGCCAGCCAGTTAGGAACGCCATTTTCATTTACTCCATTCGGGTCAGCATTGGCTGCTTCCCAAGCAGAGATCGTTGCATCAGAAAATGTAGGATCAAAACCCTCATTGAATTTTGCTTCATTGATCAAACGCATATGCGTAGGATAATCCGTTACAAAATCCAGCAGATTGGAAGGTTGAGCCATAGAGAAAGTACCCGAATAAGTTACGCGGATCTTTTCACGGTTACCTTTCTTTGTCGTAATCAGAATGACACCGTTAGCAGCACGCGAACCATAAATAGCAGCAGATGCAGCATCTTTCAATACTGAAATAGTCTCGATATCCTGTGGATTAACGGCATCCATCGAGGCCTCCATACCGTCGACCAATACCAGCGGACTGGCATTATTCAATGTACCTGTACCACGAACACGGATCGTTGCGCCATCGTCGGTCGGATTACCTTTACTCTGCATAACCTGCAAGCCGGCAGACAAACCACCCAAAGCCGATGAAACATTAGTAATAGGACGACTTGCGGCTTGTTCCGTAAAGTCGACGGAAGAAACAGAACCTGTCAGATTCACTTTCTTCTGTGTGCCGTAACCTACAACGACCACCTCATCCAAAGCCTGAGAATCTTCCTTCATCTGAATAGTAAATGAAGTTTGATTGCCTACAGGAATTTGTTGCTCTGTATAACCGATAAAAGAAACGACCAGAATAGCATTTGGTGAAACGTTCAACGTAAATTTACCTTCCATATCGGTAATGGTTCCGTTAGTGGTTCCTTTTTCTACAACATTTGCTCCTGCAACCGGGCCAAATTGATCTTCCACTACTCCACTCACCATTTTCTGCGCTTGCTGTGGAGATGCAAGCGAAACATTGGTACCTGAAGTACCAGGTCCATAAATAGACGAACTGGCAGATGCCACTCCAACCGATGCCAGGAACATTGTCGCTCCAACAAACACCGCCCTGGGTAAATAAAAACAATTAAAATCCTTCGTCATAATAACACCAGATTTAGTTAATGAATTAATAATTATGTACGCCAAAACCCCTTTTGTTTTTGAAGTACAAAGGATAATTAGTTTTGTTCGCTTAACTTAAATGCAATAGTTCTTGATGGACTATGGAGATTATTTATCAAAAAAATCCGGGGTTACTTTCAAGTTGGTATATTTCATCGAGTTCATTAAAGTTTTGGTATTTACCTGTTTATTAAATAATGTTGCCATCCGGCATGTATTTTGTTTGGATTTGCCGGGGAAACTTTCAAATAAAAAGACTCTTTTTCTATCAGAGGGAAATATTTTACCACAATGAACGGAATATAACACAAAACACTTATATATCAATTGCTCTCTGACAGACCAAAAGGTAATACGCTCAATAGAAACTGTATTATAAAATGCAAACGCGAAAAAAGAACTAAGTTACATGTAATCAAGACATACAGCCTTTGTTAATTTTCTCTTTGTGGACAATTTGTGCACTTCAATCAGACGAATTTATGTGTTCGCAAACAAAACATTCGATTACATTTGCGCCCATAATGTTTGCCTTTTAAATCTCCATAGTCCATCAAGAACTACATTCAAAACATAAAAAAAGAGATAAGGCATTAATCACTAACACCCTATCCCTTAAAGACTTTCCTACTAAAATTATTCCCAATAACCTTTATCCAATTATCATTCTTTTTGCAAGAACTACAATTTAGTAGAAAAAAACCATCTATTATATTACTTACAAGTCCAGTTCACACTATCCGTTATACTGTTTTTCTTTTGAACGGCACGAGCTTCTATCGCATTTTCTCCATCCGCCAGATTTACTCCTTTCCACACAAAAGTTGCATAATTATCCGGTGTCTGTTTTCCCATGCTTTTGCCGTTCACAAACAGTTCTACCTCCGGCAAATTTGAGAAAACCATTACATCCGTCACTTGTGTAGTGCGATCGCGATGGCGTCGGTTAGCGATGTAAACGAATTTATCGTCTTTATTCCAGTTCGCTTTATAGTAATAGAAAGCATCCTTCTTCACTTTACGATCGAATGTAACCAGTCCTTTGTCATTGATACCCGGGCGGTCGCCTTCCGTACGATGGGCAGCTCCGAAATCGAACAGGTTCCAGATAAAAGATCCCCAAACGAACGGACGTTCAGCTATTGCCTCCCAGTTTCCCATATGATAGAAAGTCTGGAAATTCTCCGGATGCCACCAACCGGAAGCTACGCCCGGCTTAATTGAATCCTGCTGATGATAAATACTGGCTCCGGCACCGTATTCACTGATAGCGATCTTATAGTCCGGATGGGCTTTATGATTGGCATCCAGCCATTTCCCCATATCAGAGGGGGAACCTCCGTACCAGCCGAAATACTGGTTCCAGGCAATCACATCGGTAATTTTGCTGATATCGCTGTCATACGACAGGAAGCTGGCAGCCGTTGTCGGGCGCGTCGGATCTTCCTGATGAGCCAGTTCATTCAGTTCCTTAATATATTCTATCGGGTTATCCCCGTGTGTTTTCAATTCGTTGAACAATCCCCAGAAACAGATAGACGGATGATTATAATGCTGGCGGATCAATTCTTTCAATTGTTCTTTCCCATTCTCACGGAAAGAAGGCAGATCGTTGAATCCTCTGTCCAGATAACCGCCCGGCCCGATAAACGGGATCTCAGCCCAGGCCACGATACCATATTTGTCCATCAAATTATAAAAATAAGTAGCTTGCGGATAATGTGCCAGACGGATGGCATTCGTACCCATCTCTGCGATAATGGCAGCATCTTCTTCATGGTGTTCTTTATATAAGGCATTTCCCCTCTCCGCACGATCCTGGTGGCGGCATACGCCACGTAACTTCAGATGTTCGCCGTTCAGGAAAAAACCTTGCTCTGCATCCACATGGTAAAAACGAAGCCCCAACGGCTGAACCACTCTGTCTATTTCTTTACCGTCTGCCAGCAAAGTCACTTCCGTACGATATATAAACGGATCTTTCCGGCCATTCCACAAATGAGGGTTCTTAATGGAAAACTCCAAACCTGCCGTATGTACCTGACCGGCATCCACCGTCAGATTCAGATCCTGTTGCTGCACAATCTTGTTTCCATCCCATATCTTTACATTCACCTGTACCGGCACGTTTTCAGATGAGCTATTCGATACAAGTACTTTTGCCTTTACATCGGCCTGTTCTTTTGTCACCTTGTTTTGGATCAGATAGACACCGGGGGAAGCATAATCGGTCAATGAAATATTAACCGGATCGGTAATGATCAGATTCACATCTCGATAAATACCACCATAGAAATTAAAATCGCCGACCAATGGCATTATATCCAGCTGTAAGGCATTATTGACTTTTACCAATATCTCATTTTCAGCCCCATATTTTACCTTATCTGTTATTTCGAATACAAAAGCACCGTAACCACCTCTGTGTTCACCCAGGCAAACAGAATTGACAAATACGGTTGCAACGGTATTGACACCTTCAAAACGCAGGAAAAGCCGTTTACCTTTCCAGTCGGGTTTTACAAAAAGTTTCTTTTCATAATTTCCCATTCCGCGATAATAATCCTGTTTTCCGGAAAGGGCATCCCCACTGTTCCAGGTATGTGGCAAATTGACTCTCTCTGCACTGTTTTTCTGCACCTGGTGAGAAAAACGGAACATCCAGTCGTTATTCAGAAGTATCTCCTTGCGGGAGGCATAAGTTAATGTACTGCACAATACCAGCAGTAAACCGATAAGAATGTGTTTCATGTTATTTATTTCTTTATTCCGATAGCAAAGATAAAACGATCCTTTCAGGAAGAAAGGCACTTTTTGTCTAAGAAAAGGTACTTTTTTGTCCAAGTATGGCTTTTTATGAGTAACTGAGAGAAAAAAATCAGTAGCTTTATACCGAATCTTCATGCCGTTCTTCATTGCTCATCTATACTATGTTAGAAGATTTTCCCACCTATCTGTTTAGCGGCCGATAATTGTCAGCCGTTCGGTTGATGATTATGAGCCAATCGGCCGATAATTATGAGCCGTTCGGTTGATGGTTGTCAACCATTGATTAGTAGCCGTAGTAATTTGAATTAGTAAGGCGGAAAAATAAAATCAGATCGCAAGGGAATAAAAAAAGGTCCGGATAGAAATACCCGGACACTTTATTCGCATATTGTTTTCTAAACATCGAGTCTAGGGAGTGATGTCTAATTGACAAATAAATGTAACATATCGCATAAAAACAAAAAGAAAGGATTAAAATAAATCTAATCCTTTCTCACAAATTCTCTATTACAAATATGTCAATTTAATCATATTATAACTTAAGTTCTAGTAAACGATTATGAAAGAATGTCGAAACCTAATTCTTTTATTCATCTCTATTTATTTTTAAAACTTTAGTGTCTAAATAATTTTCATCATTGTCATATTTTTGTTCTTTCTCTTTAGATGAATAATTTTTCCGTCTAATATTGACTGTCAAATCGGCATAATAAGTTTTTTCACTCGTATATACCACTACATTTATATATCCTTGACCAGGATAATTCCATGTAATTCTTAAATATTCATCTCCACCAAAAGAGGATCCATTCGTATTCCAACTAATACTAGTATAATTGGAAGGCAAATTTGCTAAACGATACGTTGCTGTCGTTCCTTCTACAACATCCGTAGCACCTTCAATTCTAAGTTGGGCACTCAGTGATGCACAACAAAAGATCATGACTGTCATGATCAGCAAACAATTCATAAAACTCTTCTTGATCTTCATTGTCTTAGATTTTTTAATTAAACATAAATAATATCGTGTTAAATCTAATCATTTTTCACTATTTATCAAATGATAATCCAATAATATTTTTCTGTATTAACATTTAATAGTACAAAAGAAGATACTTTGATAAACAAGATTAATATTTAAATGATAGTGTAATACATTATAAATATTTATACCGGAATTACATGCTTTGTCCGCCGCCACCGCCGCTACTTTCACCACCACTTTTTTGATCATCATTACTGATACCACGTCTTACTTTCTTAATCGCATCTTTCAATGTTCCAAATCGATAGGATACACTAATACGAAAATCACGAGAACTCCAATGGTTCACAGAATACATTCGGAAAGTAGGATCTGATGTTTCATTTTCAAACTTGAGAGTCTTCCAGAATGGATTATTGGCACTTAAGGAAACCGTTAATTTTTTCTTCATGAAACTCTTATTTACAGAGAGCCCTACATTATAATAGGAAGACCCTTTTCCCTGCAAAGTAATCCAGGGAGATGAATAAGAGCCATAGACATTTATAACAAAATCTTTTGGTAGATTAAGCTGGGGACCAGCGTATATATATCCAGTGAAACCACTATTTGACATATTCAATTCCTGAGTAGAATTCGTTTGTAAATCCACATAATTACCACCTGCATTCAAATTAATACGGAATAACGGTATGGGATTCCAACTACCATAAAGATAAAGACCCGCTCTTTGTTGCTTTCCTATATTTCCATAAGTCGACTCGGCTATTCCATCCGAATTAACGAAAGTGTAACGTTCAATAGAGTTGTTTACAAATGTATAGTTAGTACTTACATTAATACTTAACTTCTGCGAAAACATACTATAATTGAAATTCACATTGTTACTCTTCTCCGAATCCAAATTCGGATTACCATAAGAAATATTTTCCGGGTCTGTTGTATTTCTATATGGATTCAAATACCAAATACCAGGACGCTGAATACGCATATTATAACCAATACGCATCTGTTGTGTCATCCCTATCTGATAAGAGAAAGTCACATTCGGTACAACATCAAAATAGTTTGTACTAAAATCTTGCTCGTGTGCCTTAGCATACTTTACACTCAAACTTGTACCTTCTGCACGTACCCCTGCTTTTACTCCAAATTTAGAAAATTTCAACGCATAACCCAAATAACCAGAGTATACATGCTGAGTATGCTTAAAATCACTATTTAATTCAGATTTATCTTCCCAAACAGATGTTGTAGAATTTAATATCTGACGCAACGTTTCACTATCACTTTGGCGGAATATGTATTTACCCCCTACTTCCAAGGTATGATTCTTCCGTATTGGTGTTGTATAATCTACCTGCCCGGTATGCTCCGTCGTTGCTGCATCATTGATATTCCATTGCGGATACAATAGAGAATCCGGATAATTAACCATATTTATCAATTCAGAACGACCTTCGTTATCATTTGGAGAATTACTGAAACGATATGAGAAAGTAAGTAATTCATCTTTTTTACTGGTTGAGTGCTGATAATCCACATTTAAATCAGTTGAACCAAACACATATTTAGCATAACTGTTACGATCATAATGATAAGCCAAATCAGGATTTTGATTAATCATTTCCACAAAATTCTCTGAAAGATTTTTACTATTTCCTCTAAACAAATTGGCTCCAACACTAATAAGATTCAATGTATCAATCTCATAACTTGCTTCTAAATAACCATATTGAAAAGGTCCTTTACGCTTACTACGGCCATTTTGATTCATAATACTCTCTTTACCCGGAATCAGATTTTCACGATTCATATAAGAATCAGTCCACGGGGAATTCTGATTATTATAGTTATAATTGGCTGTCAACCCTAGACTTCCTATTTTAGCTGAAATATACGCGCCACCACCAAAGCGTCCTAAAGTACTTGCGTTTGCACGAACATTTCCAGTATACCCTTGCAGCGCATTCTTTGTTGTGATAATATTAATGATACCACCCACACCTTCTGCATCATATTTGGCACCCGGATCAGTAATTACTTCAATATTCTTAATTGAACTTGCAGGCATACCTTTTAATACATCTGAAGAATTTTCCCCGCTTAACAGATTCGAAGGTTTACCATTCATATATATTTTAAAGTTGGTAGAACCTTTCAGCTGTATCTTATCTTCACCATCAACAGTAATCATAGGAACTTTCCGAAGCATATCCAATGTATTATTAGTTTGTGCTTCCGGATCATCTTCCAAACTATAGGTAAGTTTATCTATTTCTACCTTCACCAATGGTTTCTGGGCAGTAACCGTCACTTCCTTGATCTGCTGAGAATCATCATTCATATACAACTTTCCCAGATCCAGGCTTTTCTTGTTTTCAGACAAGGTAAAATGTTTTACTGCAGGGACTTTCCCCAGCGATTGCATGGATATGATGTATTTTCCGGGTTGTTTCAGGGTAGTGGTAAACTTACCGTCATCATCACAAGCCAACAATTTAATCGCTTTCTGAGGGGCATTTGCCAAAGCGATGTTTAACGTAGCATAAGGAACTGTTTCATTAGACAGGGAATCAACGACCTGTCCCTTGATCGTGTAGTCAGCGGCATTTTGGCTTTGTGCACGGAAAGGCACAACCATCATCAACACCAACACTAAGTAGAGCAGTTTTTCTTTCATCAAATTTAAAGAATTTAGAGGTTATCGATTGATTTATTATTCAAATAACAATTTAATTTAAGTGTAAACCCGATGCAAATGTAGAAGATTCTACGAAACGTTCGTATTTAACAGGATTAAAGATTTGTAAAAGATGTATTTTGCTGTTTGTTTAGATGAATTTCTTTTAAATTTGTAAGAGTTACTATTAATAAATATAGATATGAGAAAGATTTCATTCCTTTTAACCGCTTTATTATTCATTTCAGTTATGAGTGCACAAGATCTTAAAGTCATTAAACTCAATGCTCCGGACAAGACACGAGGAACAGCAGTCATGAAAGCTTTTTCCGACCGTCATTCCGACCGCGAATTCGCATCCAAAGAATTAAGCGCCCAGGACCTTTCAGACTTGTTATGGGCAGCCAACGGCATTAACCGGACAGATGGAAAGCGTACGGCTCCTTCCGCTTTAAACAAACAAGATATCGACGTTTACGTGATCATGAAAGACGGTGCTTATCTGTATGACGCCAAAGCACATGCTTTAAACCCGATAGCTAAAGGCGATCATCGCGGGGCTGTAGGTGCCGGACAGGATTTTGTGAAAGAGGCTCCGGTTTCTCTTGTTTTGGTATCCGATCTTTCCCGTTTCGGAAATGTAGGTGATCATACAAAACTGATGGCAGCCATGGATGCAGGGATTGTATCGCAGAATATCAATTTATGCTGTGCCGGGATCGGATTATCGACAGTTCCCAGAGCGACCATGGATCAGGCTGCCCTGAAAAAGATCCTTAAATTATCCGACAGCCAGGTTTTGATGATGAACAATCCGGTGGGATACCCGAAATAAGAACGGACACCGACTAAAATAGCCAAAACCTTTTTTCACAAATGAATTGAAGATTATTATGTACATTTGCCGAAAATTTGACAAAATGCCTACAATTTTCATTGCCCTCTTTTGCGCTTATTTCGCAGGGAATATCTATATATTTACGAGGGGGGCACAAGCTCTCGTGGCCCAACCCTTTGGTGTGAAAGTACTTCTGACAGTTCTGTTTTGGAGTTGTGCGCTTTCATTTGCCGTCAGTATGCTGGCCAGGAATGTAAAATATCCGGATGTATTGGCGCATACGATCCATGAAGTGGGTACCGGCTGGCTGGTATTTACCTTATATATGGTGCTGTTCCTGGTTGCATTCGATATATTCAAACTTTTCAACGGGAGTTTCAAATATGGGTTCTATATATCTTTACTACTGACTTTAAGCCTGTTAAGCTACGGATATTATCATTACCAACACCCAAAGACAGAAGTTTTCAACATAGTTATCAACAAGGTTGTCAACAACAATTCATCCCCGATAAAAGTGGTTGCTATCAGCGACGTTCACCTGGGTTATGGAACGAACAAGGCACAGTTGAAGAAATATGTAAACATGATCAATGCCGAAAAACCGGATTTAATTCTGATCGGCGGCGATTTGATCGATAACAGCGTGACGCCTCTTTACGCAGAGAATATGCAGGAAGAGTTATCGCAGCTACAGGCTCCGCAAGGTATCTATATGGTTCCCGGAAATCATGAATATATCAGCGGAATAAAGAAAAGCGCCGAATTCATCCGGTCGACACCGATCAAACTTTTACGCGACACCGTGATCACACTTCCCAACGGATTACAGATTGCCGGACGCGATGACCGCCATAATCCGTCGCGCTTGTCTCTCCGGACATTATCACAAAACATTGACCCGGCCAAACCTGTTATTCTTTTGGATCATCAGCCGTATGACCTGCAGGAAACGGAAAAGGCCGGTATAGACCTCCAGTTCAGCGGGCATACACACCGCGGACAGATCTGGCCGATGAGTTTACTGACCGACCGCCTGTTCCAGCAAAGTTACGGATACAAACAATGGGGAAACAGCCATATTTATGTATCTTCAGGCTTATCGCTTTGGGGACCGCCTTTCCGCATCGGGACAAACAGCGAAATGGTGGTATTCAATATTGCATTCAAGTAAGGCAAGCAAAATATGAAAGTCTTTATTCAATCGATCGTAGCACAACTGTTGTTGAATCCCTACATCTTTTGGCGGGGTTATCAGGCAATACCGGCAAAAAAGAGCTGGCGTATTCCTTATACGTTATTCTTTGTACTTGAACTGGCTCTCTATTTCTTCGGATTTATTTTCCGCAAAGAATTGCCGGATAATATCATGACGCCTATTCAATATATCTGTAATTCATGGTATATAGCGTCTGTCTATATCACGCTTTCCTTATTGACGCTGGAAGTGATCAGATTGTCGAACCGTCTTTTCCATTGGTTCCCCCAGTGGCTTACCCGACACTGGAAACAAACCAAACTGACATTGTTTTTTGTGATCATCATCGGAGTTACCGGACTGATGATCAAAGCCTATCTGACTGTCGCCCATCCGATCGTGAAAGAGGTATATGTGACTCTTCCGAAAGGTAGCAGCGAACGTGACAGCCTTACGGTTGTGATGATGAGCGACCTGCATATCGGAGAAGTGATAGGGAAAAAGATGGTACAGCGATATGTCTCTTTGAGCAATGCACAGCATCCGGACATGGTCGTATTAGTAGGCGATATAATGGATTACGAATCACGTTTTGCAGAAATGGAACATATCGAGGATGACCTGCAACAGCTAAAGGCTCCTTTAGGCGTATATGTCGTCAATGGCAACCATGAATACCGTGCCAACCGTTTCGCTAAATACCGCTGGTTGGCAAAAACCGGGACAACGCTCCTGATAGACTCGGTCGTACAACCGGATTCATCTTTTTACCTGATCGGAAGGGACGATTATGTCAACAAAAAGAGAAAAGCCTTACACACTTTAATGGCAGACATCGATACAACCAAACCGATCATCGTATTGGATCATCAGCCCTGGTCATTCGCCGAAATGGCAATGAACGGTGTCGATCTCGGCCTTCATGGGCATACCCACAACGGGCAGCTCTGGCCTTATCCCCTGTTAATGAAACTGATCTATGAATGTCCTTACGGGTATCATAAAAAAGGACCGACCCAGTTCTATGTCTCTTCGGGTATCGGTATAGCCGGGCCTCCTTACAGGGTGGGAACTGTCTCAGAGTTGGTTGTTTTACATATAAAGTTCAAATAAATCATATTTTTCTCATTGACAGATGCTACCTGCGAATTGAGAAAACCTCAAAATACAGGTAACATCTGTTACATTATATATTAAGCAATCTATTCTATTATGATATCGAACTGGTCGTAAGCTCCTGTACGGTGAGCCAAATGTTTTGTAGAAGGAGATATACCAAACAAAGGAGAATATGTTTTTACTTTGATTGTTTTCCCGTCCGGCATAAATTCCAAAATACGTAACCAACCATCGCCCCCATTTCCTTCCCAGCCACCACCAAGAACCTGAACATTAAACATCATTTGATGTACATCCTTTCCTGCTTTATTTTTATCCACCCGATAGGCAACTGAATCTTCAAAATCACCAGGTTTACCTGTATGTCCACATATAACGAATAATATATTGGAAGAAGGCTCCACCAATTTCTTCCATACAGCCTCTCCCCAATTTCTAGGTGTAATTGTATAACTTTCATTATCAGTCCTGCAAGCTGTTCTTTCCCGCAAAAAAGAATGAGTCATAAATATGACTTTACAATCTTTGTATTGAGGGCTTGCTGCCAGTTCTTTAGCCCAATTCAGAACCTCATCTCTCGGAGCGAATTCAGATGTGATCACTAATAATTTCCCCCAATTAGGATCATTAAACTCAAATGCAGCATTTTCCAAAGAAGCAACACCGCTCCTGTTCGGGTAAGCACTGACGCAAATATCTCTCCATGCCGTATTTCGTTCAAATGGAAAATATTCAGGGAAATGAGTCATACCATTTTCGGAATGTTGGTAGCCATATTCATGATTTCCTGCCGAAATAATATAAGGAACTCTATTATCCAGGCGAGTAAAAGCATTGGAAGCAGCTACCCACATTTCTTTACTAGTCTGATTCAGCATCTTACGATTACGTATAATATTCTCATTCTGTTCAACAAGATCCCCTGTACATAAAACAGCTTTTATCTTCAGATTTTCGATATTGTCTGCAATCCATGCCGTACACAAATCGAATAAAGGCTGATTAATATCATACTTAGTATAACCCTGGGGATCGCCTAATAGAATCATTGAGAATGAATTTTCATTGCTCAGATGTTGTTGATCTGCCCTATCCTGAGAGGATAGTGGAATAAGAAAACAAAATGCGCTTAAAAATAAATATATATATTTCATGGTCTTATTTTTTATTATACATACGATTAATCTTGCCAACCCGGATTCTGCTCAAGATTTGAATTCATCTCTCTTTCTTTTGCTGGAATCGGCCATACTTTCATTTGTTCACCAACACTAAGGTGTTTATAAGTCGTTTCTCCCCAAATCTGCATCATACCATTGGAATTAAGTTCTCCTACCTGACCGGAAGAATGATCTTTAAATTTTCTATCATACCATGTATTCCAACGAAGTTCATTAAAATACATAGAATCTTCACCTCCAAGTTCTACATAAAATTCTTTACGGATACGTTGACGCATATCTTCCTGTCCTTTTACACTTGTGGCCGGATAAGACGGATCATTAAGGAGAACATGACCGGCACGTTTTCTTACCATATTCACGTAAGCATCAGCTTCGCTTGTCCTGCCAAGCTCGTTCAAACACTCAGCCCGCCGAAGAAGGACCTCGGCATATCGGCAAAGAATGATATCTTCCGAATATACCCAGCGAGTCGTACATTCATCATACTCTGGAACATACTTTCTCCATAGATAATAAAACTTAGAGTTGGTATCCGTGCGGATATCATAAGGTTCGCCTGCATCAAGGATATAAGGCCAACGAAGCGTCCATGTATAATTTCCGATTCCCGCCTGATTACCATTATATGTCGAGTAAGGAGTAATAAGTGATTGCATAAGTCGTGGATCACGATCTTCATATGCCTGACGAATCCTTGATTCATTGCCTTGATCCAAATATTTACTCATATCTGCACCATAAGCGACCATATTATCATAAAGATCTTGATAATTAGAGGTTGCCTCTGTTGTTCCCCATTTGCCATTACCCGATTGAAGACCGTCGCGAAGAAAAAAAGCGACTCTTGCCTGAGGAGCCATGGAATGCCATCCCGGACAATATTTTTCCCAATCGAATTCAGAACCATCAGCACATTCGTACATCTCGACAAAAGCCGGATTAGGAATATAATTATTCCAAGCAGAACCACCTGTCACACGGTTTCCATAATTGATAGCTCTCGGGTTACCCATTCCGGTAGTCTCAACGCATTGTACCGAGAAAATCATCTCATCGCATTGTTCATTTGCAGGCTTAAACAACTGGAAAAAATCATCGTTCCCTTTAGCTCCTCCATTAGGACTGTAGAGAGCGTAACCAAGTCCTTCAATAGCTTCAAAATCTACCAAAGCTTTGGAGTAATCACCGATAAACTGGTAAGCTTGTCCTCGAAAAGCATAAGCCGTACCTTTAGTGACACGACCGAAGCTACTATTCCCTTTAGCATACTTACCCGGGAGATTCGGTTCGTTGATGCAATCTGAAAAGTCTGAGATTATAAGTTCCCATACTTCAGCTTCTGTAGAACGAGCTTTCGTTGCATCTGTATTTGCAACATTCTCTGTATAGACAGGAACACCTCTCCAAAGCACATTCAAATGAAAGTAAGCCCAGGCACGCAGGAACTTACATTCAGCTTTAAGTCGAGCTTTTTCGCTATCTTCCATTCCCGGAACATTATCAATATTATTGATAACATCATTAGCCCTATATACAACCGTATAATAGAACTTGTAATGTGAAGCTACATGGTCATTAGATGGAGTACAAGAACCAGTCGTTACAAAACAATTACCCTTCCAGTTCATATCGATATCCATTATGGAGGAACATGCATCAAACGGCATACCCTTAGCATTATCATAATTCTTCGAATATTTATCATAAAGTCCGTTATACACCCCCATTACTGCTGCGCGAGCCAAAATTGGACTAGTCCATACATTAGAGCTTGAAAAACTATCGCTTGGTGATGTATCAAGCAGATCATTATTACATCCGACTAACCCACAAAAGATTACTGATGTAGTAAAAACAACTGCTATTTTTCTGAATATTTTCTTCATATTTCTAACACTTTAGATGTTTTTTATAAAATTAGAATGTCAAATTAAGACCAAAAGCATACTGACGCATTGTCGAATAACCGACAGTCGTACGCATTTCAGGATCCTGGCCAGAGAATCCGGTAATGGCGAAGAGGTTTTCTCCCGATGCATAAACACGAAGTCTCTCTACATAGAACTTTTTGGAAATATTTTTAGGTAGAGTATAACCTAAAGTTAAATTTCTAAGTTTAATAAAATTTCCTTTCTCCAGATGAAGAGATGAACTTGTAGAACTTTGTGCGCCTGAAACATTTACCAAACGAGGTTGCTCGGATGTTTGGTTAGTTCTCGGATCATTCGGATTTTCCGGATCATAAAAATAATGATCTTTTGCTACATTATCAGGAATCGCATAACCATAAACAGTCTCACTGGAGTTTCTTGACGTAGAATAATAATAGATACTAAATCCTGCAGCTCCTCCCCAAGTCATTGAAAGATCAAAATCTCTCCAGTTAGCACTAGCCTGAAGACCGAAATTGTATTTAGGAGTAGTTGATGTTCCCTGGAATTCGGAATCATATGAATTACCATATATACCATCCCCATTCGCATCCGAATAAATATATTCACCATACCAAAGTGCATTTTTAGCAACCGTATTATATGGTTGGAAAGTATAACCAGCATCCTGCATAGCCTGAAGCCACTTCATATCATTTTCAGTACGAATCATGCCATCTTTAGGACCTCCATTGATATTCACAGAACCATCTGCATTAAAGTATGAACCGGAGCCTTTATAAGTATTAGGCAGGTAGAACTCATTAATTTGATGTCCTTCAATAACTCTTGTCGTACTACCGGTGGATACGTCTCCGATATTAGTCGAATATTCCGAATGATCCGCATTCCAGCCTTTTTTCAATTTACCCTTATATTTGCTGACAATATTCTTATTAAATGAAAATTGTCCCTTGATACTATAACTAAAGTCTTTACCAATATTATCTCTCCATCCCAATTCGAATTCAACACCCCGGTTAGTTACCTCTGCTATATTTTCTTTTGGAGCAGTGGCATTTCCCATTACCATATACATGTCAGGTGTATAAAGAATTCCGGAAGTAATCTTGTTATATACATCAATATTACCTGTCAATTTATTGTCCAAGAATCCATAATCAAGACCGACATTGGTTACAGCTGTTTCTTCCCAGGTAAGAGCTGCATTTGCGATAGACGTAATAGCAATACCACTTGTCAAAGCCTGTCCAGTCGAATAGTTTGCAGCTGAATAAACAGATTGCCAATCGTAATTACCGATAGAATTATTTCCGAGTTTACCCCAAGAAGCACGAAGTTTCAGATTGCTCAACCAATGTACTGGTTTAAGCCAGGATTCTTCATTCATACGCCAACCTGCAGAGAATGAAGGGAAAGCCCCCCAACGGTAATCTGGAGCAAATCTTGACGAACCATCATAACGCAAATTAAATTCAAACAAATATTTGCTCTTATAAGCGTAATTCGCACGTCCAAACACTGAACGGGCTGTATATTCTGTACCATAGCCAGCCGTCGAATAAGGTGTGGTAGCAGAATTAAGATCATTTACATTTGCATCTGTAAGTCCTAATTTACTTACATCCGTTTCTCTATATTTATAAGTTTGCTCCTCATAACCAATCATTGCAGATACATCATGATCACCAAAAGACTGATTGTAGTTAATCAAATGATTCATCTTTGTGGAATTCTCTCTTGTGTAGAACATATAAGTATAAAGAGTTGACGGATCAGCAGCACCGGTAGAATATGCACCTTTCGAGAAACTATACTTTCCTATGGAGGTATTTACTGTTTTTTTCTCACGACGAAGATCTTTATAATAGAAATCAATGTTATAAGTAAAGTGTTTCAAGAACTTAACCTGAGCATACCAGTCTGTATAAATCTGTGTATATTTATCATATCCATCCGAATTTGCCATATCCCAAAGAGGATTATGTGATTGCGGATCATCTTCGGTCCCTTCCGGAGCACCATATTTCCCGTCATAATATGGATACGTACAAGGGAGCATCTTCTGCGTATTAATTGAATTAAAAAAATTATTACTAGAATCACTGACATCACGATCAGTAACATTTCCCCAGGTACGGGTACCAATCCTCAGCCAATCTGTTATATCGGAATACAAATTCACACGTCCCATATATCTAGAGTAACCGGTATTTTTAACAACACCTGGATTATCTATGAAAGAAAAGCTCATAGAGTAACCTGTTCTTTTTTCCTTCCCATTAATAGAAACAGTGTGTTTCTGCATCCATTGCTTTGTATATATCTCATCCCACCAATCGGTATTAGGATAAGCAACAGAATTAGGATAACCAGATGCTGCTATCCCATTAGGATCTGCATTTGCTGCCTCCCACGCATTAATCGAACTTTGTGAAAAGATTTCGGAATTACCTAGGTTATTAGCAGATTCATTCATTAATTGCATGTACTGAATATAATCAGAAATGGTATGAACAATCTTAAACGGTTCATTATAAGAGACTGTACCATCATAAGTTACGCTAATTCGCTCACTGGTTCCATTCTTGGTTGTGATAAGAATAACACCATTGGCACCTCTGTTTCCATAGATAGCACAGGAAGCTGCATCTTTCAGGACAGAGACACTGGCAATATCAGATGGGTTAACCATACTGATACTCTGCTCCATACCGTCAACAAGAACAAGAGGACTGGATGTATTCAATGTTCCTACACCACGAATGTTATAAGAAAAACTTTCAGCATTAGGTTCACCTGATGTTTGCATAATCTGGAGACCAGGAGAAGCCCCATTCAGTGCCTGGGAAGCATCCGTGACTGGTCTGGATGACATTTCCTCAAAATTGACGGTAGAGACCGCCCCCGTCAAATTAACTTTTTTCTGGGTACTGTATCCGACAACAACAACCTCTTCCAAAGCTTGTGTATCTTCCGTCAGCACTATATCGACAACAGAACGATTATTAACCGATATCTCGATCCGATTATACCCTATATAAGAAGCAACCAATACAGAATTGTCATATACAGATAAGGAGTATTTTCCATCTATATCAGTAATAGTACCATTAGTAGGATTCCCTTTTTCAATTATGTTAGCACCAAGAATAGGTTCACCATTTTTATCAGTTACTACTCCTGCTATTTTTTTAGTCTGTAGAACGATTTGCTTTTCATCCCTTTCCTGTGCCGAGAGTACTATATAAGAACCTTCAATCTTGTAAACCACGTTGGTATCGAATAAATTCTTCAACACTTCCTCCAAAGACAAATTATTCGCTTCAATCGATACTTTGCGGTTAACATTCACCTTTTTATTATAAATGAATAACAAATTTGTCTGGCTTTCAATATCGTTTAGTATATTTTCCAACCTGACATTACTTTTACTAAGTGTAACCCGTGCGTTCTGTGATTTTACCATTTCTGCCTGTAAACAAAGAGAACTGGAAAAGAAAAACAGAAAGACCATCTTTAAAATACGAGAAACACAGACTTTTCTTTTTTTCATGTTTGTGATAGTTTAAGAATGATATTAGATTAATTATTCACATTGGGGTATAACTATCCCTTATTTCGACTTTTAAATCATCTCATAGGCTGTATAATTTAATGTTATTGAATACGAATGACTTCTTCACTTTCCCATTTAAAAGTAAAATGGGCATCTTGTTGTAGCGCTCTCAACACCTCTTCAATCTCATCTGAAATACGAAACTTTCCACTACATGCATAATTATCCAGATGGGAATTATCCGTAATTATATGGACACCATAATTCTTTTCTAGTTTTTTCATCAACACTTCAAAATTGATGTCTTTAAACGCGATAACCCCATCTTTCCAACTATAGGAATTAAAATCAGTAATAGGGGTGACAATCAGTTTTCCATTATCCAGCCTGACTGTATTATTAGGTTTCAACACAACCGACTCATTTAACTGAGATTTGTCAGTAACTTTTACGCTTCCTTTTAAAAGGGCTGTTGAAAAATCATCTTCACCATAAGCATCCACATTAAACTGAGTGCCTAAAACCTCGACTTCACAACGCCAGGTATTCACTATAAATTTTTTATTTTCATCCTTAGCCACATCAAAAAAAGCTTCTCCTTTTAAATAAACTTCACGTTTATCACCATTAAAAGTTACCGGATAAGAAAACTCAGACCGGGCATTCAACCAAAGATGGGTTCCATCAGACAAGGTAACTTCCACCCGTTGTCCGGCAGGGACTTTAATCGTATTAAAGGCAATCTCTCCAGAATAATAGTTTTTGAGAAATACAGATACATTGAATAACAAAAATAATGCAACAACAGCAGCCACGAGACTTCCAGCCCATTTCCAAAGAGAGATCGAACGCCTGTGTACACATATTTCTGATTTAATACCGTTAAATTGAAGCGCATCAAAAAAAGCACGTTCATGATAAAATGAATCTTTATTCTCTTTACATTCATTCACCCATTGCCGGATCTGCGTCAGTTCATCATCTGTCGCTTGTCCGCTAAACATCTTATGTAATAATTTTTGCTCCATTTTTCCTGTTTCTATAATAAGGGCGAATAAAGGAGCAAATACCCTAAAAGAAAAATGATTTTTTTTTAATTATAGAAGAAATCGAAGACAAACAAAAGGGCAGGCAGATAATCCTTCAATTCTTTACGTAGAGCAGTCAATACTTTACTAACATGAAATTCAATGCTCTTTACCGAGAGATTTGTTTCTTTAGCTATAGTTTGATAACTCTTTCCTTCATAACGGCTCATAATAAAAATACGCCTTGATTTTTCGGGCAATTTATCCAGTGTTTTTTGGATAAGATCTTGTACTTCACTACTGAATAACGCTTCCGGTTCGCACGCTTCCAAGCTGGATATACGCATTTGCAGTTCCCATTCTTTATTGGATAACAGGGTTTCTGCAATATTACTCCACATGCGTTCTCTCTGTAAATAGTCCAAGCACCTATTCTTTATGATGATTAATATATATAAAGGAATATCTTTCACATCATCCAGCCTATTACGATTCTCCCAGTAATACATCAGGCTTTCTGCTACCAAATCCTCAGCGACTTCATGATTATAGGTATATGAATATGCAAACCGGATATACCGTTCACGATGATTCGCGAAAATATAATTGAATTGTTTTATGTATGCTTTCTCATCCATGGTGTATTTTTATTATGTAGATATTATACTAGCGGTTAACATATTACAATTCGATCTTATGAGATCAAACACGCATAGTTACCTTTATTTTCAAGGCAAAACATGGACAAAGATAAACATATTTGAAAAAAATCCTCGTATATTGCAACTGATGTTACTTTGATAATGTAACTATCGAACTGTCTTTAAGTTAAAAACGAGAAATATTGAAATAAAAATATACCAAGAAATGAACAGGTATCAATTTCAACCTGTTCATTTCTTGATATACTTAATTATAAATAGATAATTATCCTATAGTCTGATCAAAGACATAGGCCATATTCCCTCCGACAGAAGCTTTCACTTTGTCTTCAGTGGGTTTAGTATCATCCTCTTCCGGTGTACTCAATGTCTTGTTATAAAGCTCCTGATCACCTAAAACTTCAATGGCTTTATCCAGCACTTCATCCTCTTTCAGGCTTTCCAGCAACTCCCCTTTCTGATAATAATAACGTTTCACGATCTCCGATGCCATAAGCTTCTTGATCTGATCTTTATAATGGTTGAAGTCACGGTCCAGATCAGGAGTCAGACGTGCCTCCAAAGCATTGAAGATAGTCGAATCGCTATCCATATAGCCTTCAAACTTAGCGACCTCTTTCAGATTCTTGAGAACCTTTTCGCTCTGACGGTCGTATGTAAAGTTCTTTTCTTTCGCATAGTTCTTGAAAGCTTCGAAATCTTCGTCGGAAACGGTAAACTCTTCGACAGGAGGGATCGTTTTATGTTTCTGTGCCCAGTCCGTAACAAAATCCATCAGGACAAAATCGGTTGCCAGATAATACATCATGGTCGGCATTTCTTCCTCTTCTATCTCAAATTCCGGACGTACGCCACCACCGTCACGAACCGGACGGCCTTTGGAAGTATAGAACACAGAGGTCAGACTATCCGGTATGGCATCCACACTGCCATCCGCCTTTCTATGCGTATAGTCCATCTGCTGGATACAACGTCCGCTGGGGATATAATATTTACTCATAGTGACTTTCAAACGTCCTTCATAAGGCAGTTCGCGGGTAGATTGTACCAATCCTTTCCCATAAGAACGCTGTCCCACCAATACGGCACGGTCCATATCCTGCAAGGCGCCGGAAACAATCTCTGCTGCTGAAGCCGAATTACCGTTGATCAGGACCGCCATCGGCATAACCGTATCGATCGGTTCGTTAGAGGTACGATAGGTACGGTCCCACTGGCTGATCTTGCCTTTAGTAGATACCACCTCTTTTCCTTTGGGAACGAACATACCGACAATCTGTGTGGCACTTTCCAGCAAACCACCGCCATTGTTCCGTAAATCGAGGATCAATGATTTTATCTGATGATTCTTTTTCAAGTCTTCCAAAGCAGCTTTCACCTCCTGGGCACTCTTATCGGTAAATCCCTTCAGATAGATATAGCCGACACCATCGCCACGTACACCGTAATAAGTAACCTGGTCGACCAGGATCTGCTTACGTATCAACTCCACTTCACGCGGTTTCTTTTCGTTCGGACGCTGTATTTTCAGAATCATTTTGGTATTGGGTACGCCTTTCAGCAACTCGCTTACCTCGCTGGATGTTTTATTGCTCGTATCTACCGTATCGATAGCCAAAATACGGTCTCCCGCTTTCAGCCCCGCCAAAGCAGCAGGCATTCCTTCAAAAGGTTCGGTCACATATACACCGCCGTCTTTCCGTTCCCGGATATAAGAACCGATACCGCCATACTCACCCGTAGTCATTATTTTCAGTTCATCCATATCCTGTTCAGGATAATAAACGGTATAAGGGTCCAGACCGCCCAACATGGCATTGATCCCTCTGCGAACTGTTTTCTCTACATCGACCGAGTCTACATAAAACATTTCAACCTCTTTCACCAGGGCATTGAAAATGTCCAGGTTCTTACTCACTTCAAAACGATTATCTTTCTGAGCTTGTGCGGGTATAATACTCCCAGCCAGGAGCAGTAAACAAAACAAACCTATCAATCTTTCTCGTCGTATCTTCTTAAACATAGAATATTTAGTTAATTAACGATGTAAATGTATACATAAAACCTATTTCAGGATAATATCGCATCTACTTTTAACTTTATTTGTTCCCATTTATCATCCGGTATCTGCGCTCCGATTACATCTATAATATAGCCAGCCAGCAGTGAGCCGATACGGGCCGATTGTTCTAAAGAAGCACCGACAGATTGTCCGTACAGGAATCCGGCAGCGAAATGATCGCCTGCCCCTGTCGTATCGACAGGTTTACCTCCTTCTGCCGGAACTGCGATGATCTGTCCGTTGCTACCAATCAAAGCCCCCTCTTTCCCCAAAGTGACCAGAGAGACCTCTACCATTCCGGAAAGGGCCTTTACAGCCTCCTGTGCTTTTAATCCGGTAAATGCTTCCGCTTCACTTTCGTTGGAGAAAAGAATATCTACATATTTAGGAATAATATCATCCAACAATCCTCTAAAGGCATTGACGATATTAAAATTAGATAAATCGAGAGCTACTTTCAGCCCCAACGCTTTGGCTTTTTGCATGGTCGTACGGACCAAATCCTCATTTACCAGCAAATACCCTTCTATATAGATGCAATTATATCGGCTAAGGATCTCTTCCCCGATCTCATCCGGAGTAATTGTCGGAGCCGGGCCCAGAAATGTTCCCATCGAGCGTTCGCCGTCTTTAGAAATAAGCACCGTACAACTACCTGAAATTCCGTCGGTTTTTATAAAGTAAGGAGCTACATTCGCGTCTTTCAATGCTTTCTCATAGTATTCGCCGACAGTATCCGTTCCGATCTTTCCGATAAAGCCTGTATTTGCCCCCAGGCAAGCCATTGCACGCATCGTATTACAAACGGAGCCTCCCGGAGCCTGGCTTCTCTCCAGACGTTCCTGTGTTTTACGGATAGCGATCATCTGTTCCTGACCGATCATATCCATTGCACCCTTCTTTATACCTATTTCTGTGAGCACATCGTCACTATCTAACTGTAGTAAAACATCCACTAAAGCGTTTCCTAAGCCTATCGTATTCATTTTTTCAAATTTTTTCTGCAAAGATATTGCATATTTCAAAAAGAACCTCTACTTTTGCAGTGCAATTTCAGAAAGGGATGCAAGATGTCCCCTGAAGGTTGAAAATTCTTCCTTAGCTCAGTTGGTTAGAGCATCTGACTGTTAATCAGAGGGTCCTTGGTTCAAGTCCAAGAGGAAGAGCAAAAAGACATCGGGAAAGACTGAAAGACATATTCTTCCTTAGCTCAGTTGGTTAGAGCATCTGACTGTTAATCAGAGGGTCCTTGGTTCAAGTCCAAGAGGAAGAGCAAAAGACATCGGGAAAGACTGAAAGACATATTTTCTTCCTTAGCTCAGTTGGTTAGAGCATCTGACTGTTAATCAGAGGGTCCTTGGTTCAAGTCCAAGAGGAAGAGCAAAAAAAGAGAGATTTCGTTGAGATCTCTCTTTTTTTATGTAGTTTCCTTTCGGTTTCCTCGGTAGGAAACTATAGTTTCCCCAGGAGGGAACTGGCGTTTCCTGCCTGGGAAATTACAGTTTCTTACCGGGGGAACTCCAGTTTCCAGAGATGGGAATTACAAGGAAACTGTAATAAGTTGACACATAGGCAAGAAGGTATTAAATATCCATCTCAATTTTTGAACGTCTTCAGAACGACTGGCCCCAACAAGCCACTATCCCTCAACGGAGCGTCTTTGGATGGTCCGGAAATCGTCCAGGTCTTACGATTTTCTTCCGGTTGGCCGGCATCGTACACCAATCGGTTAAACCAGGTACCCGTAACCTCTACCGTCAATATATTCTTGCCTGTCTGAACGGCATCCGTAATATCCAGGCGATAAGGAGGAGTCCATAATACACGCAGCGGTTTTCCGTTCAGAGAAACACTGGCCATCATTTCTACAGCACCAAGATCCAGCGAATAACCGGCATACTCCTTCGCATTCTCTATATCGAAAGAGGTAGTATAGGTAACTGTACCGGAAAAAGCTTTCCCTTCCGGTGAAATATCCAGGTCTTTCCAGGCTTTCAGTTCATCCGTCTTTAATGAAGCAGGAGCGCCCCATCCATCCGGGAAAGCCAATGTCCATTCATTCCCTACCGGTATTGTTCCGGCTTCTTCCAATAAAACAGGTTTTGACTCACCCTTGCGATCATGCCGGAATACAACAAAACAGCTTCCTGCCCGGGGCATATCTAAAGAAACAACGGTCCGGTCTCCATCCTTACGGTTAACCGCCGGTTCCATTTCTCCCGTAACAGGGTCCCATATTTCCGCGTAACCTGAATTTCTGAAACTCAAATCGCCCTTAAAGCCCTGACCTTTAGGTGCAGTAACAAAATACCAGTCAGCTCCCTTTGTTTGCCTGTGCGACCATAACGCATCCCCTGTAGCCGTTACATCCGGAGACATCTTCAGCTCACGTAATGCTTCATCGAGAGACATGCCGCTTACGACCATTCCTTTTCCTATCCGGTTACAACCTTTCGACGCTTCTCCCCAAAGTGCATGAACCGCAGCATCGAAACGCTTTTGAGCCGACTTCTGTCCGGATAACGTGGCAAGTCCTTCCGGAGCATCTCCGATAACAACAGCACCTTCACGTACCAAAGCCAGAAGTTTCTCCAAGGTTTCCGGCAGCATCCGCTTGTTATCGTTCAACCATAATACGCTGTATTCGATACCTTCCGGAGTAACAATCTTACCATTCTTCACAGATAAACGGTTCAACAGAACATCCGGATTGCAATAATCATATTTGAAACCTTCCGGGAAAGGATAATTCTGATCCGGTTTATGGCTGATTTCATCCCCCAGATACCATAACACATCGGAAACAGGACGTCCACGTTCCAGCAGATAAGTACACCGGGAAAGATAATTAACAAACTCCGGCATATATTTCCACCATGTTTGCAGACGCAGGAAAGGTGTTCCGATCCCTGAACCGAACGAGGTGCCCGGCGGTAAAAAGTCTATACGCGGATTATGTGTATAAGTATGGAATACAAGATGAGTCACTCCTTCGACACTATTGACATTCATTACCTCCTTCAGCATCGACAGATGTTCATCCCAGGTCAGTTCAAAAGAGGTAAATGCTTCGGCAGCCACACGGGGTTTACCATACATCCGGGCAGCAGAAGCCGTCGGCTTAATCGGTTTGAAGTTGTTTGAACCGACAAAACTTTCGGAAAGCGGTTGCCAGAATTCACACATCGGTATATCCGCATATTTGAAATATTCCAGTAAGTCGGCCGGGACTATATCCCCGGCAGCCGTTTCATACGAAACCGCCAGACCA
Organism: Parabacteroides sp. AF14-59; assembly: GCF_003479515.1. Taxonomy (NCBI): domain Bacteria; kingdom Pseudomonadati; phylum Bacteroidota; class Bacteroidia; order Bacteroidales; family Tannerellaceae; genus Parabacteroides; species Parabacteroides sp. AF14-59. The sequence goes on along the minus strand of NZ_QUHH01000017.1, from coordinate 59,781 downwards.
TTCTGATGTGCCAGCTGGACCATACGCCCGTAGAACTTATCTGCAAAAAGAGAACCGATCGTATTACGCCAATCCAATAAGAAACGGGCTGTTGTTTCATGGTCATTCACCACGTAACCGAATACGGCAGGCAACCATTGACGAAGAGGATAACCCGATTTCAAACTAAATTCATTCTCCATCTCCTCCGTCCAGGTTTGTGTCTCACACTCCCAGCTATCCAACAACATACCATTTAACAAACCACCCTCCAACGGTCCGTTAGCCAGTCGACCGATATAACTTGCATAATGAATATCAGGTCCGGTTTCCGACAATTTATTACATTCCCATCCGGTTCCTTCTTTTGGAGCCGGTCCGTTCTGTTTTCCGGTACAAACATGGCCAACCCGCAAGACCGTCCATTTTCCTTCGGGAACTTCCCAATTCAAATGTCCGTTCGCATCCATCGAAGAGGTGATGTCCTTTACCTGATCCAAAGAGACGAAAGCTTCGGGTGACTGTTGCGGTTCCTCTCCGGCACGGACAAAATCACGCAATGTCCATCCCGCCTCAGCTTCCCAGTTATTTTTCCGGGCGGCAGAATAAAGGCTCATATGTGAAAGAAGCAAAGGACGCTTATGGGTAAAAGAGATACGGTACGTCTTTACACCAGGTACTTCGGACAAGGCTAATGTAAAATACTTATTATCCTGCCAGCTGCTTTGCGGGGCATCTGTCTGCAGAATATCTTTCTCCGTTCCATCCGGCAATATAGCCTGAACCTTGATATTCACTCCCGGTTCGTAGCACCAGTTATAATTATAGTTACGAACTTCGGACAATTCGATTGTACGAAGAGGCGTCGGTTGGGAAAAAGAGACTTCCACCCAATGCGGTTGCCCTTCCTCCTGGTTGATCCAATGTCCCTGATCTTTATTTTCAATCAAAAAATCACTCCAGGGATAATCGATATTACTTCGGATAGATTGCGGTCGAAGCGGCTGGTTGGTATCATCCAGCGGAGTAGGAAAAGCCAGGACTGTGATATCTTTATAATCCCGCCAGTCTTCACTACTCGGTTGAGGAACCGCCAAATCCATTGCGACCTGTTTACCTCCGTCTATATCCGTCCGGCTCCATACCAGATGACGCATCGAATTTTCCGGTTTGATCCACGGACCGCCTGCCATCGACCAGCCCGGACAGTTCTGCATCGTAAAACGCAAACCCAACCGGCGGCATTCTTCTGCAGCATGTTTTATCGTTTCTTCCCACGAAGGGCTCAGGCAGGCAATTTGTGGTTCTACTCCCGGCCAGGGGCCGCCAAACTGTCCGTGAAACAACTGGATACCGGATAACCCGGCAGCTGAGAGTGCTTCCAAATCGGCTGTGATACCCGGTTTGGAAACATTCCCGCCAATCAGGTGGAACCAAGTTTCCGGATGATAAATTTTCGGAGGTGACTGAAAGTTCTTCACATCATTTTCTCCGAAAGGTTTGTACAATTCTTTTAAAGACGGGACACCCGGTAAATTTGTCTCTTCCTGCAACGTCGATGTACAGGCGTTCAGGCTGACAATCCCGGCTATTACCACTGACATATAAACAGAACGTCTCATTATCATCCGATTTTAAATTGTATTATTATTGACTATTTTGACACATTCAAGACAAGACTATGCTTACCGGCTTCCAGCTTGATCACTTTATCGCCTTTTACATAATCAGGTAAATAAAGGGTCGCCGTACTATTTGCCGGAACAACCACTTCATACGTGATCTTTTTCCTGTTCCACTCCCATTTGGAGATGATCTGCCCGTAAGGAGAGTTATGTTGCGCTTCAAAATGCTTCAGTTCTTTTACAAAGTTGGGACGTAACAAGATATGTTTGAAACCGGGTTGTTCCGGATCGGGGAAAATACCTCCCAGCCCTTTATAGAACCAGCCACCGATCTCTCCGAACATCATATGATTATCCGAAATATCGCGTTCAGCCTTCAAATCCCAGTTTTCCAGCAAAGTCGTTGCACCGTTGACAATCCACCACCCCCATGACGGATAAGTATCTTGCGCAGCTACTTTATAGGCCACTTCGGGATATCCGTTTTCGCTCAGGGCGTTCAGGATCGCTTTCGCACCCAGGACACCGACATCCAGATGGAATCCAGCTTCTTCCACTTTCTTTGCCAGGTTTTGTGCCACCTTGGCAATCATCTCTTCAGGAACGATCTTCCATTGCAAGGGAACACTCAGTTCTGTCTGGGAACCCTCTGCATATATTCCAGTTTCCTTGTTCAGATATTTGTCATTTACTGCCTTTTTGATCTTTTCAGCCAGAGCTGTGTAATGTTCATAATCTGCTTGTTTATTAAACAACCTGGCTGCATTTGCCAGAATCCTGGTATCGACATAGAAATAAACAGACGATGTAAATTCTTTATTTGAACGCGATTTAACCGGAACCCAGTCTCCACGTCCCCACGTTGTCAGATGGTTAGGACTTGTGCGATCCACATAATCGACATAACGTTTGATATTCTCGTAACAATCGGATAAAGGTTTGCTGTCACCATAAAACATATACAGGTTCCAGGGGATAATAGCTATCGTACTCGTCCAGTCCAATCCGTTGTCCGTACCATATCCCCAGCCACCTGTAGGGATAATATCAGGAAGTACGCCGTTAGGCTGCTGTTCATCCCGATGGTCTGCCAGCCATTTCTCATATACTGTAATACCGTCAAAATTATACAAGGCGGTTTCTATAGCAAAGTGACCGTCTCCTGTCCAACCGTTCTTTTCACGTTGCGGACAGTCGGTCGGGTAACCCATCAAATTCGAGAGATAAGCATTATTGGTTGCCCACCATAATTTATTGACAAGTTCGCTCGATGTTTTGATTGTACCAACAGGCGGAACATCGCTGTGCATAAAATAGGCAGTCAGACTATTCTGATCCAATTCTATCGGCTTATCGCTGGTTACTTCCACATAACGGAATCCTTTATAATTGAACTTAGCCATAAACTCATCTTCGCCACCGCTCAGGATCAGAATATCCGTCTGGAAAGGATCTTTTTCCTTATCTCCCCTGTAATAAACATCGATATTGGACATATCGATACGGCCATTATCAAAAAGCCGTTCCCCATGCTTAATCCGAACTTCCGTACCTTCCTGTCCGGACAGCTTTATATTGGTCACACCCGACATATTCTGACCGAAATCGAATACATAGGTTTTATCATCTATCTTATTAAGAGATTTCGCCGGAAGAGTCAGTACATTATGGATCGGACGGATCTGTTGTGCCGTCACATTCTGAGAAGGAACACCTCTGAAACCGACTCCATGCCATTTGGAATCATCGAAGTCCGGAGTATTCCAGCCCTTTTGTTCTAGGCGGGCATCATAATGTTCTCCGGTATAAATACTATTGAAGGTCAATGCACCTGAAGATGTTTTCCAACTAAGGTCGGTCGGGATGGTTTCTACAGTTCCGTCGCTGTAAGTGATGCGAAGGTCCATACAGAAAGTCGGACGGTTACGCCAGGGAGCCCGGTCGAAATCCCAGACGGCTTTCGACTGGTGGTTATACCAGCCATTTCCTAAAAGGACACCGATCGCATTCTGTCCGTTCCGAAGTTGTTCTGTCACGTCATAAGCGACATACAGGTTGCGTCTGTCAAAACGGGTGTACATCGGATCCAAGCGATGATTGCCTATTTTCTCACCATTGATATACAATTCATACAGACCGGCAACAGCAATATAGGCACGGGCCGATTTGATCGTTTTGTTGGTTGCAAATTTCTTACGAAAATAAGGGGCTGCCTCATAATTTATATCTTTTCCGTCGCCGATCCAGGCCCCTTGCCAATTCTTTATATTCATCATACCTGTTTCAAAAGAACTGACCGGCGAAGATACTTCTTTATTTTCCAGATCGCCACCTATCACCTTCCAGTAATATTTAGCAAAAGGTTCGAGTTGTTTACCAGCATAAGTGATCAACATATCTCCGGAGTTTATTTTTCCGGTATCCCATATATCAGCTTTCCCATTGACAACTTTCATCGAGTCTTTATCCACCAACACACGATATGAAGTCTGTTTCGCTCCTTGCCTGCTGTCATCCATCCTCCATGAAAGACGGGGAGCCGGATTATCGATACCTATCGGGGTTTCAAGGTGATCACTTTGTAAGCCGGTCAAACGAACGGACTGCCCGTTAGCGCCGGAATAACTGAAGAAAGTAGTAACAGTAATAAATAATATAAGCTTTTTCATCCGCTTGTTATTTTATAGTAAAATCATTTATATGAATTATCTTAGTCAGAACATTAGCCGTTCCAAAGCTCTATATTCTAAGCAAAATATTGGTTATAAAAATGATTTTTGATGTAATATATTTGATAGTATCTGTAATGATACGCTGTTTTTTTAAAAACTCAAAAGCCAGGCTTCCAGATCTTGCAACATTTCCTTATTGTATTTGAAATCTTTCCTGCTGCCCCATCCGTGTCCTCCGGAAGGGTAGATAAAGAAGGAAGCCGGCACATTATTTTCCTTCAATGCCAGATAATAAAGTGCACCGTTTTTAGTAGGAACCGCATCATCATCGTCCGAAAAAGCGATGTAAGCTCTCGGAGTTTCTTTAGTTACCTGCTTTTCATTGGAATACAGATCTTCCAGTTCCCGGGAAGCATCCTTTCCCAATAAATTATCATGAGTGCCGAGATGCGTAAATGATTTATCCATTGTGATCACAGGATAAAACAGCACTTGAAAAGCCGGCCGCACACTTGATTTTGCATGTGTTGCCATAGTGGAAGCCAGATGTCCACCGGCCGAAGAGCCCATGATCCCTATATCAGCCGGATTAATATTCCACTCTTTCGCCTTCTCTTTTACCAGCCGAAGCGCCTCTTCTGCATCAGAAAACGGGACTTCCCGGTTTCCACGCGGCATACGATACTTCAGAACAACCAGAGTAATACCTAATTTATTAAAGAAAGGTGCCCACTCATATCCTTCATGTCCATAAGCCAAACCGGCATAAGCACCACCGGGACAAGCAATAACGGCACGTCCGGTCGCATTCTCCTTCGAGGGTAAAAAAACACGTAACGAAGGTTTGTAATTCTGGATGTTGTCATCAAAAGGTGTCCGATCTATACCATTCGTATTCGGAAGTCCGTTGGTCCATAGATCTACATCAAACTCTTTTTCCGTAAATTGAGCAGCAACAGAATTGCTGAAGACAAGAAATGTCCAAAGAATAAAAACAAATGTTCTCATAATAATAAATTTAGAATCAGTTATATAAGATAGTGTGTATCTATCCAAAGAGAAAAGCCTGGTCCCTATCTGTAAACCAGGGGCCAGGCTCTTATAAAAAATCAGTTCGCACAATTAATAACCAATCCATTGCCTGACGGGACAAAACGCAGGACATAGTCAGTATTATTGCCTTTAACGATATTACCTTTTTTACACGTTATAGTATAATTGAATCCTCTGAATTCCGATTGGATAGAAGATTTACCGAAATTCTTGAATGGCAACTGACCGATCCTTTCCTGAGGAACTTTCAGTTCCAGTGCCCAATCCAATTTTTTTCCGGTAGCTTTACATGAAACATCGATCTTATCTTCATAGAATGTAAAGATAAAAGTATTTCCGCTTTTATCTTTGGATTCTACTTTCAATACACTATTCGAGGGTTCACTAACAACCGGGTCTGTCAAAACTACATCCGTTTTATTTCCATTCTTATCCAGTCCCACTACTCTGAGGCCCGTTTTATCTTCGGGTGTACTCCAGTAGAACCGGTCGATTACCGGCAATGTATAATAGAAAAATTGTCCGCCTGTACCCGGAGTATCCAGATATTCCGATTTCATTTTTTCATCGAATAAGTGAATATCCCTGAAGCAAAAACCATCTTTTTCCCAATACAGGTTAGAACGATAAAAGCGGCTGTTATACCATACAGACTTATTTCCTTCCTTGCGGACATCGACCAGCGTAGTAATAGCAGTAGCCGGAGTTTTAGGGAATTGTTCCTTAAACCAACGACCGGATTCTTCAAGTGTTTCTACTTTGATCTTTCCGGCTTTACTTAATGAGTCGAATATCGGAAATTGAAGTTCCAACCCTTTACCCATACCTGACCATGTAAATGAATTTTCTTGTCCGGCCTGCGCATAATTAAATGCCAGACAGGGTTCATCGACTATAGACTCCATGAAATATTCAACCCATTTTTTATCACCGCCTCCGTCTTTATAAACAGGTTCAAGAGTGATGACTCCCTGATGATTCGTTCCGATCCCTGCATCGTACTGGTACATCGGATCGCTGCCTAACATACGGAATACCGGTACCGGGATTTGGAAATCATCTGTCTGGGCAGGCATATAAGCGTTCAGCTTACTGGGATAATAAGCCTGGTTCCAATAACCGCCCCATAAAGTATATCCGTCAGTTCCTACCTGGTCTTTACAGTTGCAGGAAGCGACGATGCCATATTTTTTATACATATATTCCAATGTATGTGAATCAACATACCAGGAACCTACGGATTTAGGATACTTACCATAAATTTCCTTGAACTTTGCCATATAGACATCAACCAGCTTTTCTCTTTCTGCCAGAGTATATCCCGGAGTAAAGGCGATATTGGCTGTCGATACCCATGAATGTTCTCCACGCCATTTCAATCCGGCCGCTTCCACATGAGGCTGGGTGATTTCCCACCACGCACCGAGTTCACATTTAGAGCTAAGCTTGGTTTTCATCAATTTCTGGTATTCCGGATTGATCAGGGCATCGTACTGAAACAAGAAAGTAGCGGGAAAGTCATACCGATTGACAAGGTCTATCTGCTTTTCTACCGTTTCAAACATCAGTGCATCCGAATTTTCCAGGCGATAGTCTGTCTGGCGAATAAAATTGACGATGTTAATTATTCGCGGAGATTTCTCTTTTTTATTACTTGCCGTTTCTTTTGCTGTAATGCTATCTACCGAAAACATCAAAATACTCAACAGTAATAGTACAGTTACTTTTAAATTCATGATATTATTTTTTATTCTTTATATCCTCATCTTTATCAAAAAAGAAGAAAAAGCACACAACGACGCAAATTAATAAATAAAAATGCTTTTTACTTATTTGATATTTGACAAATATGTGTCATTTATGCGCTTTTTCTTCTTTCAAATTAATTATAGTATGGATTTTGCTCCAATGTATAATTACTCTTTATGATTTCTGAACGGGGAATCGGTAACCAATAGTGCTGTGGAAGGAAGTTACGTTCCAAAACAGTGATTTCAGTATATTTGAAATTACCATTTTCATCCTTTTCTATTTTCATACCGATAGAATTTTTGTTTTCATACTCATCCGCGATTTTCCATCTTCTCAAATCGAAATAGCGTTGGTTCTCAAAACTTAATTCTATTCTACGTTCGTTACGAAGCTTTTCAAGCAATTCGGTGCCGGTGGCTGTTACCGGAGGCATTTCTACGCCTTCACGGGAACGTACTACATTGATAGCTTTACGGCATTCTTCTTCATTACCTAAATAATACTGAGCTTCTGCATAATTCAGATAAAATTCTGCCAGTCTGAAGAAAGTCCATGGTACAGTCGTTGCTTCAGATTCATTAACAACCTGATTTTCATCATGAAATTTATGCAAATAGTAACCGGTCTTAGAGCAGTTCCAACTACCAATGGCTCCTTGTTCACTATCTTGTCCTTTCGGAATAAATGTTTCAACCGCACGCCCTCTGAACATCGCTCCATTATGAAGTACTGTGGCATAAAAGCGAGGATCACGACCTTCATACGGATTTGCCGGATCATAGCCTGAACCAGCTTCCGCCGGTCTTTTACCCGTAGCTTTCATTTCATAATCATTTACCAAATTCTGAATAGGACAGTTACCGCCCCAGCCTCCATAACCGTTAGGTGAGTTAAACAAATTCACCCTGTTTGCATTTGCTTTCGTATAATAACGTCTGAAAATAACTTCGTCGTTGTCTTCCAGAAAAAGAGTTCTATAATCGGAAGCAAGGCTATAACCCGGCAGATCGATGACAGCTTTAGCCGCATCACGTGCCAGTTCCCATTTCTTCAAATCATTAGAAGTATTTACCAGAGGACTTGCTGCATACAACAGCACTCTCGATTTCAAAGCCTTGCAAGCATCTGCAGATGCACGACCTTTATTTTCACCCTCCATCTTGGCTGGTAAATGTTCAATAGCCTCATCCAGATCCTGTAAGATGAAATCAAGACACTCCTCATAAGTATTTCGTGTGATAGAATAATCAGTATCTTCCAATGTATAGGCTTTTGTTATAATCGGAACACCTCCAAAACGCCATATCAGATTAGAATATACAAAAGCACGAATAAATTTCATCTCACCATACAGGCGGCTCTTTAGTTCTTCCGTAACCTGAGCCTCTTCATATTTTGCAAAGAACGTATTGATATTACGCAAATACTCATACGCAGTATTCCAGTAATTAAAGTTGGAAAATCGACCGGAGTCAAAATTCTCAACATTATCCGGGTTCATTTCTCCCCTGGCAACAATATTAGAACTACCGTCGCCATGACGAGTATATGACTCATCTGTTGCCGATGATGACATTGCTTCATCGAAACCGTTCGGATAAGCGCTATAGCAGGCTGTCACATAAGCAGTAAGTAAAGCATCATCATTAAAAACGGCATCCTCTGTAACAGAATCCAACGGTTTTTTATCCAAAAAATCGCTACAAGAACTAAAGCTTAACAGTGCGGAAACTGCCAAATATATTATCTTTTTCATCTCTTTTCCTTTTTAAAAAGTTAAGTTACATCCTATATTAAAGATTCTCATTTGAGGATAATAGCTACCTTCTCCGCTACCTTCCGGATCTACATATTTTATATGATCCAAAGTAAACAGGTTTTGCCCGCTCAAATAAACTCTACAATTGGATATACGCAGTTTATTAAACCACAGATTAGGTAAAGTGTATCCTACTTCCAGGTTTTTCAAACGTACGAAAGAAGCATTTTGTGTCCAGAAACTACACGGATTTTCGACACCATAGTTGATAGACCCACCGGCACGAGGCATAGTTCCATCGATATTATCTTCTGTCCAGCGATCTTCAGCTCTCCATTTATAGAAATTCGAAGTTGCATCCATACGGCTGATTACATCTTTTACAGCACGGGCCTGCCCCTGGAATAAGACGCTAATATCAAAGTTTTTCCAATCGGCAGACAAGTTCAAACCAAAGATAATTTCCGGAAAACCACTCAGGTTCTGACGAACACGATCCAGTGAGGTAATTTTACCGTCGCCATCAACATCTTCGAAAATCAAGTCACCCGGACGGGCTGCATCCAAATGAGGATAAGCATCCAATGCTGCCTGGTCTCTAAAAATACCTATAGCACGATACTGCAAACCTGCTCCCATCGGACCACCTGTTTCATTCATATATTCATGTCCTTCACCCCATGGAGTTTCATCCATGAACAGCACTTTATTTCTGGCGAACATAAAGTTTCCACTTGCACGGAAATTAACTTCACCGATCTTATTGAAATGGCTTAACTGGATTTCCAGTCCCTGATTCTGTACTCTTCCGATATTCTCATTCGGCAAATCGATCAAACCTGTATATTTAGGAATAGAGGCATTACGTTTTGCCAGGATATTAGAACGTTTTGTTTTAAAATATTCAATTTCAAAACCTAAAAGACCATTCCAGAGTGTCCCCTCTGTACCGATGTTCCAGGTATCAGCCACTTCCCATGTTACATTATTATTAGGGAAACCTTTTTGATACAGACCGACCATATCAGTTCCGCCAAACACGTAATTACGTCCCAGATTGTATTTCAGCAAATACTGGAAAGGATCGATATTGTCGTTACCCTGTTTACCGAATGATCCGCGGATTTTCAGATTATTGACCCAATCGAGATTGTCCTTGATAAAACTTTCTTCAGATATTCTCCAACCGGCAGATACACCAGGGAAGAAGCCCCAACGCTGTCCTGACTGGAATATATATGAACCATCATAACGGAAATTAAACTGAGCCATATACTTACCGGCAAAGTCGTAAGCGACACGCCCGAAATAACTACGACGTGCACTTTCCGAAGCATCACCGGAGTTATCATAATAATCTTTGTTTGAAGTACCTGCAAACAGCTGGTCGATAGCCGTAGACATAAAGCTGCCACGAGATGCCCAGAACTTATCCTTTCTATAGCTATTCTGTTCAAAACCCAGGATAGCATCTACTCCATGACTGCCAAATGTTTTCTTATATTTCAATTTAGCATTCAACGTCAGTGACCAATCAGCCGAATGCTCTTGCTTTAATGAAGTTTGCTGAACAAGGGTATTCATATGTTCCGTATAAGTATCCGTAGCCTCATCCCAAGTATAAAAAGACCAGGGGGTCTGCCATTTTTTATGATCTATTCCTACACGGTCATAGGCCATATAAGCATCTGCAGCCAAACCATCCAGCAACCAGGATAAATTCCAATCTGCAGTAATAGTACCATTGAATACAGCCTTCTTGTCATACTCATAACCCGTCTTATCTGTAGCCATCACGATAGGGTTACTATCCAAACCATTTGTTGGCAATCCATTCGGATATTGAGCCAAAACAGTAGGATAAGATCTGGTAATACGCCAGAATATATCACCGGCACTCATGCTCGGGAAATTAGCATCTTCCAAACGGGACGAGATATCCACTGATATTTTCAGGTCTTTAGTGATTTTGGCATCGATATTTGAACGAACATCATATTGTTCATACTTGGTCGAACCATTTTTAAAGATACCGTCCTGACTGGAGTAACCGCCACCTACATAATAACTAACAGCATCCGTACCACCGGAAACAGATACATTATGTCTCTGTTGCAAAGCACCCTTTTTAAGCACCTCATCTGCCCAATTTGTATTCGGATAGTGTATCGGATCCAGCCCGTTTCTGAATAGTTCTATTTCATCAGCTGTATAGCGGGGAACACGTCCGTCATAGGATTCCAACTCATTCGTTACTTCAGCAAAAGTTGCAGCATCTGCCAAATCCGGCACACGTGTAGGCTGCTGTAAACCGACATTAAAAGAATAGCTGATCGACGGTTTTCCTGTTTTACCTCTCTTAGTCGTTACCAAAATAACACCATTGGCAGAACGGGAACCATAGATAGCAGCAGAAGCATCTTTCAAAACCGTAATACTCTCAATATCATTCGGATTAAGTCTATCCAAAGAACCACGACCGGCAATACCATCGATCAGGATCAACGGATCATTATTACCGGTTGTACTCTTACCGCGAATATTGATCGTTACTCCGTCAGCACCCGGCTCACCACTACCGTTAGTTACAATAAGTCCCGGGAGACGACCAGCTAATGCCTGTCCCAGGTTCTGAGTCGGACTCTTGATGATATCATCGCCCTTTGCCGTTGCGATAGAACCGGTTACAACACCTTTCTTTTGTGTACCGTAACCTACTACTACAACTTCCTCCAAAGCCTGAGTATCTTCTTTCAGTACGACCTCAAAACTTTTCTTATTTCCGACTTTGATCTCCTGCGATAAATAGCCGATATATGAAACCTGAATTTTTGAACCGGCCGACACAGATAAAGAAAATTTTCCATCTATATCGGTCATGATACCATTCGTTGTACCTGCTTCTATAACATTGGCTCCAATGATCGGAAAACCGGACTCATCCGTAACCGTACCGGAAACTGTCTGCGTTTTTGCCTGCTGGTTACTTTCAGGCGTAATTAAAATGTGGCTTCCCTGAATTGAATACGAACAACCGGCATCTTTCAATATCGCATTTAAAACATCACTTAATTGCATATTGGTATAAGCCTTTTTAATACGTTTATTCGTATTGATTAATTGGTCATTATAATCTACTGAAAGATCTGTTTGCTTTTCTATTTCAATAAAAGCTTCTTTCAGTGTCATTTGATTTGAAAGTATAATTGATTGATTTTGAGCTTTTAAATAAAAAGAACAACACAATAAAAATGCTAAGCAAATAGGTTTAGTAAAAGTATTTACCATACATTTTCGTGATTTGTTATATATTTTCATAACTTTGTATATTTAAGAATTAAATTGAATACTATCTTTTTGATTTAAGGGCATATATAATACCCCAAAAATCAGGATGATTTTCGATTTCAGTCCGGGAAGAAGTGATTGGCCGTCAGCTTCCCGGATACCTTTTTTTCATGATATTGTTATTTTTTTTTAGTTATTACTGAATATATACGTCATTGTTTACAATTTTATATTTAAAGTTAACTCCAATTCTTTTTAAAACATTCAGTGCATCTTCCAGGGATTCCCGTGCATGGAAACGGACAGTAAATGTCATATTTGCAAACTTAGTATCGTTATAATTGATCTTTACGTTATATTGCCTTTCCAGTGCACGAAAAATACCCCCCAATGTTTCTTGCTGGAAAATCAAATAACCTTTTGTCCAGGAACTTAACCGGGAAGCATCCACAGAATATTTAAAGAAAGAAGCATCCTCATGATTATAGATCAATTGTTCGTTAGGATTCAATATAACAGAACCGGATGAACCTATTTTATCATCTACCCGAACTTTACCAGACTCCAAAATAGTTGTGGTCTCGTTTTCTTCCGGATAAGAATGTACATTAAAAACTGTACCCAAAGCTTCAACATTCAAATAATTCGTCTTTACAATAAAAGGTCTTTCTTTATCTTTTGTTACTGTAAAATGACCTTCTCCACTCAGGAACAGTGTCCGTGTTTTTCCAAATTTTTCGGGATAAATCAAAACGGAATTTGCATTTAACCAAACTGTAGAACCGTCGGGCAAAGTAACTTGTTTTCTTTCCCCATTCGGGACAAAACATTCCAGCATATGCACATCTTGTGACATTCCTGAATATTCATAATACCATGTAGTTGCCAAAATTCCCAATAAGGGAAATACAATAATTGCAGCCACAACAGCCAGTCGGCGATAGAATTGATTATATCCGAAATGAATACGTTTATTTACTTTCTTCAATTCCGCACAAGAATCAAAGTCCATAACAACAGGCAAGGAATCCCATATTTCTTCTAATACTTCCTCTTTTTCGCTGGTTTGCTCCGACCTGATAAACCAGGTTGCAAACCGATTACGCACATCTTCGGGAAAATCATTTCCAAAGAAGCGGGAAAGTAATGTATGTAGATGTTTTTTATCCATATTTTTTTGTCTGTACTATTAAGACAAATGGGATAAAAAATACACACAGTCAAAAATGATTTTTTTTCAAATAAAGAAAGGGAGTATTACTTTCAAAACTTTTCGAAGATCCGACAAAGCTTGAGTTATATGGTTTTCAACAGTTCTTTTATTAATATTCAGCCGACGGGATATTTCTTCATTAGAGAGCCCATCCTTCCGACTCATTTTAAAAATAAGTTTTCTTTGAGGGGGCATATTGTCTATTGCAATATCCAGTAAAAGTCCTAACTCTTCCGCCAGAATACGTTCTTCCAGCAAATCATCCACCAAGACAGATTGACTCCGGTATTTTTCCAAATGATCTTCATGAATTGCATTTAGCTTATAATAATTATATATTTCATTACGAGTCATTCGAAATAAATACGCCTTAAATGATTCGGCAGAAGCCGCTAGTTTCCGATGGGTCCAGACCTTAACGAAAACATCCTGAGCAATATCCAATACCTCATCTTCATCCTTTATAAAACCGAGCAGAAATCGTTTTACCAAAGAATGATATGACATAAACAGTATATTGAACGCCTCATGATCTCCTTTTCCTAATGCTTCCAGACACTTAGCTTCTAAGACCTTATCCATTTGCTTACTCTGTTATTTGTGGCTATTATCGTCTCAAAAGTATGTCATATTCACGGAAAAAACAAATAAGCCAATCATTTAAGCCTGTAAAAAATCAGAAAACCAATCCTTTGTCAATAATTCAACCACAGTTTGAAAGCACTGATCTTCTCGCGGCTCACAATGATCTTATCTTTAAAAGGCGGTATTACTTTCACGACCACTTTTCCCAGGAAATAACTCTCTATTTTCTGGATAGCCTGAACGCTCACCACTGTTTGCCGGTTCGTCCGGAAAAAACGGTCCGGATCGAGCTGTTCGCACAACTTATCCAGAGACAGATCTATAATGTACTCCTTATTTTGGTGGGTAACGGCAAAAGTAATCTTATTTTCAGAATAGAAATAAGCAATATCATCGACCTGCAGAGTAAACAGCTTGTCTTCGCCCGAAATAAGGAAACGTGTCCTGTATTTTTTCGCAGGGCTGGTTATATTCTGTAGTATTTCCAGGATATCCCCTTGTTGACCGAACGGCCTGTAATACTTAGAGATCAATTTCTCAAACTTCTCCAAAGCTTCGGTTAACCGTTCTTTATCGATCGGTTTCAATAAATAATCTATACTGTTCACTTTAAAGGCACGGATCGCATATTCATCGTAAGCTGTCGTAAACACGATCATACTTTCGGGATTCGCCTGTTCAATAAAAGAAAAAGAAACGCCATCGGTCAACTGGATATCCAGAAACAGGATATCCGGATGCGGATTGCTGTTGAACCATTTCACAGCCCCCTCCACATTTCCAGGCAATAACAATATTTCCCATTCAGGACGCAACTCCGTCAACATCTTGTTCAGCAGACGGGCTGCCGGAATTTCGTCTTCAATAATAGCTGCTCTTATCTTATTCATTCAGCAAAGGAATTTTGACAGTAAAACATGTTGAATCATTCTCCACAATAATATCCCGATTATTCATCAATTTATAGCGGGAGGACAGATTCCTGAGTCCGGTACCCGACTTTACTACATTTTGTTTAAGCCTTATCTGATTACTTACGACCAACATTTTCCTGTCTTCTGTAGTACTCAGATGAATGGTCATCGGATTATCCGAATTGATTATATTGTGTTTGATCACATTCTCGGTCAACAATTGTAAAGTAAAAGACGGTATTTTCTTTTCCAACAAAGAAGGATCGATCTTGTTGTCTACAAAAATACAATCCCCCAGTCTTACCTGATGCAGGAATATGAATGATTTCAAAAAAGTCAACTCCGAACTCAAAGTGACCAGTCCTTCCTGCTGGCTTTGCAAAATATACCGGTAGACTTCCGACAACCGCTGGGTAAACACCACGGCATTCCCTGGATTATATTCTATTTCCGAAATCAGAGTATTCAGATTATTAAATAAAAAATGCGGATTCAATTGATTCTGCAAGGCGACATATTGCGCCTTTATAGCGCTCTCTTCCAATTTATTCGCCTTTTCATGAAGGACGATCAACTGCCTGTAAAAATTCGCAACCATCGTGAGACTGACGATCACCATCTCCACCAGCCAGACAACAAAGATCATTCTAATACCAGCCCCTTTTAACGCGAAAGGTGAAGGAATCTCCAACAAAACCTTCACAATGGAAAACAACAGATAATTCAGCAAAAACAAAAGTCCCGCCATCAAAATGCAATTAATCATCAATTGATTTTTCCTCTTTACCAGGAACTGATAGCTTCTCTTCTGCCATTCATTGATCAGCATTATACTGAATCCTAATGCATTAAAAACAAACACAACCAACAGGAAAGCCCAGAAAGAAATCAGCAGATGCTGGTGCTGCGGAGAGAGATCCGAATAAAGCACCATAAAGAAATAAGAGAAACAGGCTAATCCGGAAAAAAGGAAGAAATTAAAATAATGATTGTATTTGTTCTGCATAGCTTAATGATCTATTGTAAACACAAATGTAAGGTTTTAAAGAAATAAAGAGGGTATCTGATATCGATTTTCAGATATCCTCTTTATAAGAAAAATATATATCACGAACATATCAGAAGCAAATACCGACACGGAAACCCAGATTATTCTGTCCGTTCATCGAATAAGTCAGCAAATCCGTCTGGTTTGTGGCATAACTGTAATACAAAGCCACATGAAAACCTAAACGTTTGTCAGGTACCGGATAAATATTCATTCCCAATTCAGGCGATACATAAAAACCCCACGGATTCGAATAATAACGGACTGTCGTCATATAACTCGAGTTTTCCGCGTACATAGCTCCCAACCTGACACCGACATAAGGTTTCAGATAATCATTCTGCCCAAGACGGTAAGAAGTGGAAAGACCGAAAGGTAATTGGAAAGCCGACAACTGCTGGTCAGTCGTCAACGACTCGGTCGGCGATAATTGCAATGTCTGCCGGTCTACATATTTATGATTCGTATGAAAACTCAGAAACGCTCCCAACGACCAACGGGGAGTTACATAATACCCTGCTTCAAAATTCATTCCCCAACCACTTATTTTATCGGCAAAATCCGTACTGATCGGAGCATTCATCTGCCAGTCGACATTAAAATGCAACTTATCCTCTACCTGTGCCTGTCCTTTCAAACAGAAAACGGACAGCATCATCAACAATATGATTTGTTTTTTAAAAATGTATCTTATCGTTTTCATAATCTTCCGGTTTTATTATTTATCGGTATACAATATATTGAGATAAGGAGATTGTTCAAAAGCCTGTCCGACTGCACGAAGAGTCAACTGCATGTCGATACGCGAGTTGTTATACATCAGGCCTGAAGCATACGCATGCCAGATTACCGGCAGATCGACCTTCTTGCTCTCATCAGCAGGCTTAGCTGTCAAATCGACCATTTCCGCAACAAAGGTTCCTGTATCATAGCTATAAGAAACCGGGTACGGATAATACCAGTCATTCCAGAATGGTCCCCAAAAACCGGCTCCCCACCAACCATAATAACCATAACCATAGCCCGGAGAAATGATCTGCGTGGTGCTCTGGGCGTACGACAATTGCAAGCCGATATCAGCTTTATCCTTGTCATCGACCCGGGTATATCCACGGTCGTCCATCTCAGTCACTACCTCATTAATGATCTTTTGGGCATTCTCGTCTTTCCAGTATTGAGCTTTCATACCGCTACCGGCAATCAGGATGCTATCAGGAAGATAATAAGAACTGAATTTGTTAAACTGAATACTGTTATCATAATTCGTATAAACAGCATAATCACTGGACAGTTTATTCAGGTCCGGATCTTTCTCACAGGAAGAGAATAAAGCTGTCACAGCCAAAGCAAATAAAAACAACTTCTTCATACGTCTTTAAATTTTAAGTAACAGAATTAATTCAAAACTCACAACGAATGTTTTTTTAATCCATCCGATCATCTATTAATAACCAGTCCCGCCTCTTCAAATAGAGACTTATCCAAAACCTCCGGAATCACTTTTTCGTCTTCCGCAACTGGTTTACTCTCTGCCTGTACCGACCTATAGTCGGCACACGTAAACGAAGCTAACAGCCCCAACAGTAATGTGTTTGCCATTTCTCTCTACTATTTTAATCCTCCAATCATTCATTTCAGTGCAAACATATTATATAGATGTAATATAAACTTACTTTATTTTGCCGAAACGAAACAGGAATCTGCCGAAACGTATTTTTTCGTTACTGAAATGAAACAATACCTCGTCGACAGCAGGAAGGATTTTATATACGAAAAAAACACTTCCGTCTACAAATTCAAAAGCACTTTCCATACAGGATTATCTTCGCCGCATAATCATAAAACAAGATTGTTATGAACAAGCGAGAAGTCATTTCAGCAGTAGCAAGCCGCTCAGGAATAGCCCCGGAGGATTGCATCAAAGTATTCGATACGTTCGAAGAGGTTTTCAGTGAAGAAATAGCACGTAGTAAATGGAAAGGCACAATCTTCGAATGTGTTTACGATATCCTGACACGCATCAAAAACAAAAAAACAATTCAATAATGAATATGCATCGTATAATTACATTTTTATTCCTGCTTATCTGGTCTGTATCCATAACCAGAAGTTACGCCCAACAAACCGGGAACAACCAACCCGCACAAACACTACGCGGAACAGTTATCGACAAAGCATCCGGTCACCCGATGCCCGATGTTACGATCATGCTCCGGGATATGCCGGGAACAGGAACTACCACCGATGAGAAAGGCCAGTTCGTACTATCGGGCATTCCGGTAGGGCGACACAATGTAGAGGCGACTTTCCTGGGATACGAACCCGGTATATTCCGGGAAGTTCTCGTCACTTCCGCAAAAGAAGTGTATCTGGACATTTCACTGAAAGAGAACGTCCGGGAGTTAAGCGAAGTCGTTATCCGTCCGCAGATAAACAAAGAACAACCACTCAACAAGATGGCAGTCACCGGTGCCCGGATGCTCAGTGTGGAAGAAGCCAGCCGCTATGCCGGAGGACTGGATGATCCCGCACGCCTGGTCAGTTCTTTTGCCGGTGTAGCAGCCAATCTTTCCAGTAACGGCATATCTATCCATGGAAATGCTCCCCATCTGCTGCAATGGAGAATGGAAGATGTGGAAATACCCAACCCGAACCATTTTGCCGACATTTCGATACTGGGCGGTGGTGTCCTTTCCTCACTCAGCAGCCAGGTCCTGGGAAATTCCGATTTTTTCACCGGTGCATTTCCAGCCGAATACGGGAATGCTGTTTCCGGAGTTTTCGACATGAAACTGCGGAACGGCAACAACCGGAAAATGGAAAACACTTTACAGGCAGGTATATTAGGTTTAGATATCGCTTCGGAAGGACCGTTAAGTAAAAAGCATCAGGCTTCCTATATTTTCAACTACCGCTACTCCACGACCGGATTACTGAACCGTATCTATCCTGGATTGGATATGGGTGGTACACTCGATTACCAGGACCTCAATTTCAAACTGAATTTCCCGACACGTAAAGCCGGAACTTTCTCGGTGTGGGGAACCAGCCTGATCGACAAATACGAAGGTGATTTCGAAGATAATCCGCAGGAATGGGAACATACTCGTGATAATTTCAAGTCGGAAGCCAAGCAATATATGGCAGCCGGAGGAGTCAGTCACCGCTATTTCTTCCCGAACGACGCGACACTGAAAACGACCTTGGCCGCCACCTATTCCGGAATGAATGCCACCGAAGATTCTTATGCACCGGACCATACTTTTACCCCGTTCACCTATCAGAAGTATAATAATACCAATTTAACCCTGACCTCTTCCTATAACAGGAAATTCAGTGCGCGGCATACCAACCAGACCGGTTTCACCTATACCCGGATGTTCTACGATATGAGATTAAACCTCGCACCGTATGAAACAGCTCCGTTAAATACCCTCTCCAAAGGGAAAGGACAAACCGACCTGATCTCTGTTTATAGCAGTTCTTCTTTTGGGATAACCAACCGGCTTTCTGTGAATGCAGGATTAAACAGCCAGGTCCTGACATTAAACAATCACTGGACTCTGGAACCCCGTTTAGGAATGAAATGGACACCTACCACGCGGACCTCATTTGCCCTGGCTTACGGTTTACACAGCCGCATGGAAAAAATGGACGTCTATTTCGTCAATTCCAAGAGTTCCGGTAAGGAATCCGTCAATAAGAACCTCGATTTCACAAAAGCTCATCACCTGATGCTGACATTCGGCTACAAATTATCCGATAACCTGCTTCTCAAAGTCGAACCTTATGCCCAGTTCCTGTACGATGTTCCGGTCATTGCCGACAGTTCTTATTCCGTCCTCAACCGGAGAGAATTTTATGTGGAAGAAGCCCTGGTTAATAAAGGGAAAGGACGTAATATCGGAGTGGATATCACATTAGAAAAATATCTGAGCAGGGGATTATATTACCTGATAACGGCTTCCGTTTTCGATTCCAGATACAAGGGTGGAGACGGTGTCTGGCACAATACCCGGTTCAACCGCCGGTATATACTCAACACTTTGATCGGGAAAGAATGGATGCTAGGGAAAAACAGACAGAATATCCTGAGTGCCAATGCCAAATTCACTTTACAGGGAGGAGAACGTTATTCCCCTCTGGATACGGAAGCCAGTCTGGCCCACCCGGATAAAGAAGCACAATATGACGAAACACGTGCCTATTCACAACAATATCCGGTGATGTTCATCGCCAACTTCACCGTCAGTTATAAAATAAACAAAAAGAAAGTCGCACATGAATTTGCGATCAAGGCTCTGAATGTAACAGGTACAAAGGAATATTACGGTTATCATTATAACCTGAAATCCGGTGTGATGGAACGTAACGGAAACAGTATTCCCATCAGTAACATCAGTTATAAGCTAGAATTTTAAGCGTTTTACAGACTGATAACAAATAAAGTAGTAATTTCGGACACTTAAAGAGGATGCCGCTATATGACAGACAGCCCTATAAATAAACAAACTTTTCTGTATCGGTTTCTGGTCAGTTCCAGATACAGAATAGCCCGCCATATCTTGTTGCTCCTGGCAGTGGCGGCGGTATCGCTCAACCAGAATATCTACACATACGGGGCAAAAGCAGAGTTATTGGACCATTACGTTTATCTGGCAGGTTTCTGTACGTTGATCTCTTATGTCATCGTCGGCTATCTCCATCTCTATCTACTGGTTCCCAAGCTATTGCTTAAAAAGAAATATCTGGTTTATATCCTATATTCGACCAGTTCCGTTTTACTGCTTATATTGATACGGTACGTACAGGAATACTGGATATTTACTTCATCCGGTATTCCTCCGGTCAGAAGTTCTTACTTCAACATAGTCAGTATCCTGGATAGTTTATCGGATTTCATGCTGAACATGATCTGTATTACCGGTATCTCCATGACTGTTCTACTGAAACACTGGATGATAGAGAATCAACGGGTGAACCAACTGGAAAAAAAGCAGATACAATCGGAAGTGGATAATCTGAAAGAACAGGTGAACCCTTCACTGCTATTCAACACGCTGAACCGGACTGCCGTATTATCGAAAAGCGAACCGCAAAAAGCAGCCGATATGGTACTGCAGTTAAGCCAGCTACTACGTTATCAACTGTATGACGGAGCACGCGATAAAGTGCTACTGAATTCAGAGATCACTTTTGTGAACAATTATCTGGCACTGGAAAAATTTTATTCCGATTCATTCGATTATCAGATCGTATCGGATAAAGAACTGACAGGAGTACTTATTCCTCCTCTCCTGCTTGTTCCGATTATCCAGTATGCCTTGAAAAAAGCAGGGAAACAAGAATGCAGGCCATCTATCCTTCTGCAAGTCGATCGAGAAGGGCAACAAATATTCATCATCTGCCGGTTTAACGATACCGACACACCGGTTATCAAAGAGTTGGACGGCTTCAAAGCACGTCTCGCCCTTCTCTACCCGGATAGCTATTCATTATCCGTTACGCAGGACAAAGATCAGGGGATAAGTACTATTCTATTAAAATTGAATACACATGGTAAATAATACAGATCATATAGTTCCAGATTTCCTGCTAAATCCGCAGAAAAGGATCTACAGGCATCTCCTGTTACAACTGGTCGTTTTCCTTATCACGATCAATGTATTCTGGGATACGCCGGACGAACTGATTATTACTCCGCCACGTATCCGCTCATGGATCGGTTATTTCCTGATTATAAACATGCTCATTTATGTAAATGCTTATATATTAGTACCACGATTTCTGCTAAAAGGGCGTCTCCTTCTTTATCTGATAACAGCATCGGGCCTGATCCTCATTTCTATTGTGATATTAGGCACTCTCCAAACACTTTTTGAAGATACACGTTTTGAGAGCCTGCCCACCAGCCAGTCGGTAATCCTGTTAAATATCCTGTCCTCAACGATATCCAGCGGCTTACTGGTAGCCGGTTCGTCAGCCATGATTCTTTTTAAACATTGGATCAGCAATAACCTGCGTGTCAATGAACTGGAAGCCGCCACCCTGCAATCGGAACTGAAATTCCTAAAAAGCCAGATCAATCCGCATTTCCTGTTCAATATGCTGAATAATGTCTATGTGCTGATCAGGAAAGGACGTGATGAAGCAGCCGAAGTATTGTTCAAGCTGGAAGACCTGCTGCGTTATCAGTTTAATGACAGTACCCAGGACAGGATCCAACTCAGTTCGGATATTCGTTTTATGAACGATTTCCTGAATCTGGAGAAAATACGCCGCGACAATTTTAATTATACCATTTCCAAAGAAGGCGATATCAACAGTGTATGGTTACCTCCTCTGCTGTTCATCCCTTTTGTTGAAAATGCGGTCAAACATAATACGGACGGGGAGAATGCTTCATTCGTATATATTTCTTTCAACGTGCAGGATAACCGGTTGTTTTTCCGGTGTGAAAATTCAAAGCCTGCCGAAGAGGAAGAAAAGAATAACCGTATCGGTGGCCTGGGACTGAAAAACATCCGGAGGCGGTTGGAATTATTGTATCCCGGCCGCCATTCCCTGGAAATCATAGAAGATAAACAAAGTTACATCGTTAATTTATACCTGGACTTATGAACTGTATCATCGTAGACGACGAACCTCTGGCCCGTGAAGCGGTAGAGATGCTGATAAATGAAACCGGAGAACTGACACTGGCCGGTAGCTTCAACAATGCCACTTCAGCGGCCCGGTTTATCGGGGAACATCCGGTCGACCTGATCTTCCTGGACATCCGTATGCCTAAAGTAACCGGACTGGAATTCGCCCGTACCATACCCAAAAGCACCCTCGTCATATTCACAACTGCCTATGCCGAATATGCAATCGACAGCTATGAGGTGGACGCCGTCGACTACCTGGTCAAACCGATTGTCCCCGAAAGATTCCAAAAAGCAGTAGAGAAAGCCAAAACATACCATGCACTTTTGTTGACGGAAGAAAAGGAAAACATCGAAAATGTAGAAAGCGAGTTCATGTTTGTCAAATCCGAACGTCGTTTCTTCAAAGTCAATTTCAAAGATATATTGTTCATCGAAGGATTGAAAGACTATGTAATCATTCAGCTTCCCGACCAGCGTATCATCACTAAAACAAGCATGAAAGCGATACACGAACTGCTTCCCAAAGCATTCCTTCGGGTGAACCGTTCCTACATCGTCAATACCCAACAAATAGCATCTTTCGATAACAACGACATTTATATCGACAAATATGAGATCGCCATCGGTAACAACTACCGGGATATATTCTTCGATGAATTTGTTGCAAAAATGGGAAGGGTATAATCAGTCGACCGATAAAACAAAATACAGACAATAAGTAAGATAAGCTCAGTCCGGAAGGTAAAAAATTTACTTTTAGAACTGAGCTTTTCTATGTATAAAATACTACTTTTGTTAAGGCTAACGATAAATTCTACCATCATGAAACGACTACTGTTCTTCTATCTGTTTTCTCTCTGTTCTTCTGCCATCATGGCCCAAAATACGATTTATGTATCATCCGAAACCAAAGGTATAGAAAACGGAACGCTTGAATCTCCCTATCAAACAATCGAAGCGGCCTTGAAACAAGGGCTTAATTCCACCGGAAACGATACTGTCCGTATCCATGTCCAGGCGGGTTTCTATCCTTTAAATAAAACGATCCGGATAGAAAAAACTCCTTCTGCCCCTGTTCTCATTGAAGGAGATGAAAAAGATATGCCGGTATTCAGCGGGGCGATCACTCTTACTTCCTGGGAAAAGACACCGCAGGGATGGTGGAAAACACATATCGACGAAGTAACACGCTATGGAGTAAAGATTGAACAACTGTTTGTTAATGGAAACAGGGCTATCCGTGCCCGGACACCCGATAAAGGATGGTTCTTCGTGGAAGGAGCTGAAGAAACCGTTCATTATAAAGGGACAGGCCGATCCCCCGAATATGCGACACAACGCATCAGGGTAAAACCTGAAGATATGGAATCACTGAAAGGACTTTCTGCTGAAGAACTGAACAATGTTATGGTCATGTGTTACCATAAATGGGACAATACCCGCAAATATCTATCCCAGGCAATACCTGATTCTGGTTATTTCTTCCTGAACGGACAAGGGATGAAACCCTGGAACCCTATAGGGAAAGGAAGCCGGTTTATTCTAGAGAATTACAAACAAGCCATGAATACCGAAGGGGAATGGTTTCTGGAAACATCCGGCGACCTGTATTATATACCGCGTAAAGGAGAAGTGATGGAAACATCTGTCGCTTATGCCCCGGTTTTAAACAGATTACTTTCTATAAAAGGCGATAAAGACCGTCCGGTTAAGAATATTACATTCCGAAACCTGTCTTTTGAACATGCGGGATATGTAATGCCTAAAACCGGAAATGATCCGGCACAGGCCGCCTCACCTGTCGATGCAGCTATCCAACTCGATCACGCAGACAATATCCGTTTTGAGAACTGCGAAATAAAGCATACGGGAAACTACGCCATCTGGTTCCGGAAAGCTTGTACGAATTGCAAACTGGAACACTCTTATCTAACCGACCTGGGAGCCGGAGCCGTTAAGATAGGGGAATATGAAACACCCGACCCTGCATATCTCACAAAGCATATTACAATCGATAACAACATTATCCAAAAGACTGGATTCGTCTTCCCTTGTGGAGTCGGAGTTGCTATTTTCAATTCATCCGACAACAAAGTGACTCACAACGAAATATCCGATCTGCTTTACTCCGGAGTTTCTGTCGGCTGGGTCTGGGGATACGGAAAAAGTTACGCTGTCAACAATGAGATCGCTTACAACAATATCCATCATATCGGTTGGGGAGAACTGTCGGATATGGGGGCCGTTTATACCCTCGGTATCTCACCCGGTACCCGGGTTTGCAATAATGTGATCCATCACATTTATTCTTACGACTATGGAGGCTGGGGACTTTATACGGATGAAGGAAGTACAGGTGTCGTTATGGAGAACAACCTGGTATACGGTTGTAAAAGCGGCGGTTTCCACCAACATTACGGAAAAGAGAACATCATACGAAACAATATTTTTGCCTTCAACCATTACCAGCAGTTACAATTTACAAGGGTTGAAGATCACCAATCCTTTAGTTTCACTTCCAATATTATATTAATGGACCACGGAGTATATCTTGCCGGCCCCTGGGACAAAGCCAATATGGATATGGATTACAATTGCTATTGGGATTTACGCGGTAATGCAGATCCAAAGTTTCTGGATTATGACCTGAAAACATGGAAAAAGATCAAAGATAAACATTCGATCATACAAAACCCGGGATTTAAAGCCCCTTATCAACTGGATTTCCAATTCAAAGATCAGAAAGCAATCCGGAAAATCAAATTCAAACCGTTTGATTACCAGAAAGCCGGAGTTTACGGCTGTAGCGAATGGATACAAAAAGCCCGGATGAGCAAAGAACGGGAAGAAGAATTTGACAGGATCGTCCGGAATAGGGAGGAATCGGTATCTGCCTTATACGATTGAGTAATATCTGCTATATAAGTACACGCAACCCGGTTGGATATGTCATCCCGAAAAAATAAAGTATTATCTTTGCAGCATGGGAAAAAATAAGTTAGCAAAGTTTGACGATATGGCGGAGTATCCGCATGTTTTCCAGTATCCGTTTGCCGTTCTGCAAGAGAAAGGATTTGAGTTGAAAGGACACTGGCACAAGGAGTTTTTCAAGAATGACAATCCGATCGTACTTGAATTGGGTTGTGGTAAAGGTGAATATACAGTAGGACTGGCACGCCTGTTCCCTGACAAAAATTTTATCGGTGTAGATATCAAGGGTGCCCGCATGTGGACCGGAGCCAAAGACTCTTACGAATCGGGTATGACCAACGTTGCTTTCCTGCGGACCAGCATCGAACTGATCTCACATTTCTTCGCAGCCGGAGAAGTAGCCGAAATATGGCTGACCTTCCCCGACCCACAGATGAAAAAGGTCAATAAGCGCCTGACTTCTACCCGTTTCATGAAGATGTACCGCGAAATACTGTCAGGCGACGGCATTATCCACCTCAAGACAGACAGTAACTTCATGTACACTTATACCTGTGAAATGGTAAAAGCCAACAAATATCCCGTATTGTTCAGCAACGACGACCTGTATCATTCAGGATTAGTAGACGATATCCTGTCTATCAAAACCTATTACGAACAACAATGGCTCGACCGCGGACTGAACATCAAATACATCAAGTTTGTTTGTGAAGAAAGAGACGAACTGATCGAACCGAACGTAGAGATCGAACTCGACCCCTACCGCAGTTTCAACCGGAGTAAGCGCAGCGCACTGGCTTCCGGCAAATAAGACAACCAATTATACAATTATATTATGGCTATATATCCTAAACTGATCATGGACGCACTGGCAAAAGTGCGTTACCCGGGGACAGGGAAAGACCTTGTCGAAATGGGCATGGTAGAAGACAACATACGGATCGACGGCAATAAGGTTAGTTTCTCCCTCCTTTTCGAGAAACCCAACGATCCGTTTATCAAATCAGTCGTAAAGGCTGCCGAAACAGCTATCCTGACTTATGTAGGTGAAGATGTAGACATCAAAGGAAACATCGAAGTACTGGCACGTCAGGCAGCACGTCCTGAACCGGATAAACTACTTCCGCAGGTAAAAAATATCATTGCCGTATCTTCCGGTAAAGGAGGTGTAGGTAAAAGTACAGTTGCCGCCAACCTCGCAGTAGCTCTTGCCGGGCTTGGTTATAAGGTAGGTTTACTGGATGCCGATATTTTCGGTCCTTCACAGCCCAAAATGTTCAATGTGGAAGATGCCCGTCCTTATATGGAAGAGGTAGACGGACGCGACCTGATCCAACCAGCAGAGAACTATGGAGTAAAATTGCTATCGATCGGTTTCTTCGTAAACAAAGAAGATGCGGTTTTATGGCGCGGAGCTATGGCAAGCAATGCATTGAAGCAACTGATCGGCGACGCCAACTGGGGCGATCTCGATTACTTTCTGATCGACCTGCCACCGGGAACAAGTGATATTCACCTGACAATGGTACAGACACTGGCTATCACCGGTGCCATCGTAGTCAGCACTCCGCAGGAAGTTGCCCTTGCCGATGCCCGCAAAGGTATCAGCATGTTCACAGGCGAAAAGATCAATGTGCCGGTATTGGGACTGGTTGAAAATATGGCCTGGTTCACCCCTGCCGAACTGCCGGAAAACAAATATTACCTGTTCGGAAAAGAAGGAGCCAAACGTCTGGCAGAAGAACTGAATGTCCCGCTGTTAGGACAAATACCTATCGTACAGAGTATCTGTGAAGGAGGTGACAACGGAACACCTGTTGCCCTGAATCCCGATACGATCACTGGAGCCGCATTCCGCAATTTAGCAGAAAACGTAATTGAACAGATCAATTACCGCAATGCAAACATGGCTCCCACACAACGGGTACATGTTTCAAAGACGTAATCTTTAAAAACAGAAATCATCCTATAAAGAAGAAGGTATCCTTTTGGGGATACCTTCTTCTTTTTGTCATATAGGCAGGGTTTCTTTTGCCTGGAGGTTAACTCTTTAAATATTATCTTAACCTATCTTATATATTTTATTTTCAGCAACGGCAAGTACGATTTTTTACCGAAATAAACAAGAGGGAACATCCAAATCACCTCGGCTGTCTCTTTGTTTTTCATGTCATCCCTGACTAAAATATATTTTTACTTTTTTATTCTTCTTTTAATTCGATGACATAATCCTTAGAGAACTAAGGTGATAAAATGATTTTTGAAAGGCTGGTTGATTCAGTGTATGCTTCTAAATCTCCGCTGTTGGATAAATTATGTTAAACGATTAGTTAAATTTAATAATGTAGATTGTATTGTTAAGATTTATTTCACTACTTTGCACCAATATCGGACTTAGTTCTCTAAGAACTTATATATTGTTTAACTTTAAATTATCCGCACATGGATTTAGTATCATTGAAAAGAAAACGGAAATTGATTGTGATTCTGCCACTTTGCGCAAGTTTCATTAGCAGTTATCCGCTCTACGCCACCGCCGGTCCGGATGACACCCCGGTGTTGAAGATTACCCAAAGCACGCACCCATCCAAACGAACTGTCGAAGGAACTGTGTTTGATGCTTCTACAGGAGAGGTGTTGATTGGTGTAAACATCCGTATCAAAGGAACAACAAGCCAGGGTACTATCACAGACACTGAAGGTAGGTTCACAATCCCTGTTACAGGCAGTCAAACAGAGTTGTTATTTTCTTACATCGGTTATAAGGAACAGACAGTAGAGGTTGGCGATTTGGGAGTCCTCACTGTAAAAATGCAATCAGACAACGAAATGCTGGATGAAGTGGTTGTTGTAGGTGCCGGTACGCAGAAAAAAGTGTCGATTACAGGTGCTATTACATCAGTTGAAGGTATTACTTTAAAAACTCCGACTTCTTCGCTTACCAATTCTTTAGCCGGAAAATTGGCCGGTGTCATCTCGACTACCAGTACCGGTGAGCCCGGACAGGCTTCAGAGTTCTATATTCGGGGTATCAATACTTTCGGAGGGGTGGCAACTCCTTTGATCCTGCTCGACGGAGTAGAAATATCCAGTGGTGACCTGAATCGTATCCCGGCAGAGTCCATCGAAAGTTTTTCTTTACTGAAAGATGCATCGGCTACAGCCATCTACGGTAACCGAGGTGCCAATGGCGTTATGTTGGTTACAACTAAAAGTGGTGCTGAAAATTCGAAAACAACTGTCAACGTATCTTTGGAAACATCTTATTTCCAACCGATGAACAAAGTTGAATTCGCCAACGGTACCACGTTCATGCGAACCTATAACGAAGCAGAGCAAGCCCGCAGCCTCACACCGATTACCCCAAGATATTCGGAAGAACAGATTCTGAATACAATGAATGGAGTCAATCCATACATTTATCCGGATGTAGACTGGTACAAATTACTCTTCAAAGAGGGAAACTTTAACCAGCGCGCCAACATTAACGTGCAGGGCGGTGGTTCACGCGTCAAATATTATATGAGCTTGCAAGCTAACCACGATACGGGTTTACTCGATGCTCCATCCGATTACTACTACAATCCGAACATCAACAATTGGGAATACAATTTCCAGAACAACATCTCCTATAAGATGACCAGCACGACCACCATCGATATGAGAATGATGGCACAAATAGGAAACAGGAAGGGCCCCAATTACAGCACCTCAGACTTATACAAGAGCGTGATGGTAGCCAATCCGGTATCTTTCCCGGCTTATTTCCCGGCTCAAGACGGTGACGAACACATCCGTTTCGGTAACACACTGATCAAATCGGGAAAGTATGGACAAAACCCGTATGAATACATGATGAGTTCATTCAAGGAAAACAACTACAACACCTTGAATACCTCAATCGCCATCAATCAGGATTTCAGTTTCATCACCAAAGGGTTATCTGCCAAGGTGCTGGTAAATTTCAAAAACTATTCATCTTCTGACTACAACCGCACAATGGCATCCTACTTCTACGAAGCAAAAAACGGTTCTTATAACCCTGAAACAAACGAATACGAACTCACCCTGTTGCGAACAGGCGAAGACTTCGTCAAGCAATCGGACATCAGTAAAGCTGCCGACCAGACATTCTACCTTGATGCACGGCTGGATTGGAAACGTAGTTTCGGTTCTCATAACATGACAGCCATGTTCATGTATATGATGCGCGAATACCGGAACGGTGCCCTACCTAACCGTAACCAAGGTTATTCCGGTCGTCTTACCTATGATTATTCCAATAAATACTTGCTGGAGTTCAACTTCGGTTACAACGGTTCCGAACGTTTGGCTAAAGAAGACCGCTTCGAATTCTTCCCGGCAGCATCTGTAGGCTGGATAATCAGTAGCGAAAAATTCTGGGAACCCATCTCTGAATATGTTAATCACTTTAAAGTCAGAGGTTCTTACGGATTGGTTGGTAGCGATGCATTCAACAGCGGTGCACAACACTTTCTGTATCAAAACCAAGTGGGTATCGGTAACGGTAGCAGCTATACCACAGGCTTACCGACAAACTCAATCGAACGTAGCGGACACTCTTTCAATATATTGGCCGTACAAAATGCAGGATGGGAACACGTTAAGAAATTAGATATCGGTACCGACATCTCACTCTTCAACCAGGTAAACATCACATTCGATTATTTCCATGATCATCGCGACCGTATATTGATGAAACGTGCTTCCTTCCCCAAGATACTGGGATACTGGGGTTCTACCCCTTGGAGTAACATCGGAGAAGTGATAAACCAAGGCGTCGAATTAAGTGTTAACTGGAATAAACAAATAGGTAAAGACTGGATTGTGGATTTCCGCGGAAACTTCACTTATAACCAGAATGAATACAAATACGTAGACGAACCGGATTATCCTTACGTGTGGCAGACCGATACAGGGAAACCGCTGAACACCTTGAAAGGTTACATAGCAGAAGGTTTATTCACAAGCCAGGAAGAAATAGACAATTGGGCAGACCAATCACAACTGGGTGCCAACATCATGCCGGGTGACATCAAATACCGGGATATAAACGGGGACGGACAAATCACTTCGGAAGACAAAGTCTTACTGTCTACCTACAATAATATGCCTCGTATCCAATACGGTTTGGGATTGAATGTCAGATACAAGAAAATCGATTTCGGTGTATTCTTCAACGGTTCGGCTAAACGCAAAATTATGATTAACTCCGGTTACGCTCCCTTTATCTCGGCTGGCGGTGATGGCGACAACTCCGAAACTCTGCCCCGTAACCTGATGCAGTGGATTGCCGACGAACACTGGTCTGTGGACAATCCCAACCCCAACGCCACCTATCCGCGTTTAGGCACTACCGATGCCGACATATCCAACAACACGCAAGAAAGCTCTTACTGGTTACGTAACGGGAACTTCCTGCGATTCAAAACATTGGAAGTCGGTTACAATTTCCCACATTGCCGTGTTTACTTCACAGGAGATAACCTGGCCGTTTTCAGTCCGTTCAAATTGTGGGATCCGGAACTTTCATGGAACGCTTATCCGTTACAGCGTACCTTTAATTTGGGAGTTCAACTTAGATTTTAAAAATACAACACACAATAAAGATATAAATATATGAAATTCATACAAAAAACCAATCGACTAATAAAAGCATCATTGTCGATATGCCTGCTGGGATTATCCGCGTGCAGTTATCTGGACGTTATTCCGCCGGCACAACCAGATTACGATGACACGATGAAAGATGAGGCCACTACATTAAGTTTTTTATTCACGGCCTATTCTTACATACCCGGTACGAATCCTTTCATCTATCAGCATATTGAAAACTCGGCAGACGAAATGGTACATCCCAAAGATTGGGGTGTAGAGGAGCAGCAAATGTTATTTGGAACCATATCCCCCTCATCTGATCCAGCCAAGTGGGAAGATATTTACAATTATATCGGTTACGTCCATTATTTCATGGAACAATTGGAGTTGTTACACCCCGTAGGTGTCACGGAAGAGGATAAAAACCAATACCGGGCCGAAGCTTATTTCCTGGAAGCCTACTACCATTTCCGGGCATTAGAAGCATTCGGCCCCTGTCCGATCATTCCGGCAAAAGTCGACCAAAACATCTCGAAAGACGACATTCCGGGACGTTCTCACTTCGATTACTGCGTCGATTACATCGTAGACAAATTGGATGAAGCAGCAAAGGTACTTCCCGTAAAACGTGAGACAGCCGACCTGGGACGTGCCGATGCCACTATTTGCAAATCTCTGAAAGCGCGAGTTCTGTTGTATGCAGCTTCTCCATTATGGAACGGTTCGTTCTACAATAAAAATTGGCGGAACCTGAACTACGAAACACCCGGATACGGAACAGAATTGGTTAGCTCCACTTACGACAAAACGAAATGGGACCGTGCTCTGACTGCTTGTAAAGAAGCCCTGCAAGCTGCCACAGATGCAGGTTATGAATTATTCGATATCGAAACAGCCAATGCGATTGCCGACCGTATGAAAATACCGTTGCCATTTATTCCCGGCCTGGAAGAAGACACGGAGAAAAACCGTGAATTCAAAGAACGTGTCCGTATGTTTCAGTATTTGTCTACAGCTACCGAAGGTGACAACAACAAAGAAATCATCTGGGGACAGATTGTATCGAGCAGCGGACTGGGAGAAGTAAACCCGAACATCAGCCGCATGCCTGAAAGAAGCATAAAAAAGAGTGACGGCAGTTGGGCCGGAGGTTATTCAGGTTGGGCTCCCACTTTAAATGCGGTAAAGCGTTTCTATACCGTAAACGGTGAAACTCCGGAAAACGATAAAAACTTCTACCCGGAAAGTAAGTGGTATGAACGTTACTACGAAGGAACTTCAAGTCCTGAACTGGAAACAGATGGTCTGGATAAAGAAGACGTTAAAAATGACATCATCAAATTCAATGTTCACCGTGAAGCCCGCTACTATGCATGGATTGCATTCGACGGCGGTCAATATTCACCTGTTATGGTAAATAACCAACCTCTATGGTTAAACTTTAAGAATTCCAACACCAATGGTTACAGACCCGGTTTACGCAATGTGTCAGGTACCGGTTTCCTGACAAAAAAGTTCATCACACCGGATCTTATCTATAACACCTCCGGCGGACTTAGCGGAAGCCGTATACGGGCACCTTTCATCCGTTTGGCGGAACTGTATTTGAATTTAGCAGAATGTTATGCAGCTCTGGAGCAGACAGACGATGCACTCAAACAATTGAATGTCATCCGCAAACGTGCGGGTATCAAAGAACTTACCAGTTCAGATTTGTCAACAATGAGCCTAACCGAATGGATCCGCAACGAACGTTTCGTCGAACTGTATCAGGAAGGCCACCGTTATTACGATGTACGTCGTTGGACTATCGCTCCCGAAGTTCTGAAAGCCGGTGAACGCTACGGACTGAACGGTATGACCACTGACCCTTCGTTTGAAGAGTTCAACAAACCGACGCTGATAAACCAGCCGATCAAGTGGGATAACAAACAGTATCTGGCTCCTATCCTAAACAGTGAGATATATAGTAATCCGCAATTGGTACAAGCTCCCGGTTATTAATCTAAAAAACAATTTGTATGAAAACAAAACTAATATTGGCGGCAGGAGCTTTAATCATATTAGGAGCCTGCAACGAATCAAAATATGAATTGGAGAATTTGGTTCCGGAACAATACCATAAAGTAATGTATATAAACAATTCCGGCACAAAAGATTTGACCTTATACAACACAGGTGAAGACAATACATACAACCTCTCCATTTACAAAGGCGGAAGCGAACCGGGATTAACAGCCAACGTTAATATCGGTGTGTTACCACAGGAAACCGTCGACAGTGAATATAGTTTGCCGGAGGGAGTAAACTATAAGGTCATAAGCCCGGAATGTTATTCTTTCGAAGCTACCCAGCTTAGCTTTGCATCCGAAGAGCGTTTCAAAAACGTGACGGTCTCCATCAATGTGCCGAACGTTGAAAAGATTATGGCTAATAATCCCGAAGCTACATGTGTGTTACCTTTGTACATTTACAGTGAGACTGATTCCATAAATGTGAATAAGGACGAAGTATTTCTCAAAATAACGCAGGTACTCACACCGACATTAGGTTTCACAACCACCGATCTCACTTATAAACCATACACAATCGGTTTTACAACTGAAACAGCCGAAATAGACTTCGGACTCGATACAGACAATAAGTGGGATATCGACTGCCAATTCGAAGTAGATGCCAATTATGTGGATGAATACAATGCTAAAAACGGAACCTCTTTCGTAGCCTTACCAGACGATTGTTATTCATTTGAGAAAAGCATGACACTTGCTAGCGGAGTAACTACTGAAAAAATGGTCGTTACGATTAATGGAAGCAGCCTGCAACCCATCGACTATATGTTGCCTGTACGACTTAAGGAAGCATCGCTGTTCGAAGTTTCCGAAAAAGCCTTGTATCCGTTGGCTATCCGTATTGTCGGTAAGGAATTCGACCGCTCAAGCTGGTCCATTACTGCCAATACCGAAGAAAAGAGTGGCGAAGGTGTTGGTAACGGTGTCGCAACAAGCCTGTTAGATGGCAATATCAACACATTCTGGCACTCACAGTGGCAAGGTGGTTCAATCAATCTGCCTCACGAACTGGTAGTCGATGTCAAGGAAGTTGTTACCTTCTCCCACATCGGATTGACGGAAAGACAACATGCTCAATACAAAGACGTAAAAGCCGGTGAATTCTTCGTTAGCTCCGACAAGCAGACATGGACTTCTGTCGGCAAATTTAAAGCAGAACAGGTATACGAAAACCAAATATTCCCCATAACTCCAACGAAAGGACGTTATTTCAAAATACAAATCACCGAAAGCAACAGAGAGCAGAACTCATCTCTCGCCGAGATTTATGCCTATGGTATAAAATAACCTCATATGAAACAGGTTATAGGACCTGCGATAGAGGGGCTATCCACTTTTGGATAGCCCCTCTTGTTTATTTCGATAATAATTCGCACTTATCATTGCATAAATAAAACACAAACAAAGGCACAGGAAAAACTTATAGACAAAAAGGCTTTTGATGGGATTTAGCAAAGACTATTTTACTGTTACAGTTTGCATGCACCAATTTATTTTGATGAAAAAGTAAAAAACCTCATCTTTCTGCTAGGGTAAAATCAAAAAAAGTTGTTCTTCCTATAAAACAATCTTTGCTAACTTCAAATATAGTATGAAAAAAAGCACTGTATTCGACACTGTTTGGCCTTATCTGATGCTCATATCAATAGTTATATTGGTATATAGCCCAGTAATAAACCACGATTTCCTATATCAATGGGATGATCAATGGGTTGTGATAAATCATTACACCACAGGAGGTATACATATTCATAATTTATGGCATATATTAACTAATTTTTATCATGGGCAATATGCTCCTTTTAATGAATTAAATTACTTATTACTGTATACTTTCTTTGGCTATAACCCTTTATTTTTTCATATAGCTAGTCTATGCTGGCATTTAGTCAATGTTTGTTTAGTTTATCGATTCTTTATTGTGCTATTGAGTAAAAGTAATACCTACGTTAAATATAATACTAGAACTATAGCTTTTTTCACTGCATTATTATGGGGTATCCACCCCGTCAATGTGGAATCTGTAGCATGGCTTAGTGCCTCTAAAGTTTTAATATATACATTTTTCTATTTACTTTCTTTGCTTTGTTATTTAAAATATATACAAAATCGACGAAACTCATATTTTCTGCTAACACTTTTTTTCTTTATCTGTTCATTCTTAGGAAAAGAACAAGCTGTCACATTACCAGTTTGTTTACTTCTCATAGATTATTTTGTTGACAAAGATTTTCATGACAAAGAGCTATGGTTAGAAAAAATTTCTTTTTTCTCTTTGTCTGTATTAGGAGGAATTCTAACAATTCTTTCACAAGGAAACGGAGAAGAAGAACTTGTTTACTCATTAGACTACCGCATTTTATTTGCTTGTTATACAACATTCGAATATATAATAAAATCATTTTTACCTATAAATTTATCGTACATATATCCATTTCCTGTATTACCAGAAGAGGCAATTCCTCTACGCTTATGGTTTTATCCTATTATTGTATTGACAGGATCAGGGATGTTGTTAGTTTATAGGAAAAATAAAATTGCAATGTTTTCCATTTTATTTCTGATCCTACATGTCGCAGTAGCCCTACATCTAATTTCAATATCCCGTTTTACCATAGTAGCCGATCGCTATCTTTATTTAGGATGTGCAGGTATTTCTTTTCTGACTGTTTGGATTGTTTTTTATTTCATCCAATCCTTGTCTGATAAATGGAAAAAGCTGTTTGTTTCAGTTTGCTTTACTTTTTATCTAATTTACTTAGGCAGCTACTGTTTCTCCTATACAAAGACTTGGAAAGATACAGATACATTAAAAAGTCATGTAAGAAAACTAATTAAAAATAGAGATAATAGGTCTCCCATTAAAAAGTATGGAGAGCCATTTAATAATAACGAATAAATAATTGTTATGAAAAAGAAAAAAGTATTTGTAACATTTGGAGCAATAGTTCTAATGTTAGGTTTGGCAATGAATGTTCAGTATGCACTGGCTGATTACGGTATTGAAACAAATTCTTTGCCGATTATGGTATTAGCTCAATCCGGAGGAGGTAATAGTACCAGTGCAAATGATTATGGACATCAACATCAAGAAGGGATAAAATGTAGTATCGAAACAGTTAATGGTAGTACTACTACTATAAAAACTACTACAGGAGACCATTATTGGTGTGATGACACTAATTTGGTTGAGAGATGCGTGAATTATAATCCATGCGATGGATTTTATTGAAAATGAATAGTATCAGCCGATGGGTTATTCCCATCGGCTGACTCTATAAACATCAAATCACTTAGATAAAAGATTATGAATAAACAATTTATCTTATTTTGTATTATAATACCATTTTTATTTTCTTGCAAAAAAGAAAAAGAGAAATCTGTGACTACTGAGAAAGATCAGTCTGAAGTATCTCTGCTTGCTCCATCACTGGAAAATGTAAAAGAAATAAAATTGAATCCCCATGGAAAAGGTTATTTCTATGATGAATTGATAGATAGTGTTTCTTTCGTAAAACTGGAGACTACGGATGAGAACCTGATTGGTCATATAAACTATTTATTATTTACAAAAGATAATATTATTGCTGTGGACAGAGGAAACTCAAAGACAGTCACTGTTTATGATAAACAAGGACGTTTTTTGAACAAAGTTTCACGTTTGGGACAAGCACCGGATGAATATGCATTTTTAAGTTATGTGACCTTAACTCCCGATAGTTCTCAACTAGTAATCATGAGTACCGGGAGCAAAGCTTTGAAGTATTTTTATATTAATGATAATGGAGGACAACTAGCAGGCTCCTCTTTAGCAAAAACAGAACATCACCCCTATACATTCTCTAATATGGAATTTATAACGGATCAGCTCGTAATTGGCTATTACGATGCAGGCAATGAAATTCCAGGGACGACAGATAAACCAACATTTATAATAACGGATTTGGATGGAAAAGTATATTATTCGCAATACAACAGTTATTATAGTAATAAATTCCACTATTCCACGGGGTATCCCCTTCATAGATTTGGCTCAAATATTTATTTTAATCCTCCTTTCAATGATACTATATTTGAAGTTAGTAAAAATAGCTTTAGAGCAAAATATGCATTTAATATAGCAGGGGATAGCCATTTGCATATCGATGAGGCAACTACTGATAATGATTTTAGAGAACAAATGAGAAAAACCAATTATTTCAATAGTCATTTTATTGATTTAAAAGATGTTGCTGTTTTTCATTACATGAGTAATGTCGATTATTTAACGTGGGGAGTATATGTAAAATCAGAGGATATAACCTATGAAAATAATGGAAAATGCAAAAATCCACTATTTAGCTTTTTCCATATTCCTTGGTTTTATTATGGAGATAATACAATCGTAGTTCCGGTTAGCGCCAGCAAGATTGTGTCAGCTAGAAATGATATACTCAAAAAATGCGATTCAAAGTTAGCTAAATTATTATTAGACGGTCTTACAGAAGATGATAATCCTGTCTTATTGTTTTACCACATGAAAACAAAGATAAAATAAATATGTATAGAATAACATTAATAATATTGTCTTTAGCGTTTATAGGTATGTCTACTATCACGTTTTATTTGATAAAAGAGAATAAATCGGAATATATGGATGTTAATAAATTTCAACATGCTTCATCTTCCGGAAATACAGCTGAAGCGATACAGCAGGCATTTATCATACAAACACTAAATAGTAATACAAAACTTAATGACAAAGTGATAAGAGATCTATCAGGTAATGAAATTTTACTTAGCGATGCTATAGGAGGTAAATCCCTCTTATTTATTCGTTTTTCAGAACACAACTGTAATGAATGTATAACTTATATATTGAATAAAGTCAGGCGATTATCTGTGCAAAAAGGGTATTCTGACAAGATTATTTTACTTGCCACTTATAAAGAAGTACGAAATTTAAAAATACTGATAAAAGATATGCAACTTACATTTCCTGTTTATTTAATAGATGGACTCAATATTCCTTGTGAGGAGATAAATTATCCTTATTGTTTTGTCAGTGATAGTTCATTGCTAGCAAATCAAGTATTCATTCCAGATAGAAGCGAGTCAAAAATGACAAACCTTTATTTCGACCTTATAGAGATAAAATATTTTACTACAAAAATACAAAATGCAATAAATTGAGTAGAAACTAAAGAAATTCATATCTTCTATTTATATTTGCAAATGATATGCAGAGAGGCAAAGCGTTGCCGGATGCAACTTATTAGCAAAACATAAGCGTTTAAAGATATTATCCTGTATCTGAAATCTCGACAATTTCAACAACTCTGGGTAATAGACAACAAAACGCTCATGTTCTTTTTCTTGTTATACACTGACAGGTATATTATGTACTTGTGTATTCAGGATAAAGAGCGTGAGTCTGTTGTTTATATCAGAGTTGTGGGCAGTCGAGAGCCTCAGATGCAGATATATCAACAGTTCTCACGCTTCCTTTATATAAAAACCATCCACTTCGGGAACTGATGGATAAAACTCCATTTGGATTATGGGCCGATCACTTCTAATACAGCAACTAAAGGATGGCAATGAAAAAGTCTTTGAACAGATAGTTAAATCCTACTGGCCTCGTTTATATGCATTTGCCAATATTTATGTGATAAACAAAGAGGCTGCAAAAGAGATTGTGCAGGATACATTTCTGGTTCTTTGGAGCCAAAGGAAGTATCTGGAAGATAATACCTGCCTGATCACTTATCTGATGGTAGTCGGTCGTAATAAATGTCTAAACTATTTAAAGAGCCTGCAACTGCATACAATACCGATAGATGATCTGAATGAATATACCGTTTATCAAAGAAGCAATGTATATGTTCTTGAAGATGATTCACTGGAAATACTTATCACAAAGGAGTTGGCTCAGGCAATAGCAACCTCTTTAGAAAAATTACCAGCGCAGACCAAAGAGATTTTTATGCTAAGCCTATATAACGGACTCAAGAATAAAGAAATTGCAGACCAATTAGGCATTTCAACAAAAAGCGTTGAATATCATATTAAAAACGCCTTAAAGCAACTAAAAAGCGATCTTATAAAAGACTATTTTACTATTGCTATTTGCATCCTTCAATTTATTTTGATGAAAAAGTAAAAAAACTTCATTCTCATGCTAGGGTAAAATCAAAAAAAGTTGTTCTTCATATATAATATATATAGTAAACTTTAAACACATACCATTGTTGATAAATATTTAATTATTAATACATTACCCCATACTAAAAAAAAAGATTATGAAAACATTCGTTTTAGAAATAGTCAATAAATGTATTATAAGTCTTTCATTTATTACGCTATTAATTTCATGTCAATATTCTCAGAAATACACGAAAGAGTTTATTTATAAAGATTTTAATAAATTTACTCCAATTGAAAACACTGTGATCAGGATAGATGTTTCTACTGCCAAATCATTATCTTATAGAGATTTTATTGATAGTTTTGTTGATAGTATTTGTTTTTTACAATTATCATCTAAAGAATTAATAGGAGAGATAACAACACTTCATATTTTTGAAGATAGAATATTTATTTTGGATCAATTTGTGGCAAAAAAAGTTTTTATATTTAACATGAAAGGAGATTTGATCCGTGTAATAGATAATCAAGGGGGAGGTCCAAATGAATATCTGAGGCTAGGAGGAATAAATATTAATACGACGTCTAAGGAACTTATTATAGCAGATGAAGGATATCCAAAATTTCTTTATTATAGTTTAGATGGAGATCTGATCCGGGAAACTCAAGCAATTCCAAATGTTTTCTTTTATCCGGAAATGGATAATTCTTTTTATAATTGTGTTGGATATAAACAATTAAAAAATGAAACAGATCAATACCACACATTGTTATTCTCTAGGGATACAGTAGTGTTAAATGCAGGATTCACCTTTTATCCGATCCAACAGGATGCTATGGTTAGCAATCCTTTTAATAAGAATACATTAGATGAGCTATTATATATTCCATTTCTGAGTGATACAGTTTATCATCTGTTGGGCAATCAATCTTATCAAGCAAAGTATGTAATAAACCAAACAAAAAGTTTGTGGGATAAAAAAAATGAATTCCTATCTAGCATAGAACAGAGTGACCTTATTTTGGATAAAAATTATACTACTTTAGGAAGTCAATTTCTTGAAAATAATGATTTTTGTTGTTTCTCTATAAGTTTAGCCTCTAAAGGACGAGTACTTTCACGCCCTTATTATTATAACAAAAAGGATAGAAGTACTTTTTACTACGATTCTGAAAAGACATTCAATAAAACAGATCCATTTAAAAATAGACTTTATATAATTGCAAATCCACAATGTGTATATAAGGACTATTTTGTGTCATCATTTAATCCTACTCCTGTATCGAATGATTCTGCATTATTCAACAAGTATTTTCTTGAAATCATGAATGCAGCAGATGATAATACTAATCCAGTACTTGTTTTTTATAAATTTAACAACAGGTATGAGTAAGGCATTGTATATATTTTATGTTTTAGTTTTGACTATTATATTCTTTATTTTGAATAATAATCTTGACAAAAAAACATATTATACTGTGAACCAAAGAAATACACAAATCCATTTTTTTTATTTTATATCCTAATATGAATACTTCTAATTTTTTATGCCAGATGCAAAATACCACTGCTAACAAGGCAATATAGTGAAGGAACAAAGTGCCTAATATGTAATTCTCAATAATATGGAACAACTTATATCCAAATTCCTCTGTTTCTCCCTGGTTGGCCTACTAGGTATGGTCATTGATTTTACTGTAACATATATCTGTAAAGAACATCTGAGATGGCAAAAGTATCTGTCAAATACATTAGGTTTTCTGACTGCTGTTTGCTCCAATTTCATATTTAACCGATCTTGGACATTTGAGAGCCAAAATCCGGCAATAGGAAAAGAGTTTGCGACTTTTACATTTGTATCATTGATTGGGTTAATGATAAATAGTGCAGCTTTATGGTTGTTGTATCAACGTCTGAAAGTTCCTTTCTATTATGCCAAAGTAGTAGCTACAGGAATAACAGTCGTATGGAATTTCTTTGCTAATCTATGTTTTATATTTAATGAATCTTGCCCGTGAAGAAGGGGCGTTTTTTAGTAGAAGAACGGAGCTCTAAAGAGGAAGAGCAGAGTATCAGTTTCCGGAGAGGAAAAAATCTCAATAGATGCGAATATTAAACGATTACGCCAGATCATTCAAATAAAACACTTAAAAACAAAGTAGAAACTAAACTTCTGTTTATATTTGCAAATGATATGCAGAGAGGCAAGGCGTTGCCGGATGCAACTTATTAGCAAAACATAAGCGTTTAAAGATATTATCCTAACAATGAAATCTCGACAATTTCAATCTTCATGGATAATAGACAACAAAACGCTCATGTTCTTTTCCTTGTTATACATCGACAGGTATGTTATATACTTGTGTATTCAGGATAAAGAGCGTGAGTCTGTTGTTTATATCATGAAGATGGGCAGTCGAGAGCCTCATTGTTAGATATATCAACAGTTCTCACGCTTCCTTTATATAAACTATCCACTTCGGGAACTGATGGATAAAACTCCATTGGACTATGGACCGATCTTTTCTAATACAGCAACTAAAGGATGGCAATGAAAAAGTCTTTGAACAGATAGTTAAATCCTACTGGCCTCGTTTATATGCATTTGCCAATATTTATGTGATAAACAAAGAGGCTGCAAAAGAGATTGTGCAGGATACATTTCTGGTTCTTTGGAGCCAAAGGAAGTATCTGGAAGATAATACCTGCCTGATCACTTATCTGATGGTAGTCGGTCGTAATAAATGTCTAAACTATTTAAAGAGCCTGCAACTGCATACAATACC
This sequence comes from Parabacteroides sp. AF14-59, assembly GCF_003479515.1. Lineage (NCBI taxonomy): Bacteria > Pseudomonadati > Bacteroidota > Bacteroidia > Bacteroidales > Tannerellaceae > Parabacteroides > Parabacteroides sp. AF14-59. The sequence goes on along the minus strand of NZ_QUHH01000017.1, from coordinate 17,711 downwards.
GATAGATGATCTGAATGAATATACCGTTTATCAAAGAAGCAATGTATATGTTCTTGAAGATGATTCACTGGAAATACTTATCACAAAGGAATTGGCTCAGGCAATAACAACTTCTTTAGAAAAATTACCAACACAGACCAAAGAGATTTTTATGCTAAGCCGATATAACGGACTCAAGAATAAAGAAATTGCAGACCAGTTAGGCATTTCAACAAAAAGCGTTGAATATCATATTACAAATACATTAAAACAATTAAAAAACGATCTTATGAAAGACTATTTTACTATTGCCATTTATATCCTTCAATTTATTTTGATGAAAAAGTAAAAAACGTTCTCTTCCTGTTAGAGTAAAATTATAAAGAAAAGAGCAGGGCCTCCCGTCGGAAACCCTGCTCATCTTTTTCCTGTACAGGAAATCAACATCACATCTCATCAAAAAGCAAATCTAACCCCGAACTGTACCGATGCACAGAGTGGCTGCTCTTTCCGGATCGTCTCAACCACACTCTTATCATCAAAATAATAGGCGATGCCGGGTTCGGCATAGATACTAACGGGTTTTGCTATATCATATTGTACCCCGAGCGATGCTAAGGCAGAGAACTGCACTTTATCAACATCAAGGTCTGTTTTACTTTTACGCTGACGGGTATTATTCAGATAATAATCCGTATTCAGACTCCCGTCCACACACATCTCCGCCATTGCCCCCGCAGAAGCGTAAAGAGATAAACGGTCTTTCTTCCAGATGGTATAATTCACTTTCACGGGTATTCCGAGATAGTGCAACCGCTGTTCCTGCTTGTAATAGTCACCTTCACCGGCAGTCAGTTCCGAAGAAAGGAAAGTGTAAACCAATCCGCTCTCCAGCGAAAAACGGTCACTGATCTTTTTCTTCACCGTCACACCTGCAGAAAGAGGGAAACGATGTTTCACCTTTGTCCCCGTCGGGCGCTGGTAATTTTCAGCAGCGATCTTCTCAAACATTGTAAAATCATCTGCATCCCGGAAGTAAGGAGCATTCGACGCCACATTTTTCATATAGTCGTCGAATGTCCCTGAACCCGGGTTATTATTCACACTTACATCCGAACGGGTTGCCGACATGCTGAACATCTGCAAACCTCCTGTGGCAGAGGTATTGCCGTTAAACATATTTCCGGCATATAAACCGAATGTCCATCCTTTCGGGGAAGAAGCAGCTTTCACCGGAACCGGTTCATAACTCTTCTCCGGAACATATTCGTACCGTCCGCTTTCCACTACCGAACGATTATTGTACGAATTATTTTCCACGACATTCTCTTCTGTTATCTCCGCATGAAAATAGGCAGAGATAGACATGTACACTTCCGACACCACCTGCGACAAGTCAGGCAATTCCGCTTCAACCTTTTTTACTTTAGCGACCAACGCCTTAGCGATCGGTTGCGGTTTTACAGGCTCAACAGGTACGACCGGTACAGGTGTAACAGTCGGATTCTCACTTTGTGGAACAGGAAGAACGATGTCCGACAAGACCGGTTCTATCTCCTTATCTATCCCCATAAAGTAAAGAGCAGAACCCAAAACTGCCAAAAAAGACACTGCTGCCGCCAACCAACGATAAGGGAAGCGACGAACTTCAGGAGCCGGAGCGAACGCAGCTTCCAGCCTCTCCCAGCCATCCTCCGGCAACGGCAAGCGGTATTCAACCGACCGATTCCGGTATTCCTCTATTAATTTATCTTCCATCTTCATCTTCTGGCTTCTTTCTGAATGTAATCGTTTACTTTCTTTATCAGCATTGCTTTCGCCCGGCACAACTGCGACGATGATGATCGTTCGTTTATGTGTAAAAGCTCGGCAATCTCTTTATGACTTCGTTCTTCAAATGTATATAAGTTAAACACAGTGCGATAGCCCGTCGGTAACTCCTGGACGAACTTCATCAGGACCGACGTCGGGATCTGTTCGATCTCCTCCGGAGGCTCTTCTTCTGTTTCAGCAATAATATCAAGGGGGACTACTTGTTTGAGGACGTCCTTTTTTCGAAGGTACTCCAATGCCGTATTTACAAATATACGGCTCATCCACGCTTTCAAACTCCCTTCTCCACGGTACGAAAAACTTGAGAAGGAGGAGAATACTTTCAAAAATCCGTCATGCAACAGATCGTAAGCTACGTCCATACCTCCTGTGTACCGGAAGCAGATGCTCAACATCTGTTCCGCATAAGTATCGTAGAGTTCTTTACGGGCTGCATTTGCACCCCGCATACACTGCTTTATCAGTTCTGCTTCACCCATCAACGCCGCGCGTGTTTATTATATAAATGTATTGACTGCGGGAATACTGCATGCGATTTCAAAAATTTTCTGCCAAAGTAGTAAAATAATACGGATATATCTCCTTCCACAGGGAAATAAAAGAAGTGACGTTTCAACCTTCAGTTCCTATAAGATATTATGTATAAACGATTTGCACTGAACTATCTAAAAAAACAAAGAGATGTATCTTTACGACACATCTCCCCTAAAAAATAATTTCCGGTGACCCGGTTTTCTTTAAACACACAATTATCTTGTCTGCATCTCTTTTACAAACTCATCGGTTGTATATACTTTTTCAGCCAACAATGAGAAATTTATAAAAGCAGCAGTATCCGCATCCATACCCTGTATTCGCGCTGAAGCGGTAGCATCGAAAACGACAGCGGCTTCAAAACCCCGCTCCTGCAATTCACGTAAATGGGATTCTGCACATAAATTACCTGACATACCGCAAATCACTACTTTATTGATCCCCCGTTTCCTCAACTGAAGGATCAGGTCGTTGTTTTCAGGACCGAACAGTTTGTGAGGAGCTGTAACAATAACTTTGTTTGTATTATTAATGTAAGGCTTATAGATATCCAGCCAGTCCGCTCCGGAACCTTCAAAACCTTCACCTGTCAACTGTCCCTTTCGCTCAAACATGCCGTTCTCATGCATCATTTTCTCTACAGGACCTTCGAACGTCCATTCATGGTCATGTTTGTAATAGTAATGCGGAGAGATGAAAACCAGCATATCTTTTTGAGCTGCCACATCAAATATCTGCCGCAAATGTTCTACCGTACCGTTCTTGATTATATTCTCCCCAAACAATCTCCAACCTTTACCCTCTTCACTAAGGAAATCATTTTGAGGGTCAGTCATTACAATAGCAGTATGCTCATCAATAATAAATTCGTCTTTCGCTTTCTTCTCTTTCATTTCGTTTTCTTTTTTGTTTTCATTACTCACTCCGGCAAACACCATACCTGTTCCTGCAACCAAAACCAAACAGGCGACTAAAAATCTTTTCATTTTCATTGTCGTACTTCTTTCTAAGTGATTATACCTAATAAGTGATTGTTTTTTTGCTATAGCGTTTCATACCACTCATTTTTCTGATTGCAAAGTTACAATGCAATGTAGGGTCCGGGAATAACAATATTACCATTACATTTAGCAATTATCCCCAGGTAAAATTGAGAAATCAACAGGTAAAACTGTTATCAAAGCAAATGATGAAACAATCTAAGGAAACGAAATCTACAAAATTTCGAACAGTCAGGATCAATCGAAAATAACACACGATCAACCTTTCCTACAACAGAACTCTCCGGAAGATAGCCGAATGACCTGCTGTCATAAGATTCAGATGCATTATCTCCTAACACAAAATAATAATTCTGTTTTACCCGGTAAGACGAATCGGCTCTACCATTTATATATATCTTTTTCTTTCTTACAAAGGAAGAAGCATACTCATTATCAAGTATCTTCTTTAGACTCAAATAGGTCTTTTCATTAAATGTAACAGTATCCCCGGCAGAAATAATCCCTGCGACTCTCTTTACCAATAAAATATCCGGCCTCTCAGGACTATTAAAAACAATGATATCAGAGACTCTAGGATTTCTGACACCTCCAACTCGATGATACCCCCAGTTTATTCTTCCATCCTTTTGTCGTAAAGTCATATTCCATGTAAACACATTTATTAATGGAATATCACTCCAACGAGCTGGTAAACGAGCACCATAGGTCAACTTATCTATCCACAACCAATCGCCGACAAGAATTGTAGGTTCCATACTGGATGACGGAACAACACATATCTCTCCACAAAAAGTTCTGACAAATACACACAAGGTTATAAATGCAAAAGCTATAACAGATATTCTTTTCATCTATTCATTTTTGTAGAACTAGAATTTTAACTCATAAAAGAACAAGACAGGATTACTGTCTTCAGTCAAATCTTTATAAAACTCATCTATTTCCTCCTTTTTCCCTAGTTTGTATAATTCATTTTTATAAGCAAGAACGATATCCGGACGAGCATCTACAACTACCGTATTATCACCAAATCGAGCTTTAGGTGCATCAAAAAAGCATAAAAAAGGACTATAGCGAATGTCATTACAACAAAAAGTACGCTGTTTAGCATTTGAATAAATTCCAAAACGGTACCCAGGGAATCCTGATTCAAAAATATGAAATATAGCGCCATCCTTCAATTTTATAAAATCTCCATTGAAAAATGGATTATTTCGACGATGTTCTCTCAATAAATCATCTGTTATATCTTCATTTAGTATCATTGGTTTAGCTCCTTTTACATTCAAATGATAAGCTAGCTCAATACCATTTGGGGTCAACAGATAAATAGAATCTGTATTCGGACTATTATATAGAACCTGATCCCCAAATTTTCGAATCGGTTTGGAAATTGTACTCGTATATTCCTTCCTATAATAACTCTGAAAAGCTGAAGAAGAAACATTTCCCAATAAATCTGTAACAACCAAAAGCGGCTTATAGTATTCGTTTTCGTCTGATATAGCATTCCCTTCTGAATCATATCCGGCAATCAAATTCTCTGTTACAAATTCGCTAGAAGAAAACCAATATGGGCATTTTACAGATTGAACAAATTGACCATCTATAGTATAATATTTTAAGCTGGTACTGCCCATATCTGTTACAACAAGCATTTTTTCATCCGGAGTTAATGAAACATGGGTAAAAAAAGCATATTCTTGAGGACCTTGTCCTAGTGATCCTATTTGATTTAGATAATGGCCTTTCATATCATAAACCGTAATCGTTTTAGATTTCCAGCTATCCACTACAATGATTTTATCATCAACAAATAAAAGTTGAGAAATTTCTCCTATAAGATTATCACCCGTAGTTTCTAACTTGACATAGTTGATTTCAGTCATCAAACTATCATAAGGCAAGCAGTCTTTGTTTAAATCAATATGAACTTCCACCGGTTCCTCTACACATGCCAGAGAAATAGAGCTAGTAATCTTTTTTTGAGATTCCTGAGATGATTTATGACATGCCGCAAAAGACAAAGAGATCACAAGAATTCCTACTAAAATTTTATTCATCGTTATATATTAATTAGATACAACATCAAGAAATTCATATCCATGACAGGAGCATACTATCCTGCATGAAAATCAGCTTGAAGAACCTTAAAATAGGCAAGTACACAAACTATCAGTAAAAGACAATAGGCAATTCTTTCTTTCATAATAGAATTTTAATTTATAAGATTCTAAAGAAGAACAACTTTTTTTCAATTTACCCTAACAAGAAAAACGATAAAATAGGTATTACATGGATAAATAATTCTGTTCGATACAGGATAAAATTATCTCCAGGTAAAATTGACAAATCAACAGGTAAAACTGTTATCTAAAGAAATACGTTATTCTTTTATTTTTGCAGGGAAATGACAGATAATAGAAGTATAATATGAAAAAGTATATATCAATTCTGGCAGGGCTTCTGATTGCAGGGGCAGCACTGGCACAAAAAGGAGGAAGTAATATGAATAATCAGGAAAGCAAATTCAGTGTAGACGAAACAATGAAGCGTATCGAACTGATACTGCATAAAAAGGATATTCCGGTGTTCGCTAAGTTCGATCATGGGAAAAATGCGGAAGAAGCAGGTCTGAAACTACGCCCGAACCAGGTAATCGTATTCGGTTCGCCTAAAGTCGGCACCAAGCTGATGCAGGAAAATCCGGCTATTTCCATCGAATTGCCACTAAAGATATCGGTATGGGAAGATAAGAATGGGAAAGTATGGACTTCTTTCCCTCAAATGGAACGATTAGCTTCGGAGTACGGATTGGAGAAAGAACCGGTTATCGAAAAGATGCAGGAATTGTTGGAAAATATAGTCTACCAGGCAGCCGGAATAAAGGAGGATAAGTAAAAGACTATTACTTTCTGGTTCAAAAACAATAGTGTTCTAATATAAAGCATACTATCTTCCATATTTTTGACCTTGGTCAAAAACGTTTAGCACCTAGGTCGAAAACGTTTACTACCCAGGTCAAAAACGTTTAGCACCCAGGTCAAAAATATAAAAGATAAGGGTATTTGGATTAGAAAGAAATTGTATTTGTATTACAAAACTACTATATTGACAACACAAACAAGAAGGTTCCTCAATCCATCAATAAACCTCAAGCTCATAAATACGAGCATCGCGGCTACCGGTTTCCTGCGCCGGTTGAGCAATCAGTAAACGGATGTAACGAACCGATTCAGGTTTCGTTAACAAACCGGTCACTTCATTTTTACGGTTGTCATCCAGACGTCCTAACGTTTTCCACTCTTCCGACAGGCTATTCTTTCCCTGAAGGAAGCAAGTACGGGTTACATAAGAATGACTTTCCTGCCCGGCATTCACCAGTTTCCAACCGCTGACCTTCCTGCTTTCTCCCAAATCGAAGTCTGCATAATTAGGCATACCGGTAATATCACACCATTTCGTCTGCGTATCTCCGTCGATCATACGTTCGGGAGACTCTTCATCATTGACGAATCCTGAACAAGCAATCACCTTTGCCCCTTTCATCAGATTTACTTTCGGAGCATTTGCCTTATTACCGTTCTGAGATTTCAAGGCCGTACGGAATAGTGCAGAAGCCGGAGAAACCTGCGGATTTTCTTCTTTCACTGCTGTTGCAGCAAACAATACAATATCTTTATTATCCGGCAGAATCAATTGGGTTGCCCCTTTGGGAATATCCATACCGAATTTAAACATATAAGTATATTCATACGCTTCGTCTCCACCCGGAGCATGACGGTGAGTTCCTACATAAGCGATCTCCGCCTCTTTCAGGAAACCTTCCGTATGGCCCGTATGACCCCATTGGCCGATAAAGCCTGTATATTCGGGAACTGTTATCGTCTGTTCCGTTTTACCCAGTCTGAAGATACCTTCGTTGTCACCTTCTCTCGATGCAGCTAGGAAGTAAACGCGGTTATAATTGTTTCCTGCCGGCAACTCTATCGTATCCCCTTTACAAGTCAGACCATTGGCTGCTTCTTTTTCACCCAGAATGAACGGAATGGAATTGATTACGATCGAATCGGGCAATAATTCTGCGGCATAAGAATAACCGGAAGAGAAATCTGCTTCACGACGGAATTCATTCCAGCTGACGCATTTTTTATCATAATCCAGAGCCAGGCTTGCATATAGGGGTTTATCAACCGGAGCATCTGACGATTTGAGTTTAACCTTGAAGGTTTTCACCGAATTAGGCTTGATAGATACCTGCAACTTATTACCATTGAAGGCTGCTTTGCCTATTGTCTTCTCTGTTCCGTCGGCTTCGCTTGCACTGACAATCGCATCTGCAAAAGAAATTTCGGCAGTCTGTTCCTTCACTCCGCCGGTTTCATATACACGAACTACCAGTTCGTCGGATGCCTGGGCTTTCTTTAGCGTCTTGATAACGACACTTGTGTTATCCGAATTGACAAAAGAGAAAGATTTACCCAGACGGCCGGTATGTTTATTAGCTGCAAAAGCCATGATCGGTTGGTTCAACTTATCGGCAGAAACACCCGTCTGTGCTTTCTCGAACGCTCCGGCATGAGGCAGCAAACTATAAGTAAATGTATGGTAACCAAAGTCCTGACGATCCTGATAAGCATAACCGCCCTTTGTTTCCGGTGTATGAAGCAAAGTCAACCGGAGCGTATAATCGTTCGGTTTATCCCAACCGTACTTGCTGTCATTCAGGACAGATACGCCATACGAACCACTTGCATCCGTCAGGTCTGCCCAATACTGTGCATACACTTCATAGGCTGTCAGCGTATTATTTCCTCTCTTAACGCTTCCGATACCCAGATCATAGGTTGCTTCCGGGTTTGCGATACTCAACGGGAACTCGGCTTTCAGCAGTGCATTGGTCGATTGCCAGTCTATTTCATTGTAAAAGTCGATACGGTCGGCACGGCTTCCTTCATACAAACGGATATATTGTTTGAATACGGACTCTCCGTGGCGCTTTTCTATACAGAGAGACTTTCTCAACTCCCCGTTCTCGATCTGAGAGATCTTCACATCTCCGGTGATAGAGATCGGTTCTTTATCAGTCGTTTCTTTGATAATCTCCCAGGCAGGCCAGTTATACGATTTGTTCTCCGTAAAGAGAGCCAAACGGATTGCTTTGCCTTCCTTCACCAGTTCTTTATTGTTCTTCTTATCGAAAAGAGAGATGATATCTCCTTTTCCATCCAGCTGTATCTTATACAGGGAGTTTTCCAATGTGTTCGCTTCAGAAGAAACCGCACGGGTTGCCGAACCTCCTTCACGCACATCATAAACGGCATAGCCGCTTGCCGGAACGGAAGCTGCAATCAACACACGGGCTTTTCCTTTTTCATAAGAAAGCATCTGGGTGGCTACTTTCTTTCCTTTTTCATCATAAACGGTCACCCCTTTCGGTGATTTCGGCATATCCAGTACAACTTCTACCAGATCGGTTACCGGAAAAGAATGCGCATTATGAAGGATAACCGGAGTACCTTTTACACGGGTATCCAACTGACTGGCTACGCCACTCACGGAGGATGTCAATACACCGGCAAACTGTTTGAGGGAGATCAATTCATCATTCCATGAGAATTCATAGGCCCGGGGAATACTCGTTCCCGTCAGGTCGTCATGGAACTGGTGAACGATAAACCGCTTCCAGGCATCAGTCAGTGTATTCAACGGATAAGTAGCCGTTCCCAACCAGTCTGCAGCGACAGCAGCATTCTCGGCGGCATTTGCCAGGACTTCGTTCTGGCGGTTATATAGTTTCATAGCGGCTTGGGAGGTGTAACAACCGGTTCCGTGCACATCCATCAACAGTTCGCCGTCAAAGACTGGCAGTTCAGGATGTTTGCTATAAGGCATGAAGTCTTTGAACATCTGGTCGCTGGTGGCACTGATCACTTCTACCGGACCATCGCCCTTAATACCTTTTTCAACGGAACGGACAGAGGCAAGATTAGGTGAACCGCCCGTATCGCCTGTTCCGTAATAACGATAAACAATATTGAACGGATTTCGTTTGCTAAGGTCCAGCAGATACTTGCTTTCGGACAGATCTTCGTCTTTCCATCTTCTGCCGTAGTCATATCCGTGAGCCAGCATGATGGAGGCGCCGTCCACTCCCTTCCACATACCGATCATGAAAGGATGTTTGCTTTTTCCGTAAAACGGATTGTTACGCCAGTCGAGCTTCTGGGATGAGAAACCGATCAGTCCGCAATGGGAAGCGATCGTCGGCAACGTCCAGCCGAAGCCAAAGCAGTCGGGCAGGAAGATATCCGTGCTTTCCACACCGAACTCTTTCCGGTAGTACTCCTGACCGAGCATGATGTTACGGATAAACGACTCGGTAGAAGGCACCAGCACATCCGTCGCATCCCAGCTACTGCCGGAGATATGCCAACGGCCGTTCTTGATATACTCTTTCATCTCTTCATACTGCACCGGATAATATTCCTTCATCCAGGCATATTTTACACCGCCTTCGAAGTTGAACACATAGTCGGGATAGCGTTTCAACAGGAATAGATTCTGACTGAGCGTATTCCAAACATACTCTTTGATCGTTGTCTGGATGTCCCAGTTCCATTGGGTGTCCAGGTGGGCGTCGGCAACCATATAAGCCTTCGCCTTTTTGTCTTGTTTGTCGGTTTGGGCAAACGAGGCATTCCCGCTCGAAAGGATTGCGAGCGAAAGGATTGCTAATGATAATTTCATTTGTCTAAAAAATTAAGTCTGCAAATGTATAATGAATTATTTAATCTCACCGGATCTATTGATAAAAAAAGCCTGCCGCTCAATTGAAACAGCAGGCTTTTCATCAAATTAAAAACACAAATCAGTTCTGGCCTATCTTACCAGCCAGGGTTCTGTACTAGAGAGGGGCATCTTTTCAACTCTTCTTGCATAATGGGCCACAAATATGATTTCGGAGCTGTAAACACACGATTGTCTTCTACGACAAAACGCTCCATACGATATTTTTTCCCATTCACTTCAATTTTACCATTCGGGTCTTCTACCGGCTTCATACCATGAGACTGACGCAGATCTTTCGGATACGGCCATTCCGTAGCCTTCACGTTAGTAGTTGTGCTATAATCCCCGGGTTGGAGATAAAGGCGGGAAACCCAATAACGATTATTTTCATAGAATAACTCTACGCGACGTTCACGTTGTATATATTCTTGCATCAATTCTTTATCCGATTTAGCAGCCGGTGGCATTGGTGCCATAAAAGAACGGGCACGTACCTTGTTGATCAAATTATAAATTTCTTCATTAGGACCTGACAGCGTATTAACGGCCTCACAATAAATGTAAATGAATTCCGGTAAGCGCCAAATAGCCGGTCCGTTAATAGTATGACCACCATGACCGCGGTCCCAACCGTCTTTATAGAACTTTCTCAAATAGTAGCCAGTATGAGATGCCTGATCCAAATAACTACCGGCCACAGCATCATTGCCTTCAGCCGTATTCAACTGGTTACCTCCATACCAGGAACCATGATAACGGATATCACGATATAAACGCGGATCACGTTGAATACCTTCATAAGGATTGCCATCATCGTATCCATCTTTTTCTGCATGATTGCAATAAACCGGATAACCATATCCATCCGGGCCGATATACTCATATTCATCTACCTGTTCCTGCAAGGGGCGTTGACGGGCATGACCACCTTGTGACGGAGGCAATACGTCGCCGGACCAGCCTGTGTCTTTATCTTTTGTTACGAACCAAACCCATTCATCCTGGATAGCATTCATATCAAACATCATCTGCCACAAACGCTGCTGAACTTTTTTATTATTCGTATCGGTTTTTCCGTCCACATCCCTGAAGTCATCCTCTGTATACGTTTCATATAACTTATAACGTAAAGAACCGTCTTCTTTTGTACACTCCAAAACCGCTTTGGCTGCATCTCTTGCCGATTCCCAACGTTTCTGGTCATAACCGTATTCAGACTTGAACAAACGATTGTCGTTAGGCAACTCGCCCCCATTCCAAAGAGGTGTGGCTGCAAGCCAGCGAGCCATGGCTTTCAACCCTAAACAGGCTCCTTTATCTACACGACCGAAATATTGTCCGCCATTCCAGCTATCGACACGACTATAAGCCGAGTCGGCATCTGCACAAATCTTTTCTACCATCGAATGGAACGATTCTTTCTCGAAAGTCATGTCATCCCCCGGATTTATCACATGATCTACATAAACAGCTTCACCGTAAGAACGAATCAACAGTAAATGCAAATAACCTCTCAGGAAGAACACTTCGCCAATACGTCTTTTTAAATCTCCTGTACGTCCATCCTGCGGATTGTCCGGTGTGTTATATTTTTCAACACCTTCCAGTATGATATTGGATGAACGGATGGTAGAATACAGATCATCCCAGTATTGTCCTGCACTACTACCTGAAGGCATTCCCTGCGAAGGGCCATAGTTCCCTGTATGAAACTGGTGAGGAATTGCACCTTCATGGCTACTGGCACTACATTCATCCGAAATACTGGACAAACTGAAGTGATTAAAGTAAATCAACGGATGCTGTGCATATTTTGCATGTGCATATAAGTCGGTCACCAAAGACTCTACTTTTTCATAACGGCTGAAAACCTGCTGTTCAGTCGTTTTGTCATCCGGCGCACGATCCAAATAATCATCACAGGATGTCACACCTAATAATCCTGCCACCAAACCGGCTAATATATATAATTTCTTCATTGTTGTTCGTTATTAAATTAGTAAGTAATATCAACACCAAAATTGAATATGCGCTGGATAGGATACCAAGCTCCGTCTCCTTCTTTTGTTTCAGGGTCAACATCCACATCACCCAGACTGTCAAATGTAACCAGGTTCATACCTTGTACATAAAAACGGACATTCTGTAATCCGGCAAAACGAATAGCGCTTTTAGGTAAAGTATATCCAATCTCAACATTCTTCAAACGCAAATAAGAAGCATTGTATAAGAATAAACTACTGTTTGAATTCTTATTATTGTCATTTTTACCAATCGTCAAACGAGGATAAGTAGCAAAATCTTTGGTCTCTTCAGTCCAACGGTTTAAGTGCATTGGTTTTACCTTACCGATCTGGTCTTGATCATATTGCGGGAAATCCCATACACCTGCACCATTCAGCAAAATGCTGGAGTTGGCAGCTCCCTGGAATAACAGACTTACGTCAAAACCTTTATACTGAAGACCGAGAGGAATACCGAATTGAATTTCCGGAGTACGAGGATTACCCATTGCCCGACGGTCGTGTTCATCATCGATCTTTCCATCTCCATTCAAGTCCTTATAAACGACGTCACCCGGATATAATGTACCCCAAGGCTGGAAACCTTCTCCATTGTTCATTGCGTTCAAACGATCGGCTTCTGCCTGGTCATACACGAAATGATCTACTTCATAAACAAAATATTCGTCGATTCGCTTACCGGTATTTGCACGCCATTCGTTATCATACGATACTTCATTCATGAATGTAATCTTATTTCGTGCAAACGTGAAATTAGGCTTGATATAATAACGGAAATCATCTCCTATATTACCATTCCAACCGATTTCAAAGTCTATACCTCTATTATCCACAATACCGGAGTTAACAAAAGGCGCATCCTTTCCGACTATTCCCGGATATCCTAATTTTCCGGCATCGCTTAAATTGGTAATAATATCATAACGATGTTCATAGAAATAATCTGCTGAGAAAGTCAGACGTTCATTGAAGAAAGATGCATCGATACCGATATTCAACTTGCGTGCTTTTTCCCAAGTCAGATTGGGATTCGCAAAATTACCTTCTTTCAATGCACTATACTCGTTTCCGAATTCATTTACACCATATGAATACTTATCTCCTTCCTTGAAGAATTGCAGATAAGCAAAACGATCGTCGTTATTATCAGAAATTTTATCACTACCTACTAAACCGTATGAAGCTCTCAATTTCAGATTGCTCAACCATTTATCAGCACCCTGCATAAACTTTTCACGGGAAATAACCCATCCGATAGATCCGGCAGGGAACGTTCCGTAACGTTTACCCGGAGCGAAGTTTTCAGAACCATTATATCCGATATTGAATTCAGCCAAATATTTATTCTGAAAGGCGTATGTAGCCCTTGCCGTCAATCCCTGGTAACGATAAGCTACACGATTATCATAACTCCGGTTCGAACGGTTTAATAAAACCATAGCCGTAACGTCATGATCATTAAATGTACGCATATAATCCAGCTTTAACTGATAATAGGTCTTACTTTCAGCTGCATTATGGCTAAATGCATTTCCGATTGTCTCATCTTTGTCATACCAGGGATTTCCTAAGACATACTTACCTGTATAATTCGAATTATTCATATAATATGAACCGTAACTACCTTCTGCCGGCTGGAATGTGGCATATTTAGTAAAGTTCATATAACCATCCGAACGATTCCCGAGTTCCCGTCTGACCCAGTTACCTTCAGATGCATCGTATGAGAACACCCCTTCCACTTTCAAACCTTTCGTTATAAAATCAAGTTTATGTCCGATTGCAAACGATCCGTTCAGATAAGTATTCTTTTCAACCAAATATCCGGTTCTTGACAGCTCTCCTAAAATATTTTTACGATGTTTGTAGTCTCCATATAGCATACCATACGGATTATTCAATACATAATCTTCATTATCCGGATTATCATTGTCAGGGAGTGTGATCGGTAAATAGGGAGGCAATGTATTACACAAACTAACGATTTGGGAAGCTGTCGTTCCCGGAGCATGACGATCTGTGATACGAGCACCTAAATCCACCCGCACATAAAAATCTTTTGTGATATCGACATCGACATTCGCACGGAAATTATAACGTTTAAACCGTGCCTGTGTATCATGTTCCGTCAAATTCGTATGCTCATAGTTTCCGCTCTGAGAATAATAGTTGGCCATCACGTAATAACGTGCACGCTCGGAACCACCTCGGATAGACAAACTATAATCCTGCTGCATACCCGGTTTAAATGCATAATCGAAATAATCCCAGTTATAACCTAAACCATCGGAATTATCTCCTTTTGCCATTCTGTAATTATTAATAGCATCCTGTGTAAACAGCTCCAACTTTGAAGGATCTGTTCCCGGATTACTATTTATCATTGCTTCATTATATAAGGTTGCATAGTCTGCAGATCCTAAATAAGTCGGGAATTTAACCGGGGCATTCGTTCCTACCGATGCTTTAAAATTCACACTCGGTTTTTCAGAAGCCTTACCACGTTTAGTCGTAACAATGATAACACCGTTAGCACCACGTACACCATAAGGAGCGGTGGCAGAAGCATCTTTCAAAATTGTAAATGTCTCGATTTCTTCAGGGGCCAGATAACTCATGTCGCGTTCAACACCATCGACAATAACGATCGGCGATTTGTCTCCGTAAGTACCCATACCACGGATACGAATGTCAGCTTTATCCACACCAGGTTCACCACCACCGAATTGGTTTGCCATCAAACCGGGCATTCTACCGGCCAGGGCATTATTCAGGTTTGCAGTCGGGCTTTGTTTTAAATCTTTAGTAGTGATAGTTGATACAGAACCGGTAATTGTGGCTTTTTTCTGAGTCGTATAACCTACAACTACTACTTCTTCCAATGCTTTGGTATCTTCCACCAATGTAACAGCCAGCATCTTTTTCCCGTCGATCTTTATTTCCTGAGGCTGATAACCTATATAAGAAAAGATCAGGCTGGCTCCTGAATAAGGGGCAGTAATCTCAAAATTACCATCCGCATCAGATATAACACCTGTCATGGTTCCCTTTACCATGATATTCACACCTGCCAAAGGGCCGAATGCATCGGAAACACTACCTTTGACCTTAAAACCTTCCTGAGAAACAACAGCTACTGTTGGCTGTGCTTTCTCTACAGGAAACAATATTACTTGCCCGTTTTCTACTTTGTACGAACAATTCTGATTAAGCAGCAATAGGTGTAAAGCCTCTTCCAATGATACATTTCCGGAATTAAGATTTACAACAGCCTCATCATTCAATACATTATTTGAATAAATGATGCTAACACCAGCTTGCTCCTGAAGCTGTTCCAGTGCATTCTTTAATGTAGTATTGTTGAACGATAAACTCACCTGCGATTTCAAGACATTTGCATACATGGTCAGTGATACACAACCACATAGCCCTACGGCCAAAAATCGTCTCCAAGGTCCCCGTTCATGCGGAACAGCTTTTCTCATGCTAGACTTCTTTCCCATAATAATAGATTCTTTTTGTTAAACAATAATTTTCCTTTTACACAGTCTTTCATAATGCTTCAATTTTATATGGATGACTTTTTATCTTTTATCAAGAATAATTTTTGTTTTTGCGGGTTATAGTTCGGAATAAGAATTCTCATCAGGACATCCATCGTTTCCTCTGCGGTGTTTTTTAGGTCAAGATTTCCTGATATCAGATATTCCAGGTATTTAGGATTAAAAAATTCGATTTTTATATTGTACGACTTTTCCAGTTTACGGATCACTTTTTCCAAAGGCTCACGATTAAATCTCAACCGTCCTTCTATCCAAGAAATATAATCTCTGACATCCACTGTTCTTAATTCATCCAGGCCGGAGTCTGATTGGTAGACATAATATTGATTAGGAGTAAGTTCTATTTTACCGGCATTACTTTCCAGGCCAATCTTACCTGTGACCAATACCGCTTCAAATAAATTCTGCGTTTTATCGACTGAAACATTGAACTTTGTACCCAATACTTCTATAGCTTTACAGCTTGTCTGTACGATAAATTTTCTCTGGGATTCTTTGGATACTTCGAAATAGGCTTCGCCATCCAAATAAACTTCACGTTTATCTTTTGCAAAGACAACCGGATAAACCAAGGAAGAGCCGGAATTAAGATAGACTTTGGAGCCATCTGCCAGAATCAGTGTTGAACGTTTACCATAAGGGACATAGATTGTATTCAGATCACTTTTATCTTTTTTCTCTTTCGGAACAGTCACCGTATCATTGATCACGATCTGTCCCTTTTTATCATAGGCAACAACGGATGTATCGGACAACTCTATCTCCTTTTGATCGCTTACCGTCAATGTGATCTCCGTTTTATCCGTAATTCCGGCTAAAGCCTTTTCATATTCATAACGATCTTTTTGTTCGAAAGGGAATAAAACGACAAACAGGATAACAGCAGCCGAACAAACAGCCGCACCGATATAAGTAGCCAAACGATAACGTTTCCGACTTATCTCTTTCATGATCTGTTGTACATCTTCAGCATCCACATTCCCGGTACGGTCTGCGCTATCGATACTGATAGAAGCATACACAGCCTGCATATTCCGGAAAACTGCCTTATTTTCTTCGCTGGCTTCAATCCAGCGAAGAACTTCACGAGCTTCATCCAATGTACATTGCCGTTCTATAAAACGTATAATTAAATTGTTGTCCATATATCCTCTTTTGATGTCAGATGGAAGAGGAACAACATTTTTTAATTTTACCCTAACAGAAAATGAATCTTTTTTTGACTTTTGATGAATATTTTTTTCAGACGACAAATAAACGTCTGAAAATCAGCAACAATATTAAAGTAATTATTTCTTTAAGATGAGATACAAGAAAACAAAAACAACGGAAATAAAATATTCCTGGGACAGATCATGTCTCAAATGACTTAATGCCTTGTTTATGTGGAATTCAACAGCTTTTACCGTTATATTCTGATGCTCGGCTATCTCCCGGTTCTTAAGACCTTCATAACGGCTCATCATAAAAATAGCTCTTGTACGGGAAGGTAGTTTAGAAAGTGATGCTTCTATAGCCGAAGCTAATTCTTTTGTTACTAAAATCTCTAGTGAATCGTCTTCCAATACATAAATATTACTCCGCTGATAAATAGCCGATTCTGTCAATTCATTTATTTCAACCTTTTCAAACTGCAGACTTTTCAAATAATTCAGACATTTGTTTCGGCATACTACCATTAAATAAGTTATCAGGCAAGTTTCATCGTCCAGATTTTCCCGTTGTTTCCACAGAATGAGGAAGGTATCTTGTACAATCTCTTTGGCGGCTTCTCTATCCAATACATAAATTTGAGCAAATTTATGTAAACGCGGCCAATATGATTCTACTATACCTTTAAATATCTGTTCGTTACTCTCTTTTAGTTGCCGTACATTTATGTCCATCAGAAATCGTAAACTTTGAATTTTATTCCCAGTATACTTAAAATGACTAGAAAAAACGATCGTTTTTTCTAGTCACTAATTAGGCCATAGAGTAGA
>NZ_QUHH01000016.1:9085-152517 GCF_003479515.1 Parabacteroides sp. AF14-59 | reverse complement strand
ATAAAGATTATATAATATAGGGATTTTCTGTTTTTTTGAAAACTGACGGAACTAATCCTGATTCTTCCGTTTTTACAACATAGGTGTTTTGTTCGCAAACCATATATGTTTTGATGATAAAACACCTATGTTTCGATAAGTAGGGTTTTGTGCTATTAGCCCGAATACGGAATAAATTAGTCATTCAACTTTATTTTACCTTTTAAACTAAATAAGTATCAAAAATGTTTTTAACTTAGAAGCGATAATCATTAAATCGAAATGATCATGGGAGCAAAGAAGAATTTTGTATTGGATACGAACGTTATCTTGCATGACTACAAGTGTATCGAAAATTTTCAGGAGAATGATATCTATCTTCCTATCGTCGTGTTGGAAGAGTTGGATAAGTTTAAAAAGGGGAGCGACCAGATTAATTATAACGCCCGTGAATTTGTACGCGAGTTGGATCTGATAACCAGCAATGATCTCTTCCTGAAGGGTGCTTCGTTAGGAGCAGGTTTAGGAACATTACATGTGGTAACCGGCGATAAGTATCAGGAAAAGATTGCATTGTCTTTCCCGGAAAAGACGCCTGACCACCGTATCCTTTCCTGCACACTTTCCGTTGCAGAAAAGACTCCGAAAATACAGACTATCCTCGTTACGAAAGATGTCAATCTGCGTATGAAAGCCCGTGCGTTGGGTATTCAGGTAGAAGATTATATCACTGATAAAGTGATCAATGTCGATATCTTCGAACGGGCACAGGACACCTATGAAAATATAGAGCCTGATTTGATCGACAAGATCTATTCGACACCCGACGGACTCGATGCGGATATGTTTGAATTCAAGTCGAAACTGGAGCCAAACGAATGCTTTATATTAAAGAGTGTACGTGCTTCTGTTTTAGCTCGTTATAATCCGTTTACCGGAAAGATAAAGAAGGTAGAAAAGATATCTAATTATGGCATACAACCCCGTAATGCGGAACAGAGTTTTGCCTTTGAAATATTGAATGATCCCGATGTAAAACTGGTCGGCCTGACCGGAAAAGCGGGAACAGGAAAAACATTATTGGCACTGGCCGCTGCGCTTAAACAGGCTGGGGTATACAAACAGATATTACTGGCCCGTCCGATCGTTGCATTGGCAAATAAGGATATCGGATTCCTGCCGGGTGATGAGAAGCAGAAAGTGGCTCCATATATGCAGCCATTGTTCGATAACCTGAATGTAATAAAGAACCAGTTTGCACCCGGAAGCCAGGATGTCCGCAAGATTGATGACCTGCAGAAGAATAACCAGCTGGTGATCGAAGCTCTGGCCTTTATCCGCGGGCGTAGTTTATCTGAAACATTCTGTATCATCGATGAAGCGCAGAACCTGACGCCGCACGAGATCAAGACAATCATTACCCGTGCCGGAGAAGGTACGAAGATGGTCTTTACCGGTGATATCCAACAGATCGACTCGCCATATCTGGATGCCCAGAGTAATGGGTTGGCTTATATGGTGGATAAGATGAAAGGGCAGGACCTGTTCGCTCATGTAAACCTGGTGAAAGGGGAGAGAAGTCAGTTGTCTGAATTAGCTTCGAACTTATTGTAAAATACCAACTAATTATATGTAAAAGGGACTTTGAATTCAAAGTCCCTTTCTTTTTGAGCAGATTTTTATTTACTCATTGTTTTATAAGTCTCGATTAACTTTTTAATCGTTGCTGCTTCCGATATTTCCGTTGAAGAGTCTGCCGGTTTATAATAGTTTTCCAAAAAGCCGTCGGCTCCCGACCATACCGTTTCGATAATACCCTGAAAGCGGTCGCGCATCTGTTTACCCGAATTTTGACGGAAGCGAACCATATCGTCCACCTGCCTCAATGCTACTTCCGGTTTACGCCAGGGACAGGTAGCGACATCGAATCCTTTCATGGCAAAATACACGGCAGTTTGTTCCGGCCGTTCATAATGCCAGTCGCAGATGAATACCTCTTTCGGTATCAGGTCGATAGCACGGTATGTATTGTTCATACTGGCTTCCCAGGCCCCTATACCCGTCGTTTTTCCATCTATCAGGCGGTCACCCCAGATCATCAGGCGCTTTCCCTGTTGAGCCAGGTGATTCTGTATTTTGGTCACTTCTCCAGCATATAATTCGGCTTTGTCCCGACCGTTGCAACGGGAACATTTATCGTCACCTATGTAAAAAACTTCATCCATACCGGCATGAAACAAATTTGTTTCAAAAGCATCGGTCAGTTCGTCTACCAAAGCAAATACTATTTTATGAACATCCGGATGAAGAGGACAATAACTCTTACAATATAATCCGTCCGGGTTAGGCCATCCGGTATAGTTTTTTGTGTCCACATGTGGTGTCTCGTCAAATTCGGGATATACACGGAGCAGGGCATAGGTCGTTTCCGCCCATGACTGATGACCGAGCAGGTTGATTTGCGGGGCTATCCGTATGTTATGTTTCCGGCAGGTGGCGGCAATCCGTTTTACATCCTGAAGCGTAAGCGGGTTAGGATCGCTTAATTCCGGATGAGATTTATAGGCATAGTTCCAATCCACCCGTAAGATAAGCAGGTTGAAATGCCCCGGAGCCAGTTCTTCCTCTATAAATTTCAGGAAGAGATCCATTTTTTGAACAGAAGGGGCAGCAATAGCCAGTCCACGGGTGGGGATAATGCTGTCCAGCGGACTTGCGTTTGCCTTGAACATACCGGTAGCCGCCATACAAACCAAAAGACATAAAATACGGATAAAGTGTTTCATGGTATTTAAGTATTAAATTGTTGGTTACGAATATAATCAAATAAATTGGATTACCGGTCTCTTATCTTAGTTTGCCACCTCCATCCGCATAATGTAGTCATTCATGTAGTAGCCGTTGCCGATATGAAAATCACGTGTCGCATGTTCATGGAACCCCATATGCTTATAAAAACCGAGAGCCGGGTTTTCGCGGTTTACATTCAGTTCGACGGTGAATGATCCCGGATGAATACTTTTCAGGTAAGCGACGCCTTGTTCGATGATAAAACGTCCGATACCCGAACCATGCAAAGAAGGGAGCGAATAGATTTTCTGGAATTCGTACAGGTCTTTTTCAACCGTTTCGATGGAGAGATATCCGGATGGTTCACCGTCTTTGCTGATGATGAAGAACTCGTGATGAAGTTCATTCATCTGATTGAGAATACTTTCCGGGGCATACATCATCTCGAACATATAGTCAAGTTGCTCGCGGGAGAGGATAGAACCATAGGTCGGCTCCCATATTTGGGATGCCAAGTTTCTGATTAACAGACAGTCTTCTGTCGTTGCTTTTCTGATTGAGAACATATTATGCTAGTTTTAGACGAACAAAATTAAAAATTAAATTATAGCGTTTTATTTTTTAGCTTGATTTTGCATTTATTTCAATGTTTATTCACAGAAAAGAATAACTTTGTAGGCGTTTAATATTAGGGAAAAATACAATTTAATAAATATATATAGAAATGGATACAAAGATTCAGGAACTGACCGACAAGATCTACAAAGAAGGAGTAGAGAAGGGGAACGAAGAAGCTGGACGGATCATTGCCGATGCGAATGCTCAGAAACAAGCGATTGTTAGCGAGGCGGAAGCGGAAGCAAAACGTATTGTTGCAGCAGCGCAAAAACAGGCTGCCGAACTGAAAAAGAATACAGAAGCCGAACTGAAGTTATTCGCTACCCAGGCTGTAGAAGCGCTGAAGAGCGAAGTGGTAAACCTTATAACCGGAAAGATCACTTCCTCGAATGTGAAAGCGATCGTTTCTGACACTGCATTTATGCAGAAGGTGATCCTTGAAATGGCTAAGGAATGGGCTAAGAAAGAAGCGATCACTATCCAGACAGCCGATGCGGATGCATTAACCAAATATTTTGAAGCAAATGCCAAATCGTTGCTCGACGGTGGCGTGAAAATAGAAAAAGTAAGCGGAAAGAAAGCCGATTTTACCATTATTCCTGCCGACGGATCCTATAAAGTAAGTTTCGGGGAAGACGAGTTTGTTGCATTCTTTAAAGAATTCCTGCGTCCCGGGCTGGTAGAAATGTTGTTCTGATATGAGTAAATACTACTGTCTGATTGCCGGACTCCCCAATATATCATTGGATGATAGTAAGCTGACCTATTCCGTTTCTGAATTCAGAAAGGAGTTGGACGGTATTCTTACGTCCCGTGATAAGAAGCTGGTAGACTTGTTTTTCCTCAAATTCGATAATAAGAACCTGCTTAGTTTCTCACAGCGTCCGGACAGTGACCCGGATGAAAAGGGAAGTATAACATACGACGAGTACAAAAGTCTGTTCGATGCTTTGAAGGATGGTGAGAAGCCGCCTAAGAACAAACAGATTCCTCCTTATTTCATAGAGTTCTTCAAACAGTATCTGGATAGTCAGAAGAAAGAGGAAAAACAAACGATCTCCTGGGAAGACCGTCTGGCAGCCCTTTATTACGACTATGCGATGAAATGCAGCAACGGTTTCATCCGTAACTGGTTTGAACTGAACCTCAATATCAATAACATGCTGACCGCCATAACCTGCCGCAAGTATGGATTTGATAAAGCAGAATATATAGTGGGAAACAACGAGGTAGCCGAGGCTATCCGTACTTCCAATGCCCGTGATTTCGGATTGGGAGATACGGTAGACTATCTGCCCGATCTGCAACGCATTGCTGAAGAGCCCGACCTGATGGCCCGCGAAAAGAAAGTGGATTTGCTGAAATGGAAATGGCTGGACGATAATACGTTCTTCAAGACTTTCGATATCGAAAGTGTGTTCGCCTACTTGCTGAAACTGGAAATGATCGAACGCTGGGTTACGCTGGATAGGGTGACAGGCGAGAAGACTTTCCGCGAAATAGTAGGAGCGATGAAGAAGGGAAGTGATAATGCGTTGGAAGAATTTAAAAGAAACAATAATAAATAATTATGGCTACGAAAGGAATTGTTAGAGGAATCGTATCCAACCTGGTAACCGTTGAGGTGGATGGGCCGGTTTCTCAAAATGAAATCTGTTACATTTCCGTAGGAGGCGTAAAGCTGATGGCGGAGGTTATTAAAGTAATAGGGAAAGATGCCTTTGTACAGGTATTTGAAAGTACACGTGGGATGCGTGTAGGTGACGAAGCCGAGTTTGAAGGGCACATGCTTGAAGTGACATTGGGGCCGGGTATGCTGTCGCGTAACTACGACGGTTTGCAGAATGACCTGGATAAAATGGACGGCGTGTTCCTGAAACGTGGTGAATATACATTTGCACTCGATAACGATAAATTGTGGGATTACAAGCCGCTGGCGAAAGTAGGCGATACAGTGACTGCCGGTGACTGGTTGGGCGAAGTGGATGAAAACTTCCAGCCTCACAAGATCATGGTCCCTTTCACGTTTAAAGGCACTTATACTGTAAAGAGCCTGGTGGAAGCCGGACAATATACCATCAACCAGACGATCGCTGTATTGACAGACGAAGATGGTAAGGATATCGATATTAATATGATACAGCGCTGGCCGGTAAAGAGAGCAATCACTTGTTATAAAGAAAAACCGCGTCCATACAAATTGCTGGAAACAGGTGTTCGTACAATCGATACGGTAAACCCGATCGTCGAAGGCGGTACAGGATTTATCCCCGGCCCGTTCGGTACAGGTAAGACAGTGCTTCAGCACGCTATTTCCAAACAGGCGGAAGCCGATATCGTGATCATCGCTGCCTGCGGTGAACGTGCGAATGAGGTAGTGGAAATCTTTACCGAGTTCCCCGAACTGATCGACCCGCATACAGGACGTAAATTGATGGAACGTACCATCATTATCGCCAATACTTCAAACATGCCTGTGGCAGCCCGTGAAGCATCCGTATATACGGCGATGACTCTGGCTGAATATTACCGTAGCATGGGACTGAAGGTATTGTTGATGGCGGACTCTACTTCCCGTTGGGCACAGGCTTTGCGTGAGATGTCTAACCGTCTGGAAGAACTTCCGGGACCTGATGCATTCCCGATGGACTTGTCTGCAATCGTGGCTAACTTCTATGCCCGTGCAGGTTTCGTTCATTTGAATAATGGGGCGACAGGTTCGGTAACCTTTATCGGTACGGTATCGCCCGCCGGTGGTAACCTGAAAGAACCGGTAACGGAAAATACGAAGAAGGTAGCCCGTTGTTTCTACGCTTTGGAGCAGGAACGTGCCGACCGTAAACGTTATCCGGCCGTAAACCCGATCGACAGTTATTCAAAATATCTGGAATATCCCGAATTTCAGGAATATATCGCTAAACATATCTCTCCGGAATGGATCGACAAGGTGAACGAGATCAAGACCCGTATGTTGCGTGGTAAGGAAATTGCCGAACAGATCAACATCCTGGGTGACGACGGTGTACCTGTAGAATACCATGTTACTTTCTGGAAATCGGAATTGATCGACTTCGTGATCCTGCAACAGGATGCGTTCGACGCGATCGATGCCGTGACACCGCTGGCCCGTCAGGAATTTATGCTGGACAAGGTGGTAAAGATCTGTCATGCGGAATTCCGTTTCGACACCTTCCTCGAAGTAATGGAATATTTCAAACAGATGATCAACATCTTCAAGCAGATGAACTATTCCGAATACGAAAGCGATCAGTTTAAGAAGTTCAACGATCAACTCGACGCCCTGCTCGCAGAGCGTATGGAAAAATAACAGAACGTATGGCAACAAAAGCATTTCAAAAAATATATACGAAGATTACCCAGATCACGAAAGCTACCTGTTCACTGAAGGCAACGGGAGTTGGGTATGACGAGCTGGCTTCCGTAGACGGCAAGCTGGCACAGGTGGTAAAGATCATCGGCGACGAGGTTACGCTGCAGGTGTTCTCCGGTACGGAAGGTATCCGTACGAATGCCGAGGTGGTATTCATGGGCAAAGCGCCTACACTGAAAGTAGGCGACCAGTTGGCCGGACGTTTCTTCAATGCGTATGGCGACCCGATCGATGGTGGTCCGATCCCGGAAGGAACGGAAGTGGAAATCGGTGGCCCGTCTGTAAACCCGGTTCGCCGTAAACAGCCGTCAGAACTGATCGCTACAGGTATTGCCGGTATCGACCTGAACAATACGCTGGTAACCGGACAGAAGATCCCGTTCTTCGCTGACCCTGACCAGCCGTTCAACCAGGTGATGGCGATGGTAGCCCTGCGTGCCCAATCGGATAAGATCATCCTGGGTGGTATGGGTATGACCAACGACGACTACCTGTTCTTTAAAAATACATTTAGCAACGCCGGTGCACTCGACCGTATCGTGAGCTTCATCAATACAACCGAAGACCCGTCCGTAGAACGTATCCTTATTCCGGATATGGCGCTGTCGGCTGCTGAATACTTCGCTGTACAAAAGAATGAAAAGGTACTGGTGTTGTTGACCGACATGACCAACTACGCGGATGCCCTGGCGATCGTATCGAACCGTATGGACCAGATCCCGTCGAAAGACTCTATGCCGGGTTCACTTTATTCCGACTTGGCAAAGATCTACGAAAAGGCGGTACAGTTCCCGGCAGGTGGTTCCATTACCATTATTGCGGTAACGACTTTGTCCGGTGGCGATATCACACACGCCGTACCTGATAATACAGGTTATATCACCGAAGGCCAGTTGTATCTGCGCCGTGATAGCGATGTCGGTAAAGTAATCGTCGACCCGTTCCGAAGCTTGTCACGTTTGAAACAGCTGGTAACAGGAAAGAAGACACGCGAAGATCACCCGCAGGTGATGAATGCTGCCGTTCGTCTGTATGCCGATGCTGCCAATGCAAAGACCAAGATGGAGAATGGTTTCGACCTGACGGACTACGACAACCGTACACTGTCTTTTGCAAAGGATTATTCGGAAAAGCTGTTGGCTATCGACGTAAACCTCGACACAACCGAAATGCTCGACGTGGCATGGGGCTTGTTCGGCGAATACTTCAAACCGGCGGAAGTGAATATCAAGCAGGAGTTGGTAGACAAATACTGGAAAAAGTAAGAACGGTCCGAAAACCGTTCCATTCGGATGAAAAAAGAATTTCTCTCGGAAGAAACCGGAATTCCATCCGAAAGGAATTAAAAAACGATATAATATGGCAATAAAGTTTCAATATAATAAAACCTCTCTTCAGCAATTGGAAAAGCAGCTGAAGATGCGCGAGCGTTCCCTGCCTACGATTAAAAGCAAGGAAAGTGCGTTGCGTATCGAAGTGAAGCGGACCAAGGATGAAGTGACAAAATTGGAACTTCAGCTGGAAAAAGAGATTCAGAGCTACGAGAACATGGTGGCTTTGTGGAACGAGTTCTCTCCCGAACTGATTGCGGTGAAGGATGTGACACTCTCTACGAAGAAGATTGCCGGTGTGATCGTTCCTGTATTGGACGAGATTCAGTTTGAGATCGGACATTACAGTCTCTTTAATTCCCCTGCCTGGTTTACCGATGGTGTCGAGCTGCTGAAAAAGCTGGCGCGTACCGGGATAGAAGCCGAGTTTTCGGGAATGAAGCTGGAGTTATTGGAGCATGCCAGGAAGAAGACCACTCAGAAGGTAAACCTCTTTGAGAAGGTACAGATCCCCGGCTATAAAGATGCGATCCGTAAGGTGAAACGATTTATGGAAGACGAAGAAAGTCTTTCCAAGTCGTCACAGAAGATCATGCGGGCTAACCAGGAAAAGCGTAAAGCAAAAGAACAAAAAGAGGAGGCTGGCGTATGATAGTAAAAATGAGTAAATATGCCTTTATGGTATATCACAGGGAATATGATTCGTTCCTGGCACAATTGCGCGAACTGGGTGTCGTGCATGTGAAAGAGGGCAAGTCTATTCTCGATAATGCAGAACTTCAGGATATTCTGGCTATACGTAAGCGTGTCAACTTGTTAATGCGCTTTTTCAAGAACCTGAATTCAGGAACGAAGGACCTTCAGTTGGCTCCGGCCCGTGAACTGGATAAGAAAGCGGGACTGAAGTTGATCCAGAAGATCGAAGAATTGCAGGATAAGAAAGTGCAGCTTCAATCTGTCAAGGCATCCCTTGAAAAGGATATTGCTTATATGGAGATCTGGGGTGATTTCAGTTGGGCTAATTTCAATCGTCTGAAGAAGGCTGGATATGATATTACGTTCTGGACTTGCCCGACGGCTAAGTATGAACCGAAATGGGGTGATGAATACAATGCCGTATTGATCAACAATTTCCAGTCGGTTACTTATTTCCTTACTATAACGAAAGTCGGTACGACGATCGACATAGATGCGGAACGTCCGAAGATGCCGGACAGAGGCTTGCAGAAACTGAATGCACGTCTCGACCTGTTAAAGCAGGAAATGAAGGTATTGGATGCTGAAATGAAAAAGCTGGCAGCGTCTGATTATAATACGCTCGATTTGTTTGACAAGAATTTACAGAATGAGTTCAATCTGTCGAATGTGCTTGTGCAAACCGATCGTCAGGCAGGCGATAAGTTGATGTTGCTGGAAGGCTGGGTACCTACGGAGAAGGCTCCTGCTATGGAGGAAACGCTTGAAAAGGATGGTTACTTCTATCAGCCATTGGAAATAGAAGAGGGAGATAAAGTACCTATTCTGTTAAAGAATGGGAAGTTTGCCAAACTATACGAGCCGATCACAAAAATGTTCTCTCTGCCTAATTACGGAGAGTTCGATCCGACACCGTTCTTTGCTCCGTTCTTCATGTTATTCTTCGGACTTTGTTTCGGAGATGGTGGGTACGGACTGTTAATGATTATTGCCTGTACGATCCTGAAACGGAAAGTTAATCCGGACTACAAGCCTTATTTGAGTTTGTTCCAGTATCTTGGACTGGCGACATTGATCGTCGGAACTCTTACCGGTTCGTTTTTCGGTATCGCTTTGGTCGACATACCTGCTTTTGCTTCAGTGAAAGAGTATTTTGTTTCGAGCGACAATCTGATGACGTTCTCGATCATAATCGGATTGGTACAGATCCTGTTCGGAAAGACGATCGCTGCACTGAAGATCATGTCGCAGAAGGGCAAGAAATATGGTATTGCACCGTTGGCATGGGTATTCATTATCCTGGCATTATGTCTTGTTTTCGGTTTGCCGATGCTGGACGTACAGTTACCGGAAGTGGTGAAAAATATCTTCCTGGTGATAGCCGGACTGGGATTGCTGGTAGCCTTCCTTTACAATACGCCGGGTAAGAATATCTTCCTGAACTTCGGTACTGGTCTGTGGAATACCTATAACATGGCTTCCGGACTGCTGGGTGATACATTGTCTTATATCCGTCTGTTCGCTATCGGCCTGACCGGTGCGATCCTGGGTGGCGTATTCAATTCGCTGGCTGTGGATATGACGGAAGGTATGAACATCGTATTGCGTGTGATCTGTATGTTGCTGATCCTTTTGGTCGGCCATGCGATCAACATCGGTCTGTGTACCATCAGTTCACTGGTTCACCCGCTCCGTTTGATCTTCGTAGAGTATTATAAGAATGCAGAGTTCGAAGGTGGCGGTAAGGCTTACCAACCTTTCAAAAAAGCATAAACAAAACGTGATTTAAATAATAACAAAAAAATAATTAAACAAACAAATTTCATTATGGAACCAATTTTATTAGCTTATCTTGGTATTGCGTTGATGACAGGTTTAACCTTTATCGGCAGTAGTTATGGTGTAACAATCTGCGGTAACGCAGTAGTAGGAGCAATGAAGAAGAACCCGGATGCACTGGGTACTTACATCGCATTGAGTGCGTTGCCTTCTTCACAAGGTTTGTACGGATTCGTAGGTTATTTCATGATGCAGAAATTCCTGGTTGAAAGCATTACGATGCTGAATGCAACAGCTATATTCGGTGCCGGTCTGGTATTAGGATTCGCTGGTTTATTCTCTTCTATCCGTCAGGCAGAAGTTTGTGCAAACGGTATTGCCGGTGTTGGTGCTGGTCATAACGTATTCGGTGCAACGATGGTAATGGCCGTATTCCCTGAGTTGTATGCAATCTTGGCTTTGCTGGTTGTTATCCTGATCGGCGGAACTCTTCCGGTGTAATATTTATTATTTAACATAGTAGTATCCCCTGTTTTATCGGTTGATAAGACAGGGGATTTTTAGTTTATATGGCGAAAGAAAAAATATTTACTTACATTTGTATGAATTGCAAGCAAACAATATAACACAATTGTAAAATATGAAAAAACATTTACATCTACTCTTATTAGCGTCAGGACTTTTTCTTGTTCAGGGCGTGAGTGCACAAACAAATTCAGCAGACGATCCGCTGCCGGGTTATACGCAGGCGGAACGGTTTGCCGGTGATAAATTGCCAACGATGTTGTTTTCTACTTCAGTAGATCCACACTGGTTTAAGGCGGGGAACTGTTTCTGGTATGAATATAAAACCGGGAACGGAACTGTCTGGTATGTGGTTAATCCTTCCGCTAAATCGAAACGTCCTCTATTCGATCAGGATAAGCTGGCAGCAGAACTTACGGAGATCGTAAAAGATCCGTTTATCGCTCAACAGTTACCTATCCGGAAATTGGAGGCAGGAGAGGACGGGCGTACTTTTACATTCCAGGTAACCTCTTCACAGGATGCGAAGAAAGATAGTACGGATAAAGATAACAAGACTAAGAAAGAGATATTCTATTTCTCTTATGATTATCCGACACGTAAACTGACACATCTGGCCGATAAAAAGAAAGATACGGAATATCCCGACTGGGCTTCTATTTCGCCGGACGGTAAAACCGTTGTTTATGCAAAAGACCTGAATCTGTACCGCATGTCGCGTGAAGATTACGAGAAACTGAAAAAGGATGACAAAGACAGTACCGTTACGGAAATACAGCTGACAACCACCGGAGTAAAAGACTTTGGTTTCGGACAGCCTTACAGCATTTTAAATACGGATACATTATGTAACGGCAAAAGAAAAAATCCGGGTTACTTATTGTGGTCACCCGATTCACGTCACTTTGCCGTATCTATCTCAGATAGCCGCGAGGTGAAAGACCTGTGGGTGATCAATGCCATGGCAACCCCGCGTCCGACATTGGAAACATACAAGTACCAGATGCCGGGTGAAAAAGAAGCGCCGATCAGCCATCTGTATCTGTTCGATATGACCAATGACTCTTATAAAGAGATCAACACCTGGGCTTTCAAAGACCAGACCATCCGCATGGCTTACCAACCCCGCTTGCAGAAACAACGTGATATGAAGGAGCTGCCGAGTATTTGGTTGGGTGACAATAACCGTTTCTTCGTTACCCGTTCCAGCCGTGACCTGCACCGCATCGACATCTGTACATATACCATCGGTGAAGATTCGATCCGCCCGATCATCGAAGAGCGTATGAATACCTATATCGAAGTCCGTCCGCTGGCATCCGTAAACAATGGCAAGGAACTGATCCATTGGAGCGAACGCGACGGCTGGGCACATCTGTATCTCTACGATGATAAAGGTAACCTGAAAAACCGTATCACATCAGGCCCCTGGCATGTCGACCAGATCGTAAAAGTAGACGAAGCCAAGCGTGTCGTTTATTTCCTTGCCAATGGAAGGGAAAAGGACGAGAATCCCTATTATGAACATCTTTACCGGGCGAACCTGGATGGAAGTGGCTTGCAGATGGTTTCAGTCGGTGATTATTTCCATGATGTCCGCATAGATGATAATGCACAATTCATTGTCCATAATTATTCCCGCATCAATACGGTTCCTAAGACAGACTTGTTGGATAATACTGGCCGGAAAATTATGGACCTGGAAGAAAGCGATTTCTCACAACTGTTTGCTGCCGGTTACCAGTTCCCGGAACCGTTCAAGGTGAAAGCTGCCGACGGTGTGACAGACCTTTATGGTGTTATGTACAAACCGTTCAACTTCGACTCGACTAAAGTATATCCTGTTATCGATTACGTTTATCCCGGTCCTCAGGTGGAAGCAACCCGCTATCCGTTTACCCGTATGAGCGTTCGTACAGACCGTTTGGCTCAGGCAGGATTTATTGTTGTTTCTGTCGGTAACCGTGGTGGTCATCCGAGTCGTTCGAAATGGTATCATAACTTTGGATACGGTAATTTACGTGATTATGGACTGGCGGATCAGAAAGCGGCCATCATCCAGTTGGCTGATAAAAATAAGTTTATCGATATCCATCGTGTAGGTATCCACGGACATTCGGGCGGAGGATTTATGTCGACGGCGGCGATCCTGCAATATCCGGATTTCTTCAAGGTGGCAGTTTCCTGTGCCGGTAACCATGATAACAAGATCTATAACCGTTGGTGGAGTGAAACACATCATGGTGTGAAAGAAGTAGTATCGGAAAAAGGCGATACGACATTTACATACAATATCAAGAGTAATCAGGAACTGGCAAAACAGTTGAAAGGCCATTTACTGTTGGTTCACGGTGATATAGACAACAATGTCCATCCGGGTAATACGATGCGCGTTGTAGATGGTTTGATCCGTGCCAATAAGCGCTTCGACATGCTGCTTTTACCACAGCAACGCCACGGTTTCGGTGATATGGACGAATACTTCTACTGGCGAATGGTCGATTACTTCTCTGAACATTTGTTAGGAAAATCGGATAAGTCGGTGGATATACCGAAACGATAAGTTTTTCAGAAACGTTCGAAAGATCTTTTGACGGTAAGACTAAAGAGGCTTCTGCATTTGAATGCGGAAGCCTCTTCTTACATAAATAGACATTGTTATTTGATTTCTTCGCAGATGAAATAACAAATGAGTTAAGGACTATTGGTGAAAAAATCAAATCTAAGTCAATTTTTGAGCGTACTTGAGCGAAAAATAAATTTTCGGATCTATTCGTTTTCAAATATAATGATTATTTGAAATGATAGCTCCAGGACAATAAAAATGGAACATAGATAAAAAAGAATAGTCCAAAAAAAGATGATAAAAGAGAAAAACGATCTCTTTTAGTTTATTAACTAATGAATTTAGTTTTAAAACTAAAACTTTTAGTTTCTTTGTCGGAAACAATGGGAATTATGAAGCGATTGACTGCAAAAGAAGAAGAGATCATGGGCTATTTTTGGGAGAAAGGCCCTTTGTTCGTGAAGCAACTGCTAGAATATTATGAGGAACCTAAGCCTCATTTCAATACCTTGTCGACTATTGTCCGGGGATTGGAGGAGAAAGGTTTTCTTTCACATAATACATTCGGTAACACTTATCAGTACTATAGTGCAGTCAGCGAGGCAGAGTACAGTAAAGGCACATTGAAAAATGTCATTGCCAAATATTTCAATAACTCTTATCTGGGAGTTGTTTCTTCGCTGATAAAGGAGGAGGATATTTCCGTGGATGAACTCCGGCAATTACTGAACGAAGTGGAACAAGCAAATAAGGATTAATATTATGGGAGATTTCTTTGTTTATATCCTTAAATCATCTGTATGTCTGGCAGTATTTTACCTGTTTTACAGATTGTTGTTAAGCCGTGAAACATTTCATCGTTTTAACCGGATCGCATTGTTGAGTGTCGTTATTCTCTCCGTAGCCATTCCTTTTATCCGTATAATGACGGATGAGCCTGTTGCCATACAACGCCCGTTACAAAACTTGGAGTACCTTTTACAAATGGCACAGATGCAGACGGAGACAGAAGTGCAGACACCTCAGTCTTTCTGGCTTCCGTTCTTGTTTGTCGTTTATCTGGTCGGCTGTATTTTCTTTTTTCTTCGTTTCCTTTATTCTACATTCCGTATATGGCGGATGGTCGGGAAAGGAGAGAAACAGGTTCTTTCCAAAGGATGCAAACTGGTAATTACGAACGCCCCGATTTGTCCATTCAGTTGGATGGGATACATTGTCATTTCCCGGAAAGATATGGAAGAAAGCGGCGAAGAGATATTGACACACGAACTGGCTCATATAGGTGCTCATCATTCTTTGGATATGTTGATTTGTAGTTT
The DNA here is from genome assembly GCF_003479515.1 of Parabacteroides sp. AF14-59. NCBI lineage: Bacteria > Pseudomonadati > Bacteroidota > Bacteroidia > Bacteroidales > Tannerellaceae > Parabacteroides > Parabacteroides sp. AF14-59. The sequence continues at coordinate 137,523 of NZ_QUHH01000016.1, read as the reverse complement.
TTGTGTGATACTTCAATGGTTCAATCCTGCCGTCTGGCTACTGAAACAGGAGTTACAGAATATTCATGAATACGAAGCCGATGAGAGTGTGATCAATCATGGCATCGACGCGAAACATTATCAATTATTATTAATAAAAAAAGCTGTTGGTTCACAGCGCTTCACTTCTATGGCCAACAGCTTTAATCACAGTAAACTAAAAAAACGAATTACTATGATGTTAAAACGAAAATCAAACCCCTGGGCGCGGTTGAAGTATCTGTATGTACTTCCGCTGACTGCTGTAGCAGTAGTCGCTTTTGCCCGTCCTGAAATCTCTCGCGAACTGGAGAAAATTTCAAGTGCCAAAATTAGCGAAATTGTTTCGGTTAAGGAAGTTATTGAGCCTAAAAAAGCTGAACCTATGGCCGAGGCCGTACCGGTTCCTGTGGACAAACCGATTGTTCCTGTTCCGCAGAAAACGAAAACCATAAAGACTGAAACGGTTCCGGAGGAGAAAAAAGAGAATGTGAATCCTTTGGAAACCATGCAAAAGCAACTGGATGATTTTGGAAAAGGATCTGAAGAGCGCATGAGAAAGATCAAGAAGAAAGTGGAATGGTCCCGAAATCTGATCCTGATCGACAATGAAGTGGCAACCTATGACCAATTGGATGCTATCTCTCCGGAAAATATCCATAGCTTCTCGATGGCTCCCAAAGAAAAGTCTGAAGAACTTTTAGCCAAATATAACGCGACGGATAAACTTGGCGTTATTTCTCTTATAACTAAAAAGGGAGTTGATTCCGGAAAAGTAAAAGCGGATGAAATAAAAGTTGTCGGATATGGTCCGATAGAAGATCATTTGCCGGGCGAGGTGAAACTCCGTATTAGAAATGAAAAAAACGGCGTGGAAAAACCTCTTATATTTATCGATGGGGTAGAACAGATAAGAGAAGGTGCATTGGAAAAGATAAATCCTAACACGATTGAATCGATCTCTGTACTGAAAGACGAATCAGCCAAAAGTCTATATGGAGAAAAGGGCAAGGATGGAGTGATTTTGATCACAACAAAAAATGCGTCAGCAAAAAAAGCAGTAAAATGAAGAAGACTTATTTGTGTCAATTAACCGTTGCCTCCTGTCTTTTTCTTGCTGCATGCAATGGAGATAAAACTGCAGACGGTAAACTATCCGTAATCCCGTTGGGAACAGCCATTGAAAAACCGGTAGAGCTGAAGGCATCCGATTATTTCAAACTGGTTCGTTATGTTCCGCTGGAAACGACCGACAGCAGCTTGATAGGGAAAGGCCCCTATGTACAGATTATCAAAGACAGGATATTGGTTTCTACTAACCAGAGTCAATGCCTGATGTTTGATAAGGGAACTGGAAAATTCATCAAACAGGTTGGGCATATCGGGAATGATCCGGAAGGGTATAATAGTGTTTTCTGTTGGGGTGATAACGAAACAGGAATGATTTATTTCAACGGATGGAATAAAGATTTGGTTTGTTATGACCAGGACGGTGTATTCCAGAGAAAGATTAAGATTCCATTTGAGACGATGGGAGCTTCATCGACCTCTTTTGGCTATCAGAATGATGGAACATTTGTTCTGTATAAATCGGGTATTTTGGGTGATGGGAAAAACAACCTTCTTTTCTTTAAAGATAATATGCCGGTAGATTCATGTTCTACAATGGCAACAGACGAACAGCCGTTCGATCCTTCCAATATAGCGTCGATAGCAATTCTTAAAAGTGAGACAGGTATCGAACTTTTGGGTCCGACCGCCTATGAAGGGACGATTGTTATTGATTATAAAGAGCCGGAAACCGGTTGTATTATTCTTAATGCTAATACTCGTTTGTGGCGTCAGGACAAGGAACTGTATTTTAAGGAGGCGTACAATGATACAATCTATCAGATAAAAGACAGGACTTTAATGCCGTCAGGCGTACTTGATTTGGGGAAATATCACTGGTCTTTTTCCGAGCGCTTTATGAAGAATAAAGACAATGCAGCTCTGATTACGCAGATACTTGATAGTGAAGACCGGATGATTGTCCGCTTTATCAGGGAGTTATTTCATAAACCGACGTTGTATAATGCTGTGATTACAAAATCGACAGGCGATGTTAAAGTCGGTTTGTATGCGGATGGTATGAAAGATGATTTAACGAATTATTTGCCTTTACAGCCTATGTCGGTGTCCCAGGCAGGGGAATATGTCGGTTTACTCTCCGCTGCAGATGCAGCTGAATGGTTTGAGGATAACGAAAATAAAGAGATTCCGCAACAGGTAAAAGAACTGAAGCGGATAGGCGAAGAAGATAATCCGGTAGTTGTAATAATGAAATAAAGAAAAGAGCCGTAAAGAACACTTTTACGGCTCTTTTTTATTGATCGGAACAATCTGAGCTTGTAATAAAGTCAGCCTTATAAATACAGACTATCTTCTGATAAATAAAACCTATCGGCATTGTGAACATATATTAATAAATATATCTACTTTTGCACTAAACAAATCTTAAACAACCAATAATTATGCGCAACACTAGTTTTAGTAAGATGGCAGTACTTCCTGTCGGACTACTTACATTAGCTTTAACGATGCCTTCCTGTTCATCCAACGAGTATAAAAAGCTTGAAGGCGATAAAGCAAAGCAGGTAGCCTCTATCATCCGCAATAACGGATGTATGGAATGTCATTCAGCCACCGCAAATGTTCCTTTTTACGGCAAACTTCCGATTATTGGCCCGGTTGTACAGGCTGATATGAAAGAAGGTACACATTATCTGGATCTTACAGCTATGCTGACCGCTCTTGACAACGGAAAGCCTGTTTCTGAAGTGGATTTGGCAAAAGTAGAAAACACTGCTCTCAGCGGTTCGATGCCTCCTGCCAAATATTACACCATGCATTGGGGTACCAGTCTGAATGACGACGAAAAGAAAGTAATTATTTCATGGGCAAAAGAGGCCCGCAAGAATAATTATGTATCGCCTACAGTTGCAGAAGAGTTTGCCAATGAACCGGTTCAGCCGTTAGTGGCCTTTATTCCTACCGATTCAGCAAAGGTTGCCTTAGGATTTGATTTGTATCACGATACCCGCTTGTCAGGAGATAATACGATCTCGTGTGCTACCTGTCACGGCCTGAATACTGCCGGTGTAGACCGCAAGCAATATTCTGAAGGTATTCACGGACAATTCGGTGGTGTAAATGCTCCTACTGTCTATAATGCTGCACTTAACTTCGTTCAATTCTGGGACGGACGTGCTGCCGACCTGAAAGAACAGGCTGCCGGTCCTCCATTGAATCCGGTTGAAATGGGAAGTGCTTCTTTCGATGAGATCTGTGCAAAACTGGCAGAAGATAAGGAACTGAGTAAACGTTTTCTGGAAGTATTTCCCGAAGGTTTTACTGAATCGACTGTAACGGAAGCTATCGCTGAATTTGAAAAAACGTTGCTTACTCCTAGCCGTTTCGATAAATATCTGAGTGGAGATAAGAATGCGCTTACAGCAGAAGAACTGGAAGGTTACCAGTTGTTTAAAGACAATAAATGCGCAACATGCCATGTCGGTATGAATCTCGGCGGACAGTCATACGAATATATGGGTATCAAAGAGAACTATTTTGATTATCGCGGTACAGGTCTGACAGATGGAGATAACGGACGCTGGTCTGTTACCAAAAATGAATCCGACCGCCATAAGTTCAAAACACCAACTTTGCGTAATGTAATGCTTACGACACCTTATATGCATGACGGTTCGATCCAAACGATCGAAGATGCCATCCAGGTAATGCATGAATTCCAGATCGGTAGACATATTTCAGATGCGGAAACAGCAAAGATCGTAGCCTTCCTGAATACATTGACCGGCGAATATAACGGAAAGCTCCTTCAATAAATACAAATTAGTTATTATATTTGCACATGCCCTTCCGCTTGTCACATATAATACTCCTGTTTATCGCTTTACAAAGCGCAGGGGGTGTTGTGTGGGGACAAGAGGAGGGGCTTGCTTCTTATTATCACGAACGTTTTCATGGACGGAAATCTTCCAGCGGCCGCATCCATGATAAAGACGAACTGGTTGCGGCTCACCGTACTTATCCTTTCGGGACATATCTGCGGGTAACCAATCTGGAAAATATGAAGACTGTGATTGTTTGTGTCACTGACCGGGGTCCGCATCGCAGAAAAAGAATTATAGATGTCTCATCCTCCGCAGCCGAAATATTAGGATTCAAGCGAAAAGGCATAACCCGTGTACGTATCGAAGAGGTACCGGGCCCGATCGATCAACGCTGGCTCGAACTCATTTATCCCCAACAACCTCCCAAACTGCAGACCGATCAGCTGCCGATGCAGCTTTACCGTATGAAAATAAATCCCTGAAAACCTTCTAATTAATTTCTAATTTCAGTTAAGAGTATTCTAATCGTTTTGATTGAGTCTGAAATATGTCAGTCTTATACCTTTGCTTCCAAAAACAAAGGAAATGGGCAAACGATTCATTTTATTATTATTAATCTTACACGTATTCAATCTAAAAACGTCGGCAGAAGTTCAACAAAAACCGCTGACGTTACAAGAAGCCGGTCGGCAGTTTTTTGTCAACAACCTGGAGCTTATAGCCGAACGTTATAATATAGAGATGGCCGAAGCCGAAGTTATCCAGGCTAAATTGTTTGAGAACCCGGTCATTTCTCTTGAACAAAACGTCTACAACCGGCTGAACGGGAAATATTTCGATATGGGTAAAGAGGGGGAAGCTGTTGTCGAAATAGAGCAATTGATCTATATTGCCGGACAGCGTAACAAACGGGTCCGGGTAGAAAAACTCAATAAAGAAATGGCGGTCCACCAGTTTGAAGAGGTACTCCGCACATTGAAAAGCGAACTGAACAGTAAATTCATCGAACTTTATTATACGGAAAAGTCTCTGTCGATTTATGACAAGGAGATAGAATATCTGCAACAACTCCTGGAGGTAATGAAGGAGCAGAACGATAAAGGCAACATCTCTTTGTTGGAAAAGTCGAGAATACAAGCACTTCTGTTATCTCTCCAACAGGAAAGGAACGAGACTTCCAACCAGCTTATTTCCCTGCAAGGCGATATGAAGTTATTATTGGGTTTGAATGCATCCGAGACGTTTGAACCCGTTTTCGATGAATCTGTCCTGAAACAGATCGACATAACTTCCATCCCTTTTATCGAACTGAATAACCGTCTTGCCGAACGTCCGGATCTGAAGATGGCACGAACCAATATACAAGTTTCACGTGCAAATGTAAGCCTGCAAAAGTCGTTAGCCTTTCCGGAGGTCAGCCTGAAAGGTTCTTACGACCGTGCCGGAAACTTCTGCGATAACTATTTTGCTATTGGTTTAAGCATCTCGATCCCGGTCTTCAACCGCAATCAGGGAAATATCAAATCTGCCCGTCTCTCCGTCCTGCAAAATACAAGCCGGGAAGAATTGGCTCGCAAACAGGCGGAGAAAGAGCTTTTCACCAGTTATGCCCGGCTGGAAAAAGCGATAAAACTATACAACTCCTCAAACTATGAGTTGGAACGTGATTTTGAAACCATTATCGACGGTGTAAACACGAATTTCAGGAAACGTAATATCAGTTTGCTGGAATTTATTGATTACTACCAGGCTTATAAAGAAACCTGCCTGCAACTTTATCAAACACAGAAAGATGTCTTCCTGGCTATGGAAGAGATCAACACGGTGACAGGTAGTGATGTTTTCAGCTATTAACGAATAACAGCGAATAAGAAAATGACAAATAAGATGAATAAGAATTGTATCGCATTAATGCTTCTGCTTCCTTTACTGGCAGCCTGTGGCAAAAAGACAACCGGGCCGGAAGAGGGTCCGGCCCCTCTCATGCTTACCGACAGTTTACAGAAGGTTGTTTCGGTTGAAACTGTTCACAATGTTCCTTTAAGCAATGAATTGCTATTGAACGGACGTGTCAGTTTCAATCCCGAACAACTGGCACATGTTTATCCCATCTTCGGAGGAAACATCACTGAGGTGAATGTTGAAACCGGCGATTATGTGAAGAAAGGAGACATACTAGCCATCATACACAGCAGCGAGGTAGCCGATTATGAAAAACAACGGAAAGAGGCAGAGCAACAACTACTGCTGGCAAACCGTAATCAGGAAGCCACAGAGGATATGTTTCGCAGTGGAATGGCTTCCGAGCGTGACAAACTGCAGGCCGGACAGGAGGTAGCAAATGCCAAAGCCGAACTTAAACGTATCGATGAAGTCTATACCATCTATCATATAACCGGCAATTCCACTTACGAAATAAAATCTCCGGTATCCGGTTTCGTGATTGAAAAGAATGTCAGTCGGAATATGCAGATACGTTCCGACCAGACAGAAGCAATGTTTACCATTTCCGGTTTGGATAACGTGTGGGTAATGGCCGATGTCTACGAAAGCGATATCAGTAAGGTGTATGAAGGAGCACCGGTCCGTATAACGACACTCGCTTACAGGGAGAAAGAGTTTACGGGAACGGTAGACAAAGTATATAATATGCTGGATAGCGAAAGCAAGACCATGAATATACGGGTGAAACTAAAGAATGAGGATTATATGCTGAAACCGGGCATGTTCACCAATGTGTATGTGCAGAGCAAAGTGGAAGGGAAGGAAATGCCCCGCGTGGATGCCCGTGCCGTCATATTCGAAAACGGTAAACATTATATCGTGAGCATCGGCAGCGATAATATATTGCAAACCAACGAAGTCACCGTATTCAAACAGACCGAGAAAGATTGTTTCCTGGAATCAGGCGTGAAAGCGGGCGACCGTATCATCAACCGGAATGCATTATTGGTCTATAACGCTTTAAAGTAAACGGATATGCATAAGTTCATAGACAATATAATAGCCTTTTCACTGAAAAACAAATTCTTTATCTTCTTCTGCACCGTCATAGCCATTATAGCAGGTGCTGTCAGCTTTGTTCATACCCCCGTCGACGCTTTCCCCGATGTTACGAATACCAAAGTAACGATCATAACCCAGTGGCCGGGACGTAGTGCGGAAGAGATAGAGAAATTCATTACTATTCCGATCGAAATAGCTATGAACCCGGTACAGAAAAAAACGGATATTCGTAGTACCACTTTGTTCGGGCTTTCGGTGATCAATGTAATGTTTGATGATGATGCCGACGATTTCTATGCTCGCCAGCAAGTCTATAACCTGTTGAACGATGCCGATCTGCCTGAAGGCGTTACACCGGAGGTTCAGCCGCAATACGGACCGACGGGGGAGATCTTCCGTTATACCCTGCGTAGTGACAAACGTTCCGTCCGCGAATTGAAAACATTTCAGGATTGGGTGATCGAACGTAAACTGCGCGCTGTCCCGGGAGTAGCGGATATCGTGAGTTTCGGTGGTGAAGTAAAGACTTTTGAAGTAAGCGTTAATCCGAACCAACTCATCAATTATAATGTAACATCACTTGAACTTTTTGATGCCATAGCCAAGAGTAATATTAATGTGGGCGGTGATGTGATCACTAAAAGTTCGCAGGCTTATGTAGTACGAGGCATCGGTCTGATCAATGATACGAAAGAGATCGAGAATATCGTAGTCAAGAACATCAACGGCACGCCAATCCTGGTAAAGCATCTGGCAAGCGTGCACGAGTCGAGTCTACCCCGTCTGGGACAGGTGGGCAGGATGGATGAAGACGATGTCGTGCAGGGTATCGTCGTTATGCGGAAAGGGGAAAATCCGGGTGAAGTAATCGCTGCCCTGAAAGATAAGATTGCCGATATCCAGGAGAACTCGTTGCCGGAAGATGTCCGGATCGTTTCGTTCTACGACCGGGAAGATCTGGTTGACCTGGCTGTGAACACGGTTACACATAACCTGATAGAAGGTATTTTGCTGGTAACTTTCATTGTGTTGATTTTTATGGCAGACTGGCGTACAACGGTGATTGTATCCATTATTATCCCGTTGGCGCTGCTCTTTGCCTTTATCTGCCTTCGGGCGATGGGGATGAGCGCCAATCTTCTTTCGATGGGGGCGATCGACTTCGGTATCATTATCGATGGTGCCGTGGTGATGGTGGAAGGTCTTTTTGTTGCCCTTGACAGGAAAGCGCGGGAGGTGGGGATGCCTGCCTTTAATGTAATGAGTAAGATGGGGTTGATCCGTCATACGGCAAAGGATCGTGCTAAGGCGGTGTTCTTCTCCAAACTGATCATTATCACTGCGCTGGTCCCGATCTTTGCTTTCCAGAAAGTGGAGGGGAAGATGTTCAGTCCGCTGGCTTATACCCTGGGATTTGCCTTGTTGGGCGCGCTGATTTTTACATTGACATTGGTGCCGGTGTTGTCGTCCATGCTGTTGAAAAAGAATGTGCGTGAAAAGCACAACCCTTTCTTGTCATGGGTGAACCGGACGTCCGTTTCTATATTTGACCGTTGCCATGCCCACAAGAAAGCTACGATCGGTATCGCTACCTTGGTGGCGGCCGCCGGCTTGTGGTGCTTCACGTTGTTGGGTACGGAATTTCTTCCCCAATTGAATGAAGGCTCTATCTATATCCGTGCGACGTTGCCTCAAAGTATTTCTTTAGATGAATCGGTCAAGCTCGCTAACCAGATGCGCCGCAACCTGGCATCTTATCCGGAAGTGCGCCAGGTCCTTTCGCAGACAGGTCGCCCGAACGATGGGACAGATGCCACAGGTTTCTATAATATCGAATTTCATGTGGATATCTATCCCGAAAAGAAATGGGAAAGTAAACTGACTAAGGCCGGATTGATAGAAAAGATGGAAGAGAACCTGGCTGTCTATCCCGGTGTCGATTTCAACTTCTCGCAGCCGATCACCGACAATGTGGAAGAAGCGGCCAGCGGCGTTAAGGGCTCTATTGCAGTAAAAGTTTTCGGGAAAGATTTATATGAATCTGAAAAGAAAGCCGTAGAAATCTATAAGATATTACAAACGGTCGACGGCATCGAAGACCTCGGAGTGATCCGTAATATCGGTCAGCCGGAACTGCGTATTGAGCTCGATGAATCGCGCCTGGCTCGTTATGGTGTTGCGAAAGAAGATGTACAATCGATCATCGAAATGGCGATAGGAGGTAAGAGTGCCTCTTTATTGTACGAAGATGAACGAAAATTCAATATCATGGTCCGTTATGAGTCCGCCTTCCGAAGAAGTGAAAATGAGATTGGAAAGATCCTGGTTCCTGCCCGCGACGGGACAATGGTTCCTATTAAGGAACTGGCGGATATCACGACGATAACCGGTCCGCTTATCATTTACCGCGATAATCACGCCCGTTTCTGTGCCGTAAAATTCTCTGTCCGCGGACGGGATATGGGTACAGCCGTAGCCGAAGCCCAGGAGAAAGTCAATAAGCAGGTGAAACTTCCCGAAGGCTATACCTTGAAATGGACGGGAGATTTCGAGAACCAGCAACGGGCAACGAAACGCTTGGCGCAGGTTGTCCCCGTCAGCATTGCTATCATATTCGTCATCCTGTTCGTGTTGTTCGGGAATGCCCGGGATGCAGGACTTGTGTTGCTGAATGTTCCTTATGCCGCAGTAGGGGGAATCCTGGCACTCCTGATCACCCGTTTCAATTTCTCTATCTCGGCAGGTATCGGCTTTATTGCTCTTTTCGGTATCTGTATTCAGAACGGAGTTATCATGATATCGGATATCAAAGGGAATCTGAAAGCGCGGGAGCCTTTGTCGGACGCCGTCAAGATGAGTGTGAAATCACGTGTGCGTTCAGTGCTTATGACAGCTTCTATGGCAGCTATCGGTTTGATGCCCGCGGCCCTTAGTCACGGTATCGGTTCGGAAAGTCAGCGTCCGTTAGCTATTGTCATCATCGGTGGCTTAATAGGGGCGACATTCTTTACCCTGTTTGTCTTTCCGCTGATGGTCGAAGCCTTCTATCGCCGCATGCTTTATGACAAAGATGGAAAACTGATACAACGAAGATTGTAAATCTGCGAACGTTTGCGTATTCTGCGTCATCCGCGTTCTCTAATATAATCTGAAATCGTATATTTGTGCTCCTAAGTAAATAAGCTTTCAAATGGCAAAAATATTATTAGTAGAAGATGAAGTGAATATAGCCTCTTTCATTGAAAGAGGATTACAGGAATTCGGTCATGAAGTATGCGTTACTTATGACGGTATGGCGGGTTGGGAGTTATTGCAAAAAGAGAACTTCCAACTGCTGATCCTGGATATTATCATGCCTAAGATGAACGGCTTACAGTTATGTCGCCAATATCGTCAACTCTATGGTTTCCAGTCACCGGTAATTATGCTGACGGCTTTGGGAACAACGGACGATATTGTGAACGGGCTCGATGCCGGTGCCGACGATTACCTGGTTAAACCATTCAGTTTTCAGGAATTGGAAGCCCGTATAAAAGCTCTTTTGCGGCGGTCGGGAATGGAAGTTACGGCCGGCTCTTTACGGTGCGGAGACCTGCATCTCGATCCGACCAGCCACCGGGCCTTCCGGGGGGATGCTGTTATCGACCTGACGGTTAAGGAATATCGTTTGCTGGAATACTTTATACTGAACCAGGGTACAGCTCTTAACCGCCTGACACTTCTGAAACATGTATGGGATAAGGATTTCGATACCAATACCAATGTTGTCGATGTCTACGTCAACTACCTCCGTGCCAAGATAGACAAAGATTTTACTCATAAACTGATCCGTACCGTAGTGGGTATCGGTTATATGATGGAAGCATGAAAACAGGGAATAAAATAGCTTTCTTTTATACGGCAATGACAGTCGGTATCATTGCTTTTGTCACGATTCTTTTCTATTTTATTGCGACCAGTTATATCAGCCGCCTGTATTATTCTTACCTGACGGAAAAAGCCTATGCTACTGCCGAGAAACATTGGGAGAAGGATGAAGTGGACGAGGAAAGCTATGCCCGTATACAAAAACGCTATGAAGAAACGTTGCCTGTCGCTACCGAAATATTATTGAACGCGGACAGTGTGGCAGAGACGCATACGACATTAGTCCGTTATATGACGGAAAAGGAGATTGCACGGTTGTATAAAGGAGATGTGATTACTTTTCATGAAAAGGAGAAAGTGGGAGCTGCCCTTTATTATCCGGACAATGAAGGTAATTTCATTGTACTTGTTATCTCTAACAATCAATATGGAGGGGACATTCAGCAACGTATCGGTTGGCTATTGCTCGCCCTGATCGTCATAAGTGCCGTCCTGATCTATTTTGTCGGTAAACTCTATGCCATCCGTATGGTCGATCGTATCGATGCAGCCTATCAAAGCGAGAAAGCTTTTATCAGCAATGCTTCCCACGAACTGAATAATCCGCTTACAGCCATACAGGGTGAATGCGAGATAAGCCTGTTGAAAGAACGTACCCCTGCCGAATACCAGGCAGCGTTACAACGCATTGCCTCCGAAACAAAACGTATCATCCAGTTGATGAAGCACCTTCTTTTCTTGTCGCACGGCGATAAAGAGATATTGAAGAATGCCACTGAAAAGATTATGCTGGCCGACTTCCTGATGCAGTTCGTAGGTAACCGCATCAGATTCACGACCGACACCTTTGCATACTGCCTGGAAGCAAATCCGCATCTTTTGAAGATCGCTATCGGTAATATCCTGAACAATGCCTGTAAATACTCCGGAGAGGGGCCTGTTGAAATGCGTTTGAAATGTTCCGTTCTCGAAATACAGGATTTTGGTATCGGTATTCCGGCTGAAGAATTGAAACGAGTTTATCAACCTTTCTACCGTGCAACCAATACCCGTGAATTTGCCGGGCACGGTATCGGTCTTAGTTTATCGTTGCGTATTTTGAATTCTTATGGTGCCAAAGTGGATATAAACTCCGAAGTAAATAAGGGGACAAGAGTTATTATAGACTTTGGATAATAAAGGCTTATCTTCTTCTATTTATCGACAAACATTTTTTCCCGATAAAAAAATCTGAAATAAATTTGGTGGAATAAATTTATTTTGTTCCTTTGTACTATATAAATAGTACAATGTTTGTATAATATAATATATACCTATATGATTAAGTTTCTATTAGATTATTCCAGCGGCGTTCCGGTGTACCGTCAGATCATCGATCAGATTATATTTGGTATAGCATCCGGACAGCTTAAATTAGGTGAACAGCTTCCTACGGTCAGGGCACTTGCCGTCGAGTTAAAGGTGAACTTGAATACGGTATCGAAGGCATATAAAGAATTGGAGATCCGGAATATTCTGGAGACTCAGCAAGGTACCGGAACTTTTATCAATAAAACGGAAAATGTAATTGCAGAAAAGGAGAGGGAAGATAAGCTGAAAGAAATTTGTGTGCAGTTTTCTTCTGTAGCATTTAGTTACGGCTTTACTCTCGATGAAGTCGTACGGGAATTGAAAGACATTGAAACCTCTAAAAAATAATACTTATGACAACAAATGTAATCAACAAGGGATGGTTTAATCCAATTTCTATTTCAGTATTGTTGGTACTGATTTTTGTATCGGTCGCTCTGTATATTTTACATGTAGTAAATATGCCGGTTTTGTTGTTCCTGATTCTTATTTCAGGATTATTGTCTCTTTCGATCCGTATTGCCGACCAATGGGAGCGGGCTGTGGTGTTGCGTATGGGAAAGTTCAAAGGCTTAAAAGGGCCCGGACCGTTTATGATCATTCCTATATTAGACAGTGTGTCTACTTATATCGATCAGCGGGTGCGTGTAAGTGCTTTTAAGGCAGAACAAACTCTGACTAAAGATACGGTGCCGGTAAATGTGGATGCCGTCGTATATTGGACGGTTTGGGATGTGGAGAAGGCTGCATTGGAGGTACAGGAATATCAAAAAGCTATCGAACACATTGCGCAGACAGGATTAAGAGACACGATCGGTAAGCACGAATTATCTACTCTTTTGCAGGAACGCGATAAAATTGCAGAAGATCTGCAACATGTTTTAGATAGAAATACCAATCCTTGGGGTATTACGTGCCAAACCGTTGGTATTAACGATATTGCCATACCGCAAGATCTGGCTGATGCGATGAGTAAGGAAGCTCAGGCTGAACGTGAAAGAAGAGCCCGTGTTATTTTGGGTACGGCAGAAACCGAGATTGCCGATAAGTTTGAACAGGCTAGTAAAAAGTATACCGATAATCCTGTAGCATTACACCTGAGAGGAATGAATATGCTGTTTGAGGGATTGAAAGAGAAAGGATCTATGATTATTGTTCCCAGTTCGGCATTGGACACCATGAATCTGGGTGCCATAGGAGGATTGGCATCGTTGGCTAAAAGTAACGAAGAGTCTGTGAAGTAATAGTTTAAGGCCCCAATAAATTAGCGATTATGCGGATATATTCTTTAATGCTGGTATTATGTTGCGGTTTAATTGTAGCATGTAGCTCTACCGGTCCTGATTTTCCTCGTGAAGAGACATTGGTGCAGGAATTGATGCCCTTGCAGGGGATAACCAATCCCTGGAAAGTAGAAGTGAAACCGCCTTACCTGATTTTTCAGAATGTAAAGCGTCGTGACAGTATATTTCACATCTATGATCTGACAAGCCGTGAACTGAAAAGTGCCTTTGGAGTGGAGGGGCAAGGTCCGGATGAGTTTGTTTCTTCATACTTATTTCAGGGGCCGCTTTCCGATTTTCTGATTGGTGATTTTGGTAAGAATCAGATTAGCCGGTTTGCTATCGACAAAGAAGGACAGCCTGTTTTCAAAGATGCAAAAACATTCGGTTATGACAATGCTTTATATGATGCAGCCTTTATTAATGACTCCTTATATATTGCAGATCCTAAATATATGTTAGTCCCCAGCCTTTATGTGTTGGCTGTAAAAGATTCTTTGCCGCGGAAAATATGGACATACAGGAGTCCGGATATCATGGATTATTCACTGGATCCGGATATGGGGAATGTGTATGCAAATGAAAGTCGTATAGTATTTTGCTATGGATATAAGAAGCAGATTGATTTTATGGATGTCAATTTTAACCTTATCAAAAGGGTGACATTTGATTTTGACGCTTCTGATGTAAGTGTTCTGGCAAGTGAAAACGCAAAAGTAAGTTATGCTTATGGTCATTTGGGTAAACGCTATCTGTACGCATTATTTTTCGGAACATCATGGAAAGAACACAATGCAAACAATACGCGGGGAACGATCCTTGAGGTATTCGATCTGGATGGCAATCCGGTTATCCGGTATCATTTGGATGGCAAACGGCCTGTTCAATTTGCTGTCGATGAAGAAACCTTTACGCTTTACGGATCGATAGAGGACGGAGATCCGGAAGATAATTTGCTGGTGTATAAACTAAAAGGACTTTCCTAATTGGGATAGCGATACCGGTGATCATTGATTACAAGAACAAATTGTTTCGGGTTGAATAAAAAAAACGAAATGGCCTGCTTTCACAAGGGGGCCATCTCTAAACCAAAACCTTAACTATGAAAAAATTTACGTTTTTCACCAGTAAAGATACAACTTATTTCTTATCTACCTCATGGTTTTCTTATTATTTTTTACAAAATCGCATTTTTAACAAATAGACTGCTGATAAACAAGCTCAGACGATCGTACAGATGGTGTCGACAGATTTGCTTAAGGTATCGTAAACCAGTATGCCTTCAGTCTGGCTGTCGAACTGTGCTATTAATTCACCCTCCTGGTTCCATATAGAGGATTTGCCCGCACATTCATAACCGCCTGATGTCCCGATATAGTTGGACATGAACGTTATCATTTTATATGTTGAAGCTATTTTTGAAAGCTTTTCGATGTCAGCATCTACGCCGTTGACGGAATTGAGGACACTTGCCATATAGATGTTTGCATTCATCTTATGTGCATGGGCTGCATGTTCTTCGTTGGATAATTCGTAGCAGATGGCAGGGGCAATGGTATTCGCTTCGTCAAAAGGGATTACACAAGGGGTATTACCGGGGGTGAATATATCTTTCTCGGTGGGATAGAGGTATTGTTTTGAATAGGTGACCCTCTCTTTTCCCGGCTGGAAAATAACCATACTGATAAATAAATTATCATCTTTTTTAGTAGGCAGACCTGCACCTATGATCAGGTTCTTTTTATCACAAATTTCTTGCAACGGGGTCAGTCTTTCATCCTGTGAATATATCGCCAGCTCTTTTGCCAATTCAGGTTCATAGCCCGTCAGCGATAGTTCGGGAAACATTATCAGGTCCGATCGTCCGGACGATGCGGCTTCAATAAACTTCAAATGCTTACTCAGATTTTTTTCGATATCACCTTTTATCGGCTCTATTTGTGCAATACTTATTTTCATATATTTTCTGTGTCTTTATAAAGTTCGTCCTATCCATTCATTGAAAACAGTCAATTGTTCTTGTGTATGGAAATAATGTTCCGATCCTTCGACAATCTCCAATTGGCAGGAAAACTGTTCGGCGAATCGGGATATGACATCGTTTTCGCATAGCTCATCTTTGCTGCCGTATAGAATATGGGTAGGGGTATTCCAATGGGATATCGGATGATCCTTAACGAAACTGTAATAATCCCAATAGAGTTTTTGTCCTATAGGCGTGGATATGGTCTGTTGCCTTTTCAGCTCTTCTTCCGTTATGGAAAACCAGGTCATCATATTTTCGATAAGGCGTCGCATATCGACGATCGGGGAGAGGAACCATGCTTTTCCTATTACCTCCTCCGGATAAGCCAATAAGCTGAAATAGGCTCCTATACTGTTTGCAAATAAATCGATATGCTTCCAGTTCGTTTTTGCATATTGCATAACGGTAATAAGATCCTTAACACAAGACCGGACTTTGCAGGGAATGCCTTCGTTTATTCTATCCCCATGCTCCGGCAGGTCAAAACTCAAAACCTGGTAATCATTCGGCAGCGTATTTTGGGCTACGATCTCAATAGGAGTATCTGCCTTATTCGATCTATTTCCATGAATGGCAATAATGACTTTTTCGGATTTGCTGCCCCATATGATAGCTGGTATATGACTTATTCTGAGAGTTGTTTTTTGCATGATGAATACATTTGTCATGTTTGGACAAAAGTATGGCTTAATTTTCAATCGGACAAAATATGGAGGTTCTATCTTTGTGCCGGTTGTGTCCTTGTAAAGAATATATTAGTCTGTTGATCGACTATATTCCCTGTTTTGTCATCTGTAACAGGGAGGTTGGTCTATTTACGTTTCGGCAAACGTCTAATTAGGCTACCTTTATCCCAAGAGAATGAAACAAGCGAGGAACAGCTTCAGGGTTTAGCTTTATGTATAAAGAGTAATAAAATGCAAGATGATATTTTGATTTTCAGAACTTCTATAACGAAGAAGCAAGATATGGAGAGAATAGAAACGTTATTTGCCCAATACCCCCAGATCCATAAATGGAATGTCGATTTTGACGATTGGGAAAAAGTCTTACGGATAGAGTCCCGGGGAATTACTTCAACTGATGTTTCGGATGCGCTGCAGGCTATCTGTATTTATGCAACAGAATTAGAGTGATATTCAATATCAGAGATTGTTTTGCAGGACCTGATTATTAACTTTTATATGCAGAAGGTTGTGTCCCGAAATGCTTTTTGAAGAATTTGTTGAATGCACTCTGGCTATCGAAACCAAGCAGGAAGCCGATCTCCGGTAAAGGTATTTCTTCTTTCAGATACTTTTGCGATAATTCCATACGCAGATCATTCAGTATCTTTTGATAAGAAGTACCTTCTGCCTTTAGTCTTCTCTGAATATTGCGTTCACTCATATTGAATCTTGCTGCAACCTGTTTTAATGACAGGTCGGCATTAGAAAGACTATGCATAAGGTAGACAGTTCTGGTCAGGCTGTTATTTTGCCCTGTTTCATGTATATCTTTGCGGTACATAAAAACAATAGAATATGAAACTTTGGAAGTATAGCGGGACGTTCCTGACTCTAACGGGAATCATCCATACGATTTATGCGGTTTTGACCGGGAAGGCTGTTTATGCGGAAATACTTAAAGACGGGCTGGTCGATTCGATCGGCAACAGTTATGAGCGTGGTGTTGCCCTCTGGTTTTTAGTCTGCGGATTTTTACTTATCCTTTGGGGGCAGACACTTCAACACTATATCAAAAAGGAACAGAAACCTGCCCCGATGTTTCTCGGTTATTCAATTCTGTTAATTAGCATAATCGGTTGTCTTATAGAACCGGTCTCCGGTTTCTGGCTTTTCTTTCCCCAGGCATTCATTATACTATTTTCAGGTAAAAGATATGGGAATGAACCTGAGGCTTAAAAGAAAAGAGAGGATTAGCCTATACCTGTAAGATATACCAAACGATTTGTCCTTTTTTTACACCAGGCGGATCATGTAATAACCTTAACTTTGTACCGGTATGAATAAATTTAAAGTTATACAACCTTCCGGGTTACTTGCTCCGTATGTAAAGCAATATTGGTTTCTGCGGATGGAAGACGTTGTGAGAAGTTCACAGCGCCTTGTTCCGTTGGAGTGTGTGGCATTAAGTTTTCATCGGGGGAACTTTGCGTATTCATCACAGGAAAAAGGGTGCTTGCCCCGGTCGCATCTCTATGGCATAACGGCCGGTTATACAGACCTTGTCTTTTCCGGCTGTATTGATTTTATCAGCATTGTTTTTCAGCCTGCGGGAACCTGTCGATTCTTCCCAATACCCCCCGGTGAACTGAAGGACCGGCAGACCTCGCTCGATGTATTGGACGACCCGGAATTGCTTGAGTTGGAGCAACGTTTGAACGAGACGGCTGATGATTTAGCCTGTGTCGGCCTTATAGAAAAATTTCTGTTCAGCCGTATGTGTCGGCTCGGCAAACAGGATGACAAACGGATTCATGCGGTAATAGACGCTATCCGGCAGGGAAATACAGATGTGGATAGTCTGGCGCAAACCGCCTGCCTGAGTTACAAGCAGTTCAAACGTGTTTTTAGTGAAAAGATCGGAGCAAACCCGAAAGATTTCCTGCAAATCGTGCGTTTCCAGAAGCTGCACCATTTGATGCAGTTGCATACATGTATGACATTGGCAGAACTGGCTTATGAATGTGGTTACTACGACAAATCGCACCTGATAAAGGAACTGAAAGATTTTTCCGGATTTACACCGGCCCAGCTGTTCAATGCCTGCGAACCGGTATATTCCGGATATCACGGATTGTTCCGCTCGGCGTTTATCGATCTTCCTCCCGAATAGCAAACAATAAATATATTTTATTATGAAGATTCTTATTTTTGGCGCGGGCGTGATTGGCTGCACCTATGGCTGGCAACTGGCCGAGGCCGGGCACGACATCAGTTTTCTGGTTAGAAAGGGAAAAAAGAAGCCGATTGAAGAACAGGGTATTCATATCCATTGTACGGATTACAGGAATGGAGGAAAGGTGAAAGCGGAGACCGTTTTCCGTCCAAAGGTCCTGGATATTCTTTCGGCCGACAATGATTTTGAGTATATCATCGTTGCGACAAATAATCTCCATCCCGAAGAAGTCTTGTCTGTCCTGAAAGAATCTGCGGGGAAGGCCCATATTCTTTTCTTTCAGAATATATGGTATGATGATCTGGAGAGAATAAGTAAATACATATCGCCCGGACAATATTTCTTCGGTTTTCCTTTTATGGCTGGTGGAGGCCGGAATGAAAAAGGACTCGATACGATTATTTCCGGCTCCGGATATTCGAAAACAATGCTGGGCGAAGTATCCGGTGAAATAACGCCGCGTGTACGGAAAATAGCGGATGCAATGGACGATGCCGACATGAAACCATTTATATCCGGTCAGATCATCACATGGCTTCTTCCTCATTGTGCGTTTATAGCCGGGCTTTCGGCCGGAGTTCTGAAAGCCGGGGGCACGATGGAGGCTTTTCTTAAAAAACGGGAGATTGTCAGGGAGGCAATAATGGCTGTCAGAGAGGGTTTCCATGTCTGTTCTGCGATGGGAACCGATCCTAAAAAAGAGAAAGTGAACAAACTCTATTATCTGCCTTTGTTTATTTGCATTCCAATCGTACGGAAAGTTTTTAGTGATGAAGCGATGCAGGCTATGTTCGATGGCTATCTGCGGAATTCGGCAAAAGACGTGAGCAGAATGTTGGGCGATATTCTCTTATCAGGAGAGCTGCAAGGGGTTAAGACTGTGTCATTAAGAGGATTACAACAGGATATTTTTAGCTGACCCGCTTCTCTTTCCAGTTGTTTTTCGTATGTGCGGATACGGTCTGTGTTCATAAATGCACATACGAAAAACAGATATTCCCGTTACTCTTTCAACAATGGCAATTGGTTGAGCATATTTCTTAGTTTGATGGCGATGCGTGGCATCGGTTCGGCTATGGTCAGGCTTATCAGGTCATAGCCGGAGGCAATATCATTTATCACACGGATCACTTCATCCATTTTCATCCCGTCAGGTTCGACACCGACACCGGCAATGATTTCGGCAGGGTCCAGCACGTCCAGGTCGAAATGAACAACGACCTTCGAGGCGCCGGTCCCTTTCAGCCATTCCATGACCGCCGCGCTGTTATTGGCAACCTCTTCCGGTGAAAGGCCCTTTATCCCCAGTTCTTTCTGACGTTCCTGCATGCCTTTATCCCATGAGCGCAATCCCACGAGCAGCGCTTTCGAAGCATCGACCTTTCCGGGCAGCGTGCCGATAATTTCCTCGTCACCCATCCCCAGGCAGGCGGCTAAAGCCATGGCATGATAGCCTTTATAGTCATCGTAAGGCAGATTTATATCGGGATGGGCATCGATCCAGACAATCGCCACATCATCCGGATATTTCGCAGCCAGATAAGTAAACGGCACGACACTCACCGAACATTCGCCACCGAGCGTAACGATCTTTTCCGGAGCGTTTTCCCCGATTATTCCGAGGGCGGCTTTCGTCTGCTTCAGGATTACATTTCGGGCACTGACCCCTTTTTCCGTTTTCCGGTCGTTTATATCCAGTGAAACCGGTACTTCCACTGTCTTTTGCGAACTCTCGGGAGCCAGGAAGTTCAGTAACTGAGCTCCTAAATAATACCCTCTTGAAGCATCGTCTGCCGGAATATCGGGCATCCAGTGATCCACAATTCCACCCTGCCATTGCGGGTAGATCAAACGAAGTGTTGATGTTTTATTTTCCATATTCTGATTATTTGTAAATACTTTATCGCCGTGTGCGTAGCATAAAAATCACCATGGAAGTGATAGGATCGAAATGGAAGAGTTGTATCATTCAGGATACTATACAAATCATTATTCTTTCAGCAAAATCCCTATTGCTTCAATAAAAGCCTGCGCTTTAGGCATCAGTTCTTCTATATCTTCATTACTCGAATAGACGAAATCGTCATAATCGCTACTGTGTCGACGCTCGAAAAGCAGAGAAAAAGTACGTCCCAACTCACGTGACAAACGACCGGAAGCAACGAAATGTAAGCCTAACATCTGCTTCACACCTGCATGGGTACCTGGATTTATCTCATACTTAATGAGCAAAGCAACCGCAGCATAATAACAAGCATAATAAAGGCGATTTATTGCTGTGTTATAATACCCTTGTCCCTTCAGAAAGGGTATCTCTTTCAACGTTTCTTCGGCACGCCGAAAACGATAAGCCGACAATGCCTCGATACTTTCACGGTTCAACTGCTCTTTCATAATACAATTCCTTCTTTTGCTACATTTATTCCAAAGGGAGTCTGGAAAGGGCGGTTTTCCCAAATCTTCTTTAGCAAAACGCGTGCATTTATCTGTACACCGGTTTCTATTTCGATATCGTAAAGCGGGGTGATGATACGGTCTTCTTCCTTGACGGTCAGTTTATTTCCGTCGACTAATACCAGCAAGTCTATATCGCTGTCAGGACGTGCATCTCCCCGTGCTTCGCTGCCATATAATATGGCTTGTGCTCCCGGAGCTACCTGCATCAAGGCAGTTCGTATTCGTTCTACTATTTGCGGACGATTCATATCAATCTTTTTAATTGGTAAACAAATGTACGTAAAATATCCGGAATTATTCGGAAAACAGTTACGTATTTTCCGAAAAAAGCTTACATATTTTCCAACAAATACGTAAGCCTTTTTTCGGAAAAGTACGCCACTTCCGCCAGTTGCGCCACTAAAGTTCCTGAAATTTACACCACCTCTTCGGGGGGCTTGTTCTTGATATACTTACCCGCTGATATACGGGAGATTAATCCACGTTCGACCCACGCCTTTATACGACGCGAAACACTCCGTTCGGGCAGTCCGAGCGAGGTGGAAAGCGAGACCGCTTCGGCCGTCCGGAACTGCGGCGGCAACTCGCGGAAAAGACGCTCGTAAATGTTCGGGTCGGACGAGGGGAGATAACTATCGTTCTTCCTCAAACGTGTACTCAGCCGGAGGACATGCTCGTGGAAAAGCAGGATGAAGGTCATCGCCAAGTCGAAGTCGGCATCGGATACCACGACCGTCTTGTCCGTACATTGCGCCTCCGCCTTGCGTATGGCCGCCAGTGTCATGCAGATACAGAAATGACTGCGGCCGAGACGGTTCACGATGCTCTGCCGGTCCTCGTCGCCATACAACTTCGCCTTTTCCGAAAGGTAGCGGAACCGGGCATTCATGCGGTCGCGCTGCTTCTTGGTGTAGCATACGAAGGTAGGATACTTATCCAGGAAGTTTCCCATCTCGAGCACGCGCAGGCCCAGATCATGGTAGTAGTTGTTCGACGACGGACTATTGTCTTCGTCGGTCAGGTCTTTCCATTCCACCGGTTTGTCGACGGTGTAGGCCAGGAAGCGGCTGAAAAGACCGTCGTCGGCCGAAGGGATGAAACGGGTGAACTGTCCGAAAGTACCCGAGAGCAGGATACCCATCAGCGGACGCGCACAATGTTCGTAGCCGTTGGCCAGCGAGTCGCGCCCGATCTCCTCCTGATGGGCGATCTTGTTGAGCTGCGGCACATACTTACCATGCTCCTGGTTGATGGCTTCGCTCAGTACGCCGATCTCCGATTCGTGCATCAGTGCCGGGTAATGCCTGTTGGTGGAGAGCTGGACGGTCAGCTTGGCCTGCGTGATACTGCCGGGGATGTTCAGGTTCATCTGACGCACCACGGCAGGCGGATTTTCGGTCAGTTTTTTGCCTGACCGTTTGGCTTTGGCCACCTGTGCCTGGTAGTAGAGTTCGTCCTTCTCATATTCCATTACCTGGTTACGTGAACGGTCGGCCACAGACCTGTGCCAGTGTTCCGTCGAAGGGCGCATGCTGTTGAGTATGCCCTTGCCCGAACCGGCGCGTGCCACGATATAGAGGTAGAGAGGCGGGGAGATGCTGCGGTTGTGATAACGCCCGCTTACGTTGGGGGTTATTGTCGATAACATCGTCAGTCCGCCTACCAGTGCCATGTCGGCCTCCTCATCTTTGAGGGTGGGGTGCACCATATCTCGTAAAAGCGGCGGGAGGGCATCGATAAACGCACGGTCGAAAACGGGGAGGGAAACGTCGAAGTCTTCTTTATCAACCTCCTTGTTTTCTTCTTCGCGGGTTTGTCGTTTTTCCGGAACTTTAGTGGCGTAACTGGCGGAAGTGGCGTACTTCGGGCCATCCGCAACATCTTTCCTATACCGGTTCGTGCCATGTTCCACCCGTGCTTTGGCGTATACCGAAGCGATAGTTTTTGTAATTTCCTTCGCATCGAAATCACGCTCGGCATAACGCCTCACGCATTCGTTTTCCACCGCCTCCTGTCCGAATCCGGCCCGGTTCAGGCTGAAGGCGAGGCTGACCAGCCGGGCATGGCGCTGGCCTTTCACCCGGCACGTTCCGCGATCCGCCTGATCCAGATACAGATCCAACCGTTCTCTTTCCGTCATCTCCTGATATCCCCGCTGTTGAGTCGCCGGGAAGCTTTTCCCCTCCCGTGAAGGGGCAGGCGGTATGGCGGAGGCTTGCCCGCCGGATGGCTCGATGCGGAGCCTGAACACCTCCGCGTCCGGATTGTAATAACAGTCCGCATCCCAGCATATCAAGCTGGTCCGCGTGATATCGGTGCAGATCCTGTCGGGTGCTTCCCCGAGCGTCGTTTCGACAATGTCGTACAGCGCGCGGCAGACTTCCTCGTGCTGCTCCGTGTCGGTCTCCACCCTGAAAAACAGGTGCACACCGGCTCCGCGTGCGCTGATATAGGCCAGTGCCAGCCAGGGGAAACCTTTGCATCGCCCGATGTATTCGGTCGCGGGCGTCTTCATACCGTCTACGTCCACCAGCACATAGCCGGTGTGTCCGCCTGCCTGTTCCGTCAGCCGTTCGCCGGGGAACAAGACCGAAACGGCAATGGCCGGCAGTTGCATTTTCAGTTGTTTGGCTTCTTTACAGCGTTTTTCGGCGGTCAGTCGGCGGATTTCTTTCGTAATAAATTTAAGGCAGTCGCTTCGAATGTACCCGCTGAGCCAGCCGAGTGTCACTCTTTTCTCTTCCCTGGTCTTGAACAGACTGCCGTACCAGGAAAACTCTTGTTCTTTCTTATTCATCATAAGCAGTAAAATTTGTAGATGCCCGGCGGATCGTTAAGGTTCGCCCAGGTGATTGACTATACACATCGCTTGTTTGGGAGTGAGCAGTTTCTGCCCCGGTTTCCAGTCCAGGGCAATCAGTTTCTCGCGGAGGTTACCCGAAAGCCTGATCCATCGCGTGAGTTTCTCACTGGCCATCTTAGGTGTCGATTCGGGGAAATAGCATAGTGCCAGCTCGTAAAATGCCCATACCCGGCAATAGTTTCGCTTTTCTTCCATGGTTGTTTCTGTGTTTATTTGTTCCTGTAAGGTAGGTATAAAAGCTGAGAACAACAAATAATAATAACTTGAAATTCATGGTTTATATCCCGTTTTATCCCTGAATGCCGCACTTCGTCCGTTTCTGTCTTTTTTGGTCCGGATGGAGGGGATGGGCGGTCGTATCTTTGTATCGTAATCACTAACCCTTAAAATCTAAAATTATGTCAGTAAGGTACAAATTGGTCTTACGCAAGGACCTGTCGAAAGATGCTCCCTCGGGAGCGCAAAAGTATTATGCGTCCGTCAACAACAACGGAACGTTGCCCTACAAGCAGATGTGCCAGTCGATCGCAGCCTATTCGACGGCTTCTCCGGGCGATGTGCATGTGGTGATCGACGGACTGCTGTTTTTCATGAAAGACGCTCTGTTGCGCGGCGAGATCGTGCAGTTGGGCGAGATCGGGAACTTCCAGATAAACGTCGGCAGTACGGGAACGGCTACGGCGAAGGAGTTCAAGGCGGCTCTTATCCGCAAGCCCCGCATCGTCTTCCGTCCGAGCGTGGAGCTGAAGGATATCCTCGATAAGGTGAGTTTCGAGCGTATCGATGCGGAGGGCAGTTCTGCCGACGGGGGTAACTCCGGTGGCGGCAATTCGGGAGATCGTCCCGAAATCGAGTAAAATTGACAATTAAATGAGATGAGTATGACAGCACAACAAATCAAATTCGTAAAGAGTTTCCTGCCGGCCGCAGTGGCGGCAGGGGCAGCCTTTCACCTGAATCCGATGGCCATCCTTTCGCAGGCGGCTTTCGAGAGTGGCTGGGGAACCAGTAGCCTGTCGATGAACAGCCGCAACTTCTTCGGTCTGACGGCCTACGGTGCCAGCAACGAATACTGGCACGGGGGACGAACGACGGTGCAGGCCAGGGGCTATTCGTTGGATTTCCGCCGGTATGATACGGCTGAAAATTCTTTCCTCGACTTCGCCCGCCTGATCCGCAACAGCTATCGCCCGGCCTGGTCGGTAAGCAATGACATAGCGGCCTATGCCAAAGAGATCGCTTACAGCCCGTATATCAGCGAACTGAACGGAGACGACCGGGAGGCTTACCGATGCAGCCTGATCAGTATCGAGCGTACGATCCAGGCGGTTGTGTTGCTTTTGAATTGAACTATTCAGCTATAAACCATCAGTCATCAATAGGGCTGGTATAGTTACAGGTCCATTTGCCGTCGGTTTTAACCGACGGATTAGTAAATGCTCTATCTATTTGGACTTTAGTCCCATTTAAACAGTTTCAGAGAAATGTGGCTGAAGCCAATAAGGAGAAGCAACTTGTAAACCGTCAGTTAAAACTGACGGCAAATGAACCTGTAATGGCGAAGTCACATTGATAAAGGGATAGCTCAATTCTGATAAATAGTGAAATACTATTTCCATTCATTCATCAAAAGTGAATAAGAACCTAAATAATTAATTATTAAACAATAATCTATGTCCAAACTCAAACGAATCATCGAATTTATCCTGGCCCTGCTTAACTTTTTGTTTCACTTTAAATCTATACCTGATGACGAAACTCCCAACATGGCCAACCCGTATCCGTCTCCTGTACCGCCTGCTGTGCGGTCTCCTGAAACACGGACTGATCCTCTGTTTGAAACTATCCCTTAGGATACGTTTCCGCTGACCGCCATCCCCGTCACGAAGAATGAACCGTTGTTCTTCATGACGGGGATTTTGTTTACAGAATATGTCTTATTCTTTTAACTAAAGATAAAATCACACAACATAATAAACTAAAAGACACCTTTTTATGTTTACCCGGAAATTAAAATACAGACAAAAAACATGATGATAAAAACAGAAAGAATCTTACCTGTGGATCTTTATAATTCCGTGTCGACACCGGAACTGAAACTTGAAAGTTCGCTGAAGATCCTCTATGTGAAAGAGGGTGAAGACGATAAATTACTACCGCTGGATTCGGGAACATTGGTCGTGATCTGTACCGGAGGTACTTTTCGTTGCAAGGCTTTGCATCACCTGTATGAAGTGGCTCCCGGGCAACTCCTTCTGCTGGCGAGCGATGATGTGACGGAGGTAAAGCCTTTTCATGATACCGGGTTTACAGGGATCATCGTTTACGTTTCGGAAGAGTTGCTGATCAACCGGCAACGTCTCGTCTACCGCGATATCCCTTCGGACGAGGTCGAGGAAACACGCATTTATCTGCGCCTGATCGAATCGCAGATCGAACAGATGAAAGAGATGCGTGCGAAGGTGGTCGAATCGTT
Organism: Parabacteroides sp. AF14-59; assembly: GCF_003479515.1. Classification (NCBI taxonomy): domain Bacteria; kingdom Pseudomonadati; phylum Bacteroidota; class Bacteroidia; order Bacteroidales; family Tannerellaceae; genus Parabacteroides; species Parabacteroides sp. AF14-59. The sequence goes on along the minus strand of NZ_QUHH01000016.1, from coordinate 111,380 downwards.
GCTCCGGGCTCTAATCATAAACTTACAGCAGGGAAAAACGATCATCGACGCGCCGAAAACAGAAAATTCACTCTTTTTTCAACAATTTGCGACCTTAATTAGCAGATATCACCATTCTCCTGCGTACTTTTACGCGGAGAAACTAGGGATCACCTCGCAGGAACTGAATATCCGGTGTAAACAAGGTGCCGGAATATCCGCCGCCGAGTGGATCAGCGAGTTCGTATTGCTGGAAGCAAAAGACCTGTTATCGAAGACCCGTCTGCGTCCTTCGCAGATCGCCACGATGCTGGGCTTTGCCAACCACGATACTTTTTCACGCTGGTTCCGCAGGCATACGGGCGAGATCCCAACCGAATGGAGGTAATATAAATTGGGTAGTATGAATTTATCATTTGAGAACAGCAAGATTAAAGGGAAAGTCGTTTTATCGGATTCGTTGCATGAAAGTCCGGCATTGTTGAAGGACAAGTCTTTGTATAAGTTTATCTGGGTGCTGTCAGGACGGTTGGAGCTGGATGTCGATCATCAGTCGGTCGTACTGGAAGCAGGCCAGCTGCTGACTTTATCGCATCTGCATCATCTGGAGTTTGTCCGGGTGGAGGGCGAATATCTCTCGCTGTTGTTCAATGGTAATTTCTATTGTATCTATGGCAATGACCATGAGGTGTCGTGCAACGGACTGTTGTTTCATGGTTCCTCGCATGTGGTGATTTTCGATCTCTCCGACGACGAGAAGCGGAAGATCCGGACCTTAACGGACATCATGCGCGAGGAGTTTGAAAGCCGCGACCACCTGCAGGATGAAATGCTCCGTGTGTTACTGAAACGTTTTATTATATTATGTACACGCATCGCGGAGAACCGGCAGGGGGTGAGGACGGAAAACGGCATGCAGTTTGAGACGATCCGTAAGTTTTATGTCCTGGTCGATACCTGGTTCAAGGAAAAGAAGCAGGTGCAGGAATATGCCGATATGCTGAACAAATCGCCGAAGACGTTGGCAAACCTCCTTTCCACCTACCAGCAACCCTCTGCCATACGCATCATCCACAACCGCATTCAGGCAGAAGCCGAACGCCTGTTACTCTACTCCTCCAAAAGCTCCAAAGAGATCGCCCTGATGCTGGGCTTCGAAGACCAGGCCACCTTCAGCCGCTTCTTCAAGAACGCAACCGGAATGAGTGCAACCGAGTACAGGAAGAAGAATAAGATTATTAAAGAATAGTAGATGTCTTATCCGATGTGAAGAGGTTGTCTAAAAAGTCACTCATTCTCCTTGAGAATTGAATATTTGAAATCAATCTCAGATAGGTATTCGAATAAAACAGAGTCAAAAATACTTTTTAGACGGTCCCTTCAAATTTTATCAATAAATAAACTACCCGTAATCAAAGTAACTCAGCTATTACAGGTCTATTTGCCGTCAGTTTCAACTGACGGATAGTTAATGTGTATATTATTCTTTGACTTTAGTCACATTTCTTCTTGAATTTATATACACGCATAAACTCCTCATACTCTTCCTGAAAGCTTTTATGACGATGATGTTCTTCCTGATTAAGTATATAATTACTAACTGCTGCAAGCTGGCTTTCTCCGATGGAGACAGAAAAATAATCATCCTGCCATTCCAGACGTTGCCCATATTGTTTATTAAACCAGTGAGAAGCTTCACCTTTAATGAGTTGTAATACTTTAGACGGAATTTGATCTTTTCCCAGATAGAGTATAAGATGTAGATGGTCTACATAACCTCCAACCAAACTAACCCATATACCTTTCTCTTTGGCATTGGCACAGATATGGGCAAAAAGAGTTTTACGCTGACTGCAGTCGGACAGTAAAGGTCGACGGTTTCTGGTACTCCAGACACAGTGTAAGATAATTTTTACATAGCTCATATATTTCTTTTGTTAAGGGGGATTTCCCCGGTTAAATCGACATTCTTTACAAAGGTAATATTATTAAAGAGAAATGGGACTAAAGTCCAGGAATAATATATCCATTAACTATCCGTCAGTTAAAACTGACGGCAAATGAACCTGTAACTAAGCCAGCCTTGTTTATAAACGATCGCTTATGCTCGGATAGACCTAATTATTTCTATATTCGATAGCGAAGACTAACTCTCAACTGTCAACTGTCAACTGTCAACTGTCAACTGTCAACTGTCAACTGAAAAAATGTTTCACATTTTTTCTTATTTAGCCAAATCGCCAACTTTTCAGGAAAAATAGATATCCTCTTAACCGTCTGCATTCTTTACTTTTGTATCGTCGACCTTTGCTATTAGGGCGGGGGATAGATAACAATTATCAGAATATAGATAAAATTTTACGAACAATTAGGTTAAAACAGCTGTTCTGTTAATAACTTAGTCTAAAAAAAGAGGAGGATTGTAGGATGAAAAAGTACGATGCAATTATCATTGGGTTTGGTAAAGCCGGTAAAACACTTGCCGCAGAGTTGGGAAACAGAGGCTGGAATGTCGCTATTATCGAGCGTTCGTCCGGTATGTACGGAGGAACCTGTATCAATATCGGTTGTATCCCGACAAAAAGGCTGGTGCATATGTCGAAAGTCATTTCCTACCGCAAACCTTCTTCCTTCGAACAGTATGCCGAAGAGTTCCGCCAGGCGATTGCCGGGAAAAGGGAACTGACTTCGCTGCTACGTAAAAAGAATTTCGACAACCTCGACTCAAAAGATACCGTGACTGTCTATACAGGCATCGCCTCTTTCCGTTCTCCTTACGAAATAGAAGTAAAAGCAGGTAACGAAACCCTCCTCCTGGAAGGTAAAAAGATATTCATCAATACGGGAGCATCTACCATCATCCCGCCCATCAAAGGTATAGAAGAAAATCCGTTTGTCTACACCAGTACCTCGATCATGGAACTGGACAAACTACCCCGTCGGCTGGTGATTGTAGGCGGCGGCTATATCGGCCTGGAATTCGCCTCCATGTTTGCCGGTTTCGGTTCGGAAGTGATCGTGCTGGAAGGGGGAGACAAGTTCATTGCCCGCGAAGACCGCGACATTGCCGATGCGGTAAAAACGGTACTCGAAAAGAAAGGAATCACCATCCGTCTGAACGCTTCGGTACAGTCGATTGAACACAATGGCTCCGGAGCTGTTATAACATATAAAGAGAAAGAAGGGAACGAAGTACAACTTCCCGCCGACGCTGTGCTGCTGGCAACCGGACGCCGTCCGAACACCACAGACCTGCATCCGGAAGCTGCGGGGATAAAGATCTCCGACCGGGGAGCCGTCATCGTGGACGGCCATCTGCGCACCAATGTCCCGAATATCTGGGCAATGGGCGATGTGACGGGTGGTCTTCAATTTACCTACATCTCTCTGGACGATTATCGTGTGATAAAAGACCAGCTGTTCGGTAACGGGCGGCGAACGAAGGATGACCGTGTGGCGGTTGCCTATTCCGTATTCATCGATCCCCCGCTGTCACGCATCGGGATGGGAGAGGAAGAGGCGCTGCGTTCCGGAAGGAAAATAAGCATTGCACGGATGCCGGCTGCTGCATTCCCGCGGACACGTACCTTCGAACAGACGGACGGACTGCTGAAAGCGATCGTCGATACGGAAACAGGCGAGATACTGGGATGTACCCTTTTCTGTGCCGAGTCGACCGAGGTGATCAACACCGTATCGCTGGCCATACGTGCCGGAAAAGACTATACATTCCTTCGGGACAGTATTTATACGCACCCGTCGATGAGTGAATCGTTGAACGATTTGTTTGCATTAATAAAATAACGAAATATAAAATAGAACAAAACATGAAGAAAGCTGATATCGGACTGATTGGTCTCGCCGTGATGGGTGAGAACCTGGCTCTAAATATGGAAAGCAAAGGTTTTACCGTTGCAGTATATAACCGTAGTTTCCCCGGCGAAGAAGGAGTGGTGGACCGCTTCGTGAATGGCCGTGGAAAAGGAAAGAATTTTATCGCTACCCATTCGATCGAAGAACTGGTGGATGCCGTGAAGAGTCCCCGAATCATTATGATGATGATCAAGGCCGGTGCTCCGGTCGACGAAATGATCGAACAGCTCTTGCCTCATATGTCGCCCGGCGACGTGATCATCGACGGCGGCAACTCCGACTTCCATGATACGGAACGCCGTGTGAAAGAGGTGGAAGCCAAAGGTCTGTATTTTGTCGGATCAGGTATTTCGGGAGGTGAGGAAGGTGCCTTGCACGGCCCGTCTATCATGCCCGGAGGATCTCCCGAAGCATGGCCCATCGTAAAGGATATTTTACAGAGTATCGCAGCCAAGCTGGATGACGGTAAGCCTTGTTGCCAATGGATCGGCGAAGGCGGTGCCGGGCACTTTGTCAAGATGGTGCACAACGGCATCGAGTACGGTGACATGCAGCTGATCTCCGAAGCCTATTCCCTGTTGAAGAACCGGAAAGGCCTGGACAATGATGAAATGTCCGTCGTCTTTGAAGAATGGAACAAGGGCGAACTGGATAGTTTCCTGATCGAGATCACCACGAATATACTCCGCTTCCGCGACGAAGACGGCAAGCCGTTGCTGGATAAGATACTCGACGTTGCCGGTCAGAAAGGAACGGGAAAATGGAGTGCCATCGCCGCGATGGACGAGAACGATCCGTTGACGCTGATTACCGAGGCCGTGTACGCCCGTATGCTGTCCGCCCTCTCTGACGAACGCGAAAAGGCTTCCGGCTTGTATCCGGAACCGGTGCAGTTGGGTGAAAACCTGTATGTGGAAGAGATACGCCAGGCATTGTATGCTGCCAAGCTGATCTCTTATGCGCAGGGATTCTCCCTGATCCGCCGTGCTTCCGAACGTTATGGCTGGAAACTGGATTTCGGGACGATCGCACAGATCTGGCGTAAGGGCTGCATCATCCGCTCCGTTTTCCTGCAGAAGATCACGGAGGCTTACCGGAAGAATCCGGAACTCGAAAACCTGTTGTTCGACGATTTCTTCCGCACCAAGATACAGTCTGCTTTACCTTCCTGGCGTAAAGTCGTTGCGGAAGGTGCCCTGAGCGGTGTCGCCCTGCCGGCCATGAGTTCCGCCCTTAGTTATTTCGACGGGTTGCGTACCCAGAGCTCGGCAGCCAACCTGATACAGGCGCAGCGTGACTATTTCGGTGCTCACACGTATGAACGGACAGACCGCGACCGGGGTATTTTCTTCCACACCAACTGGACGGGCGAAGGGGGTAATACGGTTTCAGGAACCTATACAGTTTAACAAGTGGAGGACCGGAGAATGAAAAGAGCAAACGATCAACTACTTGTTATTTTCGGGGCATCGGGCGACCTGACGGGCCGCAAGTTGCTGCCCGCACTTTTTGAATTGTTCATCGGCGATATGTTGCCCGAACATTTTGCCATACTGGGAGCTGCACGTACAGCGTTTACGGATGATGAGTTCCGTGCCGAACAACGTAAACATATCCTGGAAGCACGGGGAAATAAGGAAACAAACAGCGCAGATCTGGATAGATTCCTCCAGATACTGTTCTACCTGGCATTCGATTCGACCAAATCCGCCGAATATGTGAAACTGAAAGACCGTGTACACCTGTTGCTGCAACAGGAGAATATCCCGGACAGGATCATGTATTATCTGGCTACACCGCCGCTGATGTACGAGCTGGTACCGAAGTACCTGCAGGAAAACGGCATGAACGTGGCGGAATCGGAAGACGGCTGGCGTCGCGTGATCGTCGAGAAGCCTTTCGGTACAAGCCTGGAGACGGCGCAGGAGCTGAACAAGCATCTCTGCCGCATCTTCGACGAGAACGAGATTTACCGTATCGACCATTACCTGGGCAAGGAGACGGTGCAGAACATCCTGGTACTCCGCTTCTCCAACGGTATTTTCGAACCGTTATGGAACCGTAATTATGTCGATTCGGTGGAGATCAGCGCATCCGAAACATTGGGCGTGGAGAACCGCGGTAAATACTATGACGGGGCAGGGGCTCTGCGTGATATGATTCAGAATCACCTCATGCAGCTGATGGCGTTTGCCGCTATGGAATCGCCCGCCGTGTTCGATCCTGAACCTATCCGCGACGAAATCGTGAAGGTCTTCCGTGCCATCCGTCCTTATACGATCCGCGAGATCAACGAACAGGTGGTCCGCGGGCAGTACGACGGCTATCGTGAAGAGAAGAATGTCGCGCCGGATTCGAATACGGAAACCTATGTCGGTATGAAGTTCTTCATCGACAACTGGCGTTGGAGCGGTGTGCCGTTCTACTTCTTTACGGGGAAGAAACTGCCGGAGAAGTCGTCGGAGATCGTTATCCATTTCAAATCGACACCCCATCAGCTTTTTGCCGGACAATGCTCGGGCAGTTCATGTAACAAGCTGGTGATCCGTATCCAGCCGGACGAGAGCATCACGCTGCGTTTCGGCTTGAAGATGCCGGGTGCCGGATTCACAGTGAAGCAGGTAGGGATGGAGTTCCGCTACGATTCACTGTCAAAGACCCATTTGCCGGATGCTTACGAGCGTCTGTTGCTGGATGCCATGCTGGGTGATTCGACCTTGTATGCTCGTAGCGACGCTTTGGAAGCCAGCTGGCGCTTTATCGACCCGATCCTGCATCACTGGAAAGAGGAAGGTTCGAAGAATCTTTTCTTTTACGAACCGGGACAGAACGGGCCATTGGAAAGAATGATGTTAGGCGCAGACTCGATGGGGACTCCCTGCGATTCCTGCGGTTGAACAACGTAGGGGCGGTTCGTGAACCGCCCCCTCAAATGAGAAACATATGAAAATAGAGAATTACAAAGACAACAAGGAGGCTTTGCGGGCTTTGACCAGCCAATTGATGGATTATATGGCCCGTAAAGAAGAGCAGACGCCGTTCAACCTGGCTTTGTCGGGTGGCGAGACGGCCAAACAGATGTTTGCTCTATGGGCGGATGAGTATAAAGATAAGATCGACTGGGAGAACATGCGTTTCTTCTGGGTGGACGAGCGTTGTGTGCCGCCGACAGATGCGGAGAGTAATTTCGGGCATGCGAACAAGTTATTGTTCGAACCCCTGCAGATACCTAAAGATCATATTCACCGGATCCACGGCGAAGGAGAGCCCGGCACGGAGGCGATGCGTTATTCGCGTATCGTGAAGGAATATCTGCCCCGTCACGGGCAGTTCCCGTATTTCGATTGTATCATCCTGGGGATAGGAGGCGATTCGCATACGGCATCCATCTTCCCGGATAATCTGCCGTTGCTGACGGACAGCCGGAATTATGCCGTATCGCAGCATCCGGAATCGGGACAGTTCCGTATTACGATGACGGGGCCGCTTATCCTGAACGGTTCGCCGCTGCTTGTCCCTGTGTTGGGTAAAGGTAAGGCGGCTGCGATAGAGGAGTTGAAGCGGGGGTATTCGCTGGCGAATGCGACGCCGGCTGCGTATATCCTGTCGCATGCGGTAGATTCGATCGTTTATACGACGCTCTGATTATTTGGGCTGACTCAAAAGATCCTTCAGTGAGAAATGGATTTTTTCTTCAACCTTTTACCTGTTTCTGTCAACAATTATCGTCTGCGAGTTGTTAGAATAGTGTATCAACAATAAAATCAACGGTTATGACGAAGATAATGAAAACCTTGTTTGACGAAAGTGCAGAACTGACTGACGAAGCGATGGCTTCGGACGCTTCTGTCCTGTCTGACGGATATACAACCGGCGACATCAAAGATGTTACGGAAACAATAGAGGGCGGCAATCAGGAAGCTGATGACCTGAACGAAGAAAATGACGTCCCCTGACATACTAATTCCGGGAAAGATCGCGCACTAAGAGCTTGTTCTTACGCAAACACATGTACCCCTTTTAATTACAACATGTATCCCCTTTTAAAAAAACGAAGCTCTGATCTTTCCCGGGATTTTTTTATTCGCTCCTTTCATCTCTTTTTCCCTTTTCCTTTAAAGGCTGATAAGTACGCTTCAACTCCCAATCTGTCAGCTTCACTCTTTTATTATATGTAAACTTTTTTGAGGTCGTTAGCTTTGTAATGTTATTTAAAATTACAAAGTGATGTTTAAAGCTATAGTACATTTTTCGATCCGCAAAAAGCTGTTTGTCGCACTCACCACCTTGTTCCTGCTTGCCGGAGGGATTTACGCGATGTTGACGTTGCCTATCGATGCCGTGCCCGATATCACCAATAATCAGGTACAGATCGTGACCGTCTCGCCGACCCTTGCCCCGCAGGAAGTCGAGCAGCTGATTACTTTCCCTATCGAAATTGCCATGAGTAATATTATGAATGTGGAGGAGATACGTTCCGTCTCCCGTTTCGGGTTGTCGCTCGTGACGGTGGTCTTCAAGGAGAGCGTACCGACACTGGATGCCCGGCAATTGATCAATGAACAGATACAGACCGTAGCCGGTGAGATTCCCACGGAGTTGGGGACGCCCGAGCTGATGCCGATCACAACCGGGCTGGGCGAGATTTATCAGTATGTATTGAAGGTGGCTCCCGGTTATGAGGATAAATACGATGCGATGGAGCTGCGCACGATACAGGATTGGATCGTCAAGCGGCAGCTTTCCGGTATTCCGGGAATTGTGGAGATCAATAGCTTCGGAGGATACATGAAACAGTATGAAGTGGCGGTCGACCCTGATGCCCTGTATTCGCTGAATATTACGATCGGCGATGTCTATGCCGCTTTGAGCAGCAATAACCAGAATACGGGAGGCAGTTATATAGAGAAAGTCGACCGGGCATACTATATCCGTTCCGAAGGAATGATCAGCGAAACGAAAGATATCGAACGCATCGTGATAACGAACCGCGGTGGCATACCGGTACATATCAGCGATGTCGGCACGGTGCGCTTCGGTGCTCCGAAACGTTTCGGAGCTATGACCAAAGACGGTGAGGGCGAATGCGTGGGCGGTATAGCCATGATGCTGAAAGGGGCGAATGCCAACGTGGTGACCAAAGAACTGGAAGCGCGGGTGGACAAAGTGCAGAAGATGTTGCCCGAAGGCATCAGCGTGGAACCTTACCTGAACCGTTCGGAGCTGGTGAACCGGAATATCTCGACGGTAGTCCGCAACCTGATAGAAGGGGCTTTGATCGTCTTTCTGGTGCTGATTGTCTTCCTGGGTAATGTGCGTGCCGGTCTGATCGTGGCTTCAGTCATTCCGTTGGCGATGTTGTTCGGTTTTATTATGATGCGGTTGTTCAGTGTGTCGGCGAATCTGATGAGCCTGGGGGCGATCGACTTCGGTATCGTCGTGGACGGTTCGATCGTTATCCTGGAAGGGGTTCTGGCTCATATATATACCAAACGGCTTGCCGGGCGGACACTGACGAAAGAAGAAATGGACCGCGAGGTGGAGAAAGGGGCAAGCAGGGTAGTGCGCAGTGCCACCTTTGCCGTATTGATTATCCTGATCGTGTTTTTCCCGATCCTGACGCTGACCGGCATCGAAGGCAAATATTTTACACCGATGGCGAAGACGCTCGTCTTCTGTATTATCGGTGCCCTGATCTTGTCGCTGACTTATGTGCCGATGATGGCTTCACTGTTCCTGAAGCGGACGATCTCTCCGAAGCCGACGCTGGCCGACCGTTTCTTCGGGCGGTTGAACCGTCTCTATAAATCTTGTCTGACGTTTTGCCTGCACCATATCTGGGCGACCGTTTGTTCTGCCTTCGCACTGCTGGCCGCTTCTTTGCTTCTCTTCACCCGTCTGGGTGCGGAGTTCATCCCCACACTCGATGAAGGTGACTTTGCCATGCAGATGACGCTTCCCGCAGGAAGCTCGCTGACGCAGAGTATCGAACTTTCCCGGCAGGCCGAGAAAACATTGATGGACCAGTTTCCCGAAATCAAACATGTAGTTGCCAAGATCGGTACGGCAGAAGTCCCGACAGACCCGATGGCTGTGGAGGATGCCGACGTGATGATCATAATGAAGCCGTTCAAGGAATGGACATCGGCAGGCAACCGCGCGGAGATGGTCGAGAAGATGAAGAAGGCACTGGAGCCGATCACTGGAGCAGAGTTCAATTTCAGCCAGCCGATCCAACTCCGTTTCAACGAACTGATGACGGGAGCCAAGGCGGATATCGCCATCAAGCTCTACGGGGAAGATATGGAAGAACTCTACAGCAAGGCGAAAGAGGTGGCGACCTATGTGGAGAAAGTGCCCGGGGCAGCCGACGTGATCGTCGAACAGGCAATGGGACTTCCGCAGCTGGTAGTGAAATATAACCGTGGGAAGATAGCCCGTTACGGTATGAACATAGAAGAACTGAATACGATCATCCGGACAGCATACGCTGGTGAGGCGGCAGGCGTGATCTTTGAGAACGAACGCCGTTTTGAACTGGTGCTGCGGCTGGATCACGAGAAAGTCTCCGACCTTAATCTGGATAAACTCTTTGTCTGGACGGCCGAAGGCATCCAGATTCCGGTAAGCGAAGTAGCCAGTATCGAACTGGTAAACGGTCCGCTACAGATCAATCGGGATGCGACAAAACGCCGCATCGTCATCGGTGTGAATGTGCGTGATGCCGATATCCAGCAGGTCGTTTCGCAGATACAGGATACGTTGGATAAGCATATCAAGCTGAAGCCCGGTTATTATTTTGAATACGGAGGGCAGTTCGAGAATTTGCAGAATGCAATCAATACGTTGTTGATCGTGATCCCGGTGGCACTGGCTTTGATCCTGCTGTTGTTGTTCTTCGCCTTCAAGAGCGTGACTTATACGCTGGTCGTATTCTCGACGGTTCCTCTGTCGCTGATAGGCGGTATCGTGGCGCTTTGGCTGCGCGGTTTGCCTTTCAGTATCTCGGCGGGAGTGGGGTTTATTGCCCTGTTCGGTGTGGCGGTGCTGAACGGTATCCTGATGATCAATCACTTTAATGATTTACGTAAAAAGGGCATCTATAGAATGACTACGAATCGTATTATAGCGAAAGGTTGTCCGCATCTGCTGCGTCCGGTCTTTCTGACCGGGTTGGTTGCCTCGTTGGGATTTGTCCCGATGGCGATCGCGAGATCGGCAGGAGCGGAAGTGCAGCGTCCGTTGGCGACGGTCGTGATCGGCGGACTGATTGTTTCCACCATATTGACTTTACTGATTATCCCGGTATTTTACTGGATTGTCAATGCCTTCCCGCTGATGTGGAAGAGAATAAGAAAAAGTAGCCCCATAAAAGGTGTCTTCTTGATCGTTTTGCTTTTTGCGCTGTCATCGCCTGTCTGGGCTGAAGGAAATGCAACAAGACATCCTGCGATGGAAGATGCGACACAGCCAACCGTCCTGAGATTGAACGAGGCGCTTTCTGTGGCGTTGGAAAATCATCCCCGTTTGAAGACAGCCTCCGCAGCCATAGACCGCTCGAAAGCTTCCAAAGGTGAAGTCTGGGAGCCGGGTGCGACCTCCGTCAATTATTCTTGGGGACAGCTCAACGGGGAGACCCGCAGCGACAACCAGATAGAAGTGACCCAATCGCTGGGTTCTTTGCTCACACCGTTCTATAAGAATGCGCTGGTCAATAAGCAGATCGCGACAGGTGAACATTATCGTGAAATGGTAAAAAAAGAGATCGTCGCAGAGGTGAAACGTGCCTGGGCTTATTACCAGTATGCCGCCAATCTTTGCTCGCTTTACCGCGAACAGAACGAATGGGCGCTCCGTTTGCAGGAGGCGGGAAAGCTCCGGTATGAACAGGGCGACATCACTTTGCTGGAGCGGAATATGGCAACTACGCTGGCTGCCGACCTGCGTACCCGGCTGATGCAGGCGGAAGAGGAGCTGCAACTGGCTGTCCGTCGTTTTACATGGGCTTGTTATGCGGATCGTCCGGTTGTTCCGGAAGACAGTACGCTGGCGTTATTCCCGGCGGAGACAGCGGAGGTGGAATTGGCGGATGTCTATCGGGATTATTTCCGGAGCATGGCGGACGAGAAGAAGGCGGTGCTGCAAGTGGAGCGCAGCCGTTTCTTTCCGGAATTGTCGGTAGGCTATGTCCGGCAGAAGATCGCGCCGCTGTCCGGATTGAACTCCTGGATGGTCGGAGTCTCTTTCCCTGTCTTGTTTTTCCCGCAACAAAGCCGTGCGAAACAGGCACGGATAGATGCCTATATCGCACGGACGGAGGCGGAAGCCAATACGCGTCAGCTAAGTAATAAAGTGGATGAGTTGCAGACGATGCTTCGCCGCCAGGGGGAAAGCATCCGTTATTATACGACCGGTGCCTTGCCCGAAGCCGATGCGCTGGTAAAGAGTGCCGAGATACAATTCAAGGAGAGTGAAACGGATATCATGCAGTTCGTGCAGAGTCTGAACAGCGCCCGCGAGATTCGGAGAGGGTATATCGAAGCAGTGTATAATTACAATATCTCCGCATTGGAACTAGAGCTTTATACTCGTTGAAAAAATTCCTTCCAGGAGAAATTATATTTTCTTCCGAGAGAAATCCGGATTCCTTCCGAAAGAAAAATAAATCTTATTCGGATGTATTTATAGGTGATGAAATAAATAATACAATTAGATAGATAAACAGACAAAATGAAAACAATCTTAATACCGATAACAACCTTATTGTTGGTGGCCTGCAATGCACCAGTCAAAAACAATGAAAACGTAGAGCCGGATGAAGGCGTTCATCCGGTTGCCATTGAATCTGTAGAGGAAACCACTCCGGTTACTGAAGATTCCACAGGAGTGGATGCCGTCACGTCGGCTACGGCCATGGCGAACCATTCTTCTTTCAACGGAAAAATGATCGTCCCTCCCCAGCGCCATGCCACCGTCACCCTGACTATGGGAGGTACTGTACACGCGACCTCGTTGCTGCCGGGTGATTATGTAAAGAAAGGAACTGTCCTGGTCACGCTCGAAAATCCGGACTTTATCCTCTTGCAGCAAACGTATTTGGATGCGCACGCACAGACGGAATATCTGGCAGCCGAATATCATCGCCAAGAACGGCTGAGTTCGCAGGAAGCCGCTTCACAGAAACGGTTCCAGCAGAGCAAGGCCGATTATCTCTCCATGAAAAGCCGCCTGGAAGCTGCCGCGGCGCAACTGACTCTGTTGAAAGTCGTGCCCGAAGACCTGCTCAAAAACGGTATCCGTCCCTATCTGGAGATCCAATCGCCACTGAACGGCTATATTGCCGGAATGCCGGTGAATCTGGGGAAATACATCCCTGCCGGTGAGCCTGTTTGCGAAGTGATCGACAAAGGAGAAACGCTTCTTTGCCTGACCGCTTATGAGAAAGATCTGGACGACCTGACTCCCGGCAGCCGTGTCCGGTTCCGTGTGAACGGTATGGGAGAAAAGACGTTCGATGCAACTCTGCTGTCGATCGGGCAGGAGGTGGATGCAGTCAACCGTTCCCTCGAAATCTATGCAAGGGTAAAAGGAAATAACGAACGTTTCCGTCCGGGCATGTATGTAACGGCGCGTGTAGAAAAGAAATAAGTATCTTTGTGGCATGAAAGTAAATATAGATAAATATGTATTGGCAGTCGTCGTCATCTCCGTTGTGGTGGCGTTCCTGACTCATTTCCCGGAACTGATCTCTTTATTCGACCATTCGGGGCAGAACAGTTTGTTTTCGGGAATGAGCATGGCAGATGTGGCCAACGAGATTTTTTTTACTTTCGTCTCGTTGCTGATCCTGTTTGCCATGAATACGGTTCTGTTCGGCTTCAACCGTCCGACGGCACGGATCACGTGGGGGAAGATGATCTTGTCGTTTGTCCTGACGGGCTTTGCCAGCAATCTGATGGGACAGGGTTTTGTCTTTCTGCACCATCAGTTCGATATTCCCGCCATCGATGCGATGGTACATCATTATCTGCATCCGTTGCGCGATTTCATCATCACCTGTATCGTTACGGGAAGTTGCTATATGATCCATTTGATCCGAAAAAGCCAGCTAGTGTCGGTCGAGAACGAGCAACTCCGCAGCGAGAATCTGGTCAATCAGTTTGAGGCACTGAAGAACCAGCTGAATCCGCACATGTTGTTCAACTCGCTGAATACCTTGCGCTCGCTGATCCGCGAAACACCGGACAATGCACAGGATTATTTGCAGGAGCTGTCACGCGTCCTTCGCTATACCTTGCAGGGAAACGAGTGCATGAGCGTGACTTTGCGGGAGGAAATGGAGTTTGTCAATGCTTACAACTTCCTGTTGAAGATGCGTTATGAAGAGAATCTGGAGTTCGATATCCGGATAGAAGAAGAGGCGGAGACGCTTCAGCTTCCCCCGATGTCTGTCCAGTTGTTGATAGAGAACGCGGTCAAGCATAATGAGATCAGTAACCGGCATCCGCTGGTCATCCGGGTCTGTACTACAGGGAAACAACTGACAGTCAGCAATCCGATCCAGCGCAAGAAGACGGCAAGCGGCGGTTTGCAGATCGGACTGGCCAACCTGGCCAAACGCTACAGCCTCCTGTTCAAAGAGGAGATAGAGGTGCGTGAAGACAATAATACATTTATCGTAACTATTCCATTGATATGAATGCAGTGATCATAGAAGACGAAAAGGCTGCCGTACGCAATCTGGTGGCGTTGCTTTCGGAGGTGGCTCCGGATATAGAGGTCGTGGCAGTATTGGACAGTATCGCGGAGAGCGTCAACTGGTTCCGTATCCATGAGGCTCCCAACCTGGTATTCCTGGATATTCATCTGGCGGACGGCTCTTCTTTCGAGATATTCGAGCAGGTGGATATTTCCTGTCCGATCATTTTCACGACAGCCTACGACGAGTATGCTTTGCGCGCATTTAAAGTGAACAGTATCGATTACCTGCTGAAGCCGATCGGGCAGAGCGATATCCGGAAAGCGATCGGAAAGCTAAAACTTTTACGTTCGGAAACTCCGGCGAAAGAGTTCGACTATAGCCGCCTCGTCCATCTCCTGAAACGCCAGGAGAGTTATAAGACGCATTTTCTGGTTCCGGTGAAAGGAGATAAGTTATTCCCTTTATCGGTCGATATGATCTTGTTCTTTTATATCAACGACGGACTTGTGAAAGCGGTAGTCGGCGACAGCAAGGAATATACTTTTACCCAAACGCTCGATGAGTTGTCCGATTGCCTGAATCCGAATCTCTTCTTCCGGGTGAACCGCCAGTATCTTATTTCCCGGAAAGCCATATTAGATATCGACCTTTGGTTTAACGGACGCCTGTCTGTGAACCTCAAATTCCCTGTACAGGACAAGATACTGGTCAGCAAAGCGCGTGTGTCCGAGTTTAAGGAGTGGTTTACGGGTCGTTTGTAGTCTGTTATATACTGAAACCTGCGTTTGGTCTATTATTATCCCCGTGTTTGTCTATTAATCTCTAGCGGCATGCTTTGTTCGAATAGTTTTGCAGCGTATTAAACTGTAAACTTAAAGTGAATAAGGTATGAAGACTGCATGGTTGTGGATGATTTTACTGTTTGTTTCTGTATGTCAGGGTGTAAATGCCCAGGTTTGGCTGAAGACTGAGTATATCGGCTCTTCCGGCTTCCGCGATGCGGATAACCAAAAAGTTGGCGGCAAAGGGGATATGAAAGTGATACAGGGAGGCGTGAATATTCCCCTGTCTATGAAGATGGATGAAAATAACCACCCGACCGCCTGGATGGTGGGAGTGGGCGCAACGTACGCATCGATGAATAACAAGAACCTGGCGGGGTATGTCGATCTAAAAGAGATATTCAATGCCCAACTGGCAGTGTCGTATATCCGCCCGTTGAATAAAAAATGGTCGCTGCTGGCAAGTGTCGGGGTGGGGACATTCATGGATACGCCCAACCTGTCGTATATCCGTTTCAATAATCTTATGGGAATAGGCATGGCTGCTGCGATCTGGCATCTGCGGGAGAACCTCGATGTGGGGATGGGACTGGCGTTGAATACGACGTTCGGTTATCCGATGGTCTTTCCGGCAGCTTTCGTGGATTGGCGGATCGAGGGACGTTATATGGTGAATGTCTCGATGATGGACGGGATCGAGCTATCGGGTGGTATCCAGCTGCATAAGTTGATGCGCCTGAAGCTGGTCGCTTCGATGGGCGGAATGATGGCTTTGGTGGAGCATGGCGGGAAAGATCAGATATTTACGCAGCAGTATGTCGTCTGCGGACTTCAACCCGAACTGGTCTTGTCGAAATCGTTCTCCATCCCGCTGACGGTCGGAGTATCGGCTTACCGTGCCGCTTATTATAGCGACCGGACATTGAAAGCATTCTTCAAAGGAGATGAATATGATCCACATTTCATGCCTTCTTTTTATGCAAGTGTAGCCTTGAAATATGGTTTCTAAGTCGATGACGTTTCTGATAAACCGGGTGGGATCGTTTTGTTATTACCGGGAAATGTACCACCTTTACTTCTCATATATAAATTAAGTTCGTGTTATGCCGAAGTCGGAAGGGACCTATAATAGTTTTATGATCAATTTTCTGATCGACAGGAAATACAGGGTAGCGAGACATTTGCTGCTTATACTGTTTTTCGTTTTCGTGTCGTTCAATCTGCCTTTTCTTACCTGCGCGGTTTTTCTGGATCAGGTGGATCATATGGTTTGGTATATTAGTCTGGCATTACTTGTTTCTTATCTGGGAGGAGTTTATCTGCATTTGTATGTTTTGTTGCCGGAGCTGCTGTTGAAGAACCGGTATGTGCTTTACACGATTACTGTCTCTCTGCTCATCTTCCTGATGATACTGATCTCCTTGGGGGCTGATTATGGAGTAACACGGTATTACGACCAGGAACCGACACATTATTCTTATTTCTATAAAGACCGGATACCGGCGATAGAAATAGCTGGAAACTTTTTCCTGTATGCACTTCTGATTGCCGGGACATCCATTACGATTCTGCTGCGCCGTTGGATGCAGTTCAGCAAACGGAAGAACGAACTGGAGAAGGAGAACCTGAAGACGGAACTGGAATCTTTGAAGGATCAGATAAATCCGGAGTTCCTTTTCAATATGCTTGACGAAGCTGGGGAGCAAACACCCAATGACCCTGAACGGGCATCTATGGTATTGATGAAATTGAGTAAATTGCTTCGTTATCAGCTGTATGACGGAAAGCGGGAGAAGGTACTGCTTATCTCTGAAATTTCATTTATCGAAAACTTTCTTGATCTGGCGAAGGTTCGTTACACGGGCTTGAACTTTACAGTGACGAAGGAGGGGAAACTTAGTCGTAAACTGGTGCCGCCTTTGCTATTTATCCCGTTTGCTATCTATTATGTGAAACTGTTGCCGTCGGTAAGTTCACCGATGGATATTCATTTCACTTTCCGTGCCGGGGAAAAGGAGCTATTCTTTTCCTGTATCTGTTTTGCTCCGGGAATAACGGATAAAGATCCGGAAAACGGTCGGGAGCTGGAAGATATAAGGCATCGTTTGGACTTGTTGTTTAAAGAATCCTATACGCTGGATACGGTGGATGAGGGAACTATTTGTAGAACGAATTTGTATATAAAGCTATGAAGAATACATCTGGTTTTCTGTTACGCTTACTGGTCGATCCTCGTTACAGGATTTGCCGGCATTTCCTGCTGTTCGCTCTGAGCGTAATCATTCTGTCCGTAAATTTTTATGTCGATGTAATAGAAGACAGCCGCTTCCTGGTAAGCAATGTCATTCAGAGTGCTTTGTTGCTCGTCCCGATCTATTTGAGCGTATTTGTCCTCACACCCCGTTTATTGCTGAAAAATAAGGTTGGAACTTATGTAATTTCTGTTGTGTTGGTGATTCTTTTGGCACTTTTGTTCTCCTATATATTGCGGAAAGAAGCGATTGAGGAAGAATATGAGTTGTTCCAATTCTGGTTGGCTGCTTTCTTTTTCATCTCGTCCATTATTCAATTGTGCCTGATCATTGCCGGTGCTTCGGCTGTGATCGTCTTCCAGGATTATGTGAAATACGGGCAGCGGATCGACGAACTGAAGAATGCGACGATGCAGTCGGAACTGGAACAGTTGAAGAATCAGATCAATCCGCATTTCCTGTTCAATATGCTGAATAATGCGAATGTCCTGATCCGGGAAAACCCGGTGGAGGCAGTACATGTCCTGTCCAAGCTGAAAGATCTGCTGAAATATCAGTTAAAGGACAGCACTTCAGAGAAGGTGTTCCTGGCAGATGACATCCATTTCCTGAACGATTATCTCAATCTGGAAAAGATACGGCGTGATAATTTCGACTTTATCATCTCGACGGAAGGGGAGATTGCGGATATAACCGTTCCTCCTTTATTGTTCATCCCCTTTGTAGAGAATGCCGTGAAACATAATAACGATAATGAGAAGCTGTCTTATGTGCATCTTTATTTCAAGGTGGAGGAAGCTACACTCATTTTTATCTGTCTCAACTCCAAACCGGCGGAACAGAAAGAAAAGGCGGCAGACGGTGGGATAGGGCTTGCCAATATCCGCCGTCGCCTGCAACTTATGTACGATACGGATTGTTCTCTGGAAATAGATGAAACCGATATAACATATACAATAAATCTCCGTTTAAAACTAAAATAGATATTATATGAATTGTATCATTGTAGATGATGAACCATTGGGTCGCAAGGCCATCCAACTGTTGGTACAGGATACACCGGCGTTGTCTTTGTGCGGGAGTTTCGGGGATGCTGTTTCTGCGGGTAAGTTTATGCAGGCGAGCCCGGTCGACCTAGTCTTTCTCGATATCAAGATGCCCGGCGTGAACGGCTTGGAGTTTGCCCGAACAATCCCGTCTGAAACACTCGTGATCTTCATTACCGCCTATGCGGAATATGCCCTCGACAGTTATGAAGTGGATGCGATCGACTATTTGGTGAAGCCGATCGAGATCGAACGTTTCAAACGGGCAGTACAGAAAGCCCATGCCTATCATTCTTTATTGAAAACGGACAACAGCAAAAACCAGGTGGAATCGGTCTCTGCCGATTATATCTTTGTGAAAGCGGAGCGGCGTTATTTCAGGATACAACTGAAAAATATCCTGTTCATCGAAGGTCTGAAAGATTATGTCGTGATACAGACACCCGAACAGCGGATCGTGACGAAAATGAATCTGAAGTCGATCCATGAGATGCTCCCGAAGGATGTTTTTCTACGGACAAACAAGTCGTATATCGTTAATTCCGACCATATTGATTCGTTTGATAATAATGACGTGTTCATCGGAAAGTATGAAATTTCGATAGGCAACAGTTACCGGGATGCCTTTTTCGAGAAGTTTTTTATGAAGAATAATTCCGCGGATTAGGCTTCGTTCTCTTTAAAATCACGTATATTTGTGGTGGAAAAATGAATAAAATTAACGTAAGATGCCTAAAATAGCTCCTGTCTTCTCCATTAAGAGTTATGGATTATACACAGCCTGGGATCGTGGATCGAAGGATTTACCTAAGATTATCAAACACACTTTGGATATTCCGGCAGAGCTTGGTGTCGAGTTTGGTTTTATTCTTTCTGTGAAAAAGGGTAAAGGTGAAATACTGGAATATTGTATAGATCATCCGCCTTTTTGTGATGAAGATGGGAAGGTGATGCCCCCGTTTGTGGGTACTTATTTTGTGAACAGTAACGATTTCGAGTTTTTTCTGGGAGATACGATCTGGGAACCTGCCGATGATAAACGGGGGACCTGGACGCTTGTGGTCAGTTATAAGGGGAAGGAAGTAGCTCGTAAATGTTTTAATATATTCTGATAGATGGCTGAACTGGCCTGTGGGAAATTGATATGAAAGAATCGGTACGGATATTTCGTTTTATCATTGTGGGGACACTGAATGCACTTATTACCGCCTTGGTTATCTGGGTGCTGATGAGTGGTATCGGCTGTAATTACTTATGGTCGAACATTGCCGGATATGTAGCTGCATTGATCAATAACTTTTGCTGGAGTAAGTACTGGATATTCTCTTCCCGTAGCGGAAAGTTCGAGCGGGAGATTCCTCTTTTCCTCGTTGCTTTCGGATGTGCCTATGGCCTTCAGTTCCTGTCTCTGCTGTTGATGGTAGAGATCGGAGACATGAATGAATACCTGGCACAATTCCTGGGCATGTTTGTTTACGGAGCCGTCAATTTCACGATGAACAGACGGCTTACCTTTAGAAAAAAAGAGAAATAAGTCTTACGCTTGTGTCGTCCCTTTCCATATCCTGATCATATAGAATGGCAAATGGGTAAAAGCAAAGACAAATGAAATGATCAGCAAAACCTTGCTTTCATTCCAACCGACGGTCTGCTGATGCCATAACCCGGTAATCACGCATAATACCGACAATGTTATCCCAATCATATTAAGTGACAGATTCCCTTTACGATGCTGTTGCATATATTCCAGTTTGCTATGCTTGATACCGTAGCAAGCATAGATGTCAAGTCCGATAAGCATCCATAACACCAAACGTATCCAGGTATCGGCAGGCAGGAAAAGCATCATACAAAGACAGGTGACGATACCCGCTACCGGCACGAACGGTACGAGCGGTGTCTTGAAAGCCCGCTGCACATCCGGCATCGTCTTTCTTACCACTAATACACCGGCACAAACCAAAGTAAAAGCGAACAATGTTCCGATACTTGTCATTTCTCCAGCAACCTGTGCAGGAACGAATGCGGCAAGCAATCCGACCAGCAGCATAAACAGAAAATTACTGCGTGCCGGAGTGCGGAATTTTTCATTGATATGCGAGAAGAACGGAGGTAACAACCCGTCGCGGCTCATACTCAGGAATACACGGCTTTGCCCCAATAACGTAACCATGATAACCGAACAGTAACCGAACAGGATAGCCAGTACGATCGCCTTATTCAACCACGGATAATCCGGCTGTATCACTCCGGCAGCGTCCGCATGTCCCATGTGAGAGATCGCTACGGCAACAGGTGCGATACCTTCCTGCCCGCTGAACTGGCTGTAGTGCGCCACTCCGGTCATCACATGTGCAAAGAGCATGTAAAGGATCGTACAGACCAGTAACGAAACAAGAATACCGATAGGCATATCCCGTTTCGGATTTTTAGCTTCCTGTGCAGCAGTCGATACGGCATCGAAGCCGAGGAAGGCAAAGAATACGATAGCAGCTCCACGCAGAACTCCTGAAAATCCATATTCTCCCAAAGTGCCGGTATTGGCCGGAATATAAGGAACGTAATTGTCTGTCTGAATATACTTCCATCCTAAAGCGACAAAGACCAACACGACCGATACTTTCAGAAATACGATAATCCCATTGAAGATAGAACTTCCTTCCGTTCCCCGGATCAGGAAAATGCTCATCAGGACAACGATCAGGAAAGCCGGGATATTGACAATACCGCCATCCCACGGACAAGCCGTTAAAGCATGCGGCAGATGAATCCCCAGTCCTTCGAGGAATACAACCAGATAGCGGCTCCAACTGATGCTGACCGTTGTGGCCGCTACCGTATATTCTAGTACCAGGTCCCAGCCGATGATCCAGGCGATCAATTCTCCCATAGTGGCATATGAATAGGTGTAGGCACTTCCTGCAACCGGAATCATGGAGGCAAATTCTGCATAGCATAATCCGGCAAAACAGCAGCCTAGAGCAGCTATAGCGAATGATAAGGTGATGGCAGGTCCGGTATATCCGGCAGCAACGGTCCCGGTAATAGAGAATAGCCCGGCTCCGATAATAACCCCAACGCCCAGGGCAACCAGGCTCCAGGGGCCTAGTACACGTTTAAGTGTTTTACTACCCGATTCGTTGGCTTCCGCCTGCAAGGCGGCTAACGGTTTCTTTATAAATAATCCCATTTTTCAATTTGTTTAATAAGAAGATATATCAAAAGTATGTATTAAGAAATGCTCTCCTTCTGTTTTTGATAATTGGCGACAAAGGTAGGGATTACAGGAAAAATATACAAATTCAGTTCTGAATGGACAAACGTTCCCAGATAGACTCGGGGATCATCTTCCAGAAAAAGACGAGGACTACATATCGCCAGTCGATAATAGCACTACGTTTTTTCCGCTGCAAGGCCCGTACTATCCGCCGGGCTACCCGTTCCGGGCGCATCAATAGAGGATATTTATCGTTCTTCAATAGATCTGTTTTGACAAAACCGGGGCGTATGTCGGTGAAATCGATCTGCAGTTTCTCCATCTTTGCCAATTGTGCCAGGGCATCGATATAGGTATTCTGAAAACGTTTGGTAGCAGAATAGGCAGGAGCGGCGCCCAGACCTTTCGTCCCGGCAATAGAGCTGATCACAGCCAGATGCCCTTTGCCTTCTTCCCGGAAATAATTGAAAGCGGCAGTGACCATACGGGTGAAACCGATGGCGTTGGTGTTTACGGTTGCCAGTTCTATCTCCGGATTTAATGCTCTATTCTGACTTCCAATGCCCGTGCTGAGAAGGAATAAGTCCATGCCTCCCAACTTTACGATCAATTGACGGAGCTTGTCCACAGCGTCGGCCCGGGTCACATCAAGTTCTTGTATTTCTATCTGTTCGGGTGCCTGTTCTTTAAATTTCTCAAGCAGTTCCAAACGACGGCCTGCCACTCCGACACGCCAACCCAGCTGACGGTATATCTTTGCCACTTCATAACCGATACCGGAAGTTGCCCCGATGATCACAATCCTTTTCACGATTTCTTTTATTTAAATAATAGATAGACAAATGTAACTAAAACTTTATTAATTCAAAGTCATTCTTTATTTATAGCAGGGGATTATCCTGTTGAAAGAATAAATACATTCGTTATCAGTAACTATTACTTATTGGCATTAATACAATAATTACTATATTTGTGTTCTAAATCTTTAAACCATTTTTATACCATGAAACATTTATTCTTAGGAAAGTTATTGGTTGTGTTGCTCTCCTTTTTCTGTGTTTGTTCAGTGTCTGCACGCAAACCAATCAAAACGTTGCTGATCACCGGGCAGAACAATCATAACTGGCAGGTGAGCCATGTCGTGTTAAAACAGATACTGGAAAACTCCGGTCGTTTCTCCGTTGATTTTGCTGTGTCGCCTTCTCAAGGGAAGGACATGTCGGGGTTTGTACTGGATTTTACCCCGTACGAATTGGTCGTGCTGGATTATAACGGCGATTCATGGCCGGAAGAAACAAACAAGCGTTTTCTGGAATTTGTACAGAACGGCGGAGGAGTGGTTGTTTACCATGCAGCAGATAATGCTTTCTCCAAATGGCCGGAATTTAATAAGATCTGTGCCCTGGGCGGATGGGAAGGACGCAATGAAGATTCCGGTCCCTATGTCTACTGGCAGGATGGAAAGCTGATCAAAGACAGTTCGGCGGGTCCCGGCGGTTCGCATGGCCGTCAGCATGAATATGTATTGAACGGACGTAATAAAGAGAATCCTATAATGAAGGGATTACCGTTAAAATGGCGTCATACACAAGATGAATTGTACGACCGTATGCGTGGTCCCGGTAATATAGGCGATTTGCTTTATACGGCTTATTCCGATAAGGAAACAGGTGGTTCGGGACGTGAGGAACCGTTGATCTTTACCGTCGATTATGGAAATGCCCGTATCTTCCATACGATGCTCGGACATGCCGGTGCTACTGTAGAAGATAATACCGCTATGCAATGCACAGGTTTTCAGGTCTTGTTACTACGGGGGGCTGAATGGGCAGCAACAGGAAAAGTGACCCAGAAAGTCCCGAAAGATTTCCCGACTGAAACGCAATGCAGTTACCGGAAAGATTATAAAGAAAAGAAATAAGATAGATACCCTACTGTAGAGCTTTGTGTCGGTGCTTGTTCAAACTGCCGATGTTTTTCGGAAAATCTGCCGACGTTTTTTATAAAACCTGCCGACCGTCATCGTTAAGGTAAACGATGGTGACCGGCAGGTAAAATATCTTATCCTTTATTCGCTCCGTAGCGTATCCGCCGGAGCTATTCTTGACGACAGGTAGGCCGGATACCAGGCTCCCAGTGTGATAAAGACGACCATGATGAGATAGGTTGATATCAGACTGGCAAAGATGCGGAAGAAAGTGACCGGCATGATATTCGTACCGATAAACTCCATCTTTGCTATATTGATGCAGATGATGGCAGCCGGAATACCCACCAGGCTTACTAACAGCCATCCTTCGCCGATCATCATTTGTAATATCTGACGACGTGTGGAACCGATCGCTATACGCAAACCTATTTCCGGCTTTCTGTATTCGTTGCGGAACCAGAACGTTCCGATGATCCCCAGGAATATATTAAAGATAAGGAATGCCATAAATGCTATCCGGTACCGAATGGCATCAGTAACCCCATTGGTCAGATAGAGCGTATCTCTCAAATCTTCAAACGATGAAACCTTGTATAATACGAAATTCCCGGTATTCAGTTGTTCCCGCATATCCTTTTGGAAGTTCTCGATGAAATTATGCTTGTTCAATCCCGGTTTAACCCGTATGCTTATCTCCAGGTCTGCCAGTGCCATTTCTCCCCAGTCGACAATATCGGAGTTTGATAATAAGAAGTAATTGGCTCTTTCTTCCCGGCTGTAGTCATCTCGTTTTACTGCTCCGCAGACGCCTCCTATCTGGTAATATTCGTCGTTTCCTCCGCATAAAACAGACTTGCCTTTAGGATTTTGTTCTTTTGGAAATACTTTTTCTGCCATCAAACGGGATATGACGATGCTCTTTTCTGTCAGGGCATCTTTCAGGGAAGATGGTTCCCCTCCGTTCAAAGGTTCGATGCGGAATACTTCGAAATAAGATGGGGTGACTTGCAGGTATTGACAGTTCTTTAAACTTGTCGTGTCTGGCCCCATCGGTAAATTTCTGTAGCTCGGACAGTAAGGAACACTCATATTCCCCAGGCAGACGGCTTCTACCTGGGGATATTGCCGGATACGTTCGATAATGGAAAGATACTGTTCGGCAGCAATCTGTTCTCCTTCTTCATAATGAATGTATTTCGGACTGCTTGCCGGAACTGTTGCAAGTTGTACCTGATATGTATCTTCGATATGGTAGGCATTCTCAATGGATGCTGTATATCCGATTGTAATGAAGTAATCCATGATATACCATAGTAACATGAATACCAGGAATAATTCGGCAGCGATCCAGGCGTTTTGCCTGCGCTGTTTCCATATTAGTTTAAAAAGGTGCTGTATCATGGTTCTGTTTATTTATCGTTTATAGCATCAACAATCGGTCGTCTGAGTGCACGCCAGGCCGGGACAAGGGCCGACATCAGGTTTAAGACCAGGCAGAAGATCAATGTGTATCCGAAAATAGCCGGATTGATCAACATGCCGGGAGAAAGGTCGATAGAAGCGGTCAGCGAGCTGCCGTCCCAGTTATAATTGCCGAGCAACCATCCTTTCAATAAATAGATCAGGCTATAAGATCCCAATAACCCTGCCAGTCCTCCCAGGAAAGTAAGCAGCAGGTTCTCATATAATATCTGCATAAGTAATGTTCTGTTTTCAGCTCCGAAAGCCTTACGGATACCCAGTTCTTCCATGCGCTTTTTCATCCGTGAGGCAGTCATGCCCGTCAGGTTAATGGAGGGCACTAACAACAACAGAAGTATGATCAGTATGATTTGCAGGTAGATCTTCAATAATTCCGGACTGTTAAAGGAGTCTCCTTCACTCATCCAGGCATGGAATACGGTATCCGGCTGATTGTTTAAAACAAAGTCGTATTGAACCGTAGTGGTATTGTAACGGCGGCAAAGTTCTTTGGCTTCCTGCCGGATGGCATCGAAGTCACCGGGCTTTTTTGCCAGTATGCAAACTTTCATATGTCCCAATATATAATCGCACCAACTACCTCCCTGAATTTGTAAAGGTCGGGTAGTAAAAGGTATCCACATCTCAGCGTAACTGTATTTTGCGATGGAGGGTATGTCTTTTACTACGCCGGAGACTATATATTCTTCAAAGTTCAGCATAAATGTTTTCCCTGCCGCGTCGGAGGTGTTGAACAGTCTGCGTGCAAGTGATTCATTCAACACTGCCTTTTTAATTCCGGAGATGAACTCTTCTTCCGTGTAGGGTGTCCCTGACAAGAAGCTAAACTGGAAAACTTTCCAGAAAGCAGCATCCGTACCCATAACAAGTCCGTTGTAAACATCATTGTTTCCTTGTACCTGTATGAATTCACTTTGTTCGCCTATAGGAAGAATGGCGGTGACAGCTTCCGGTGTCTGCATCCGGTAAAAGCATTCTTTAATGGTCGGGTAAGACAGTTTGCTGCTTCCGTATCCCTGGCCTTTTTTATTATTTACTTTTCCGTGCTGTACGATCATCATCCGGTCACGATTGGTTTCCGGGGCAATATCGGCTGTGCGGAAATAATATAAAATAGCCAGTACCATGACCATTGTAATGGCCAGGCCGGTACCGGTTATATAAACGATGCTGAAGAACTTGTTTTGCCTTAGCATCTGCATTGCCTGCCTGAAATAGACTTTATACATAAAAGACTTTGTTATTATTGTTCTCGATCCATAATAGCAAAGTTTGTGCCATAAAGATAAAAGCTTGTTATTCAGCTTCAGGCTGTGCTTCGTAGTGTTCGTTATCGGACAGAGTGTTCATTTTCGTAAGGCTTAATATACCGTCTTCCAGCGAAAAACGATCATCATGGTCAGCCAGGAAACGAATTACGGTTATAATCTTGTCAGAAGGAAAAGAGATGTTTTCCATCAACTTTTTGGCTTCTGCCGGGCCGTCAGCCAAAGCTTCCAGTAAGGCATCACGAATGGCATTGAATGTATGATTGTTCAGGCCGGAATCGTTTTTAGCCAGGCAGACATCGCAACAACCGCAATCAGAAGGGTCCTCTTCACCGAAGTAGGAGATCAGCATCCGGCTCCGGCAGATCCGGTTTTCATTGATATACGCCATAACCCGGCTGATACGGCTCTCAAAACGTTCCTTTCGCTCTTCATAAGCCGACCGGGGGATGGAGAGGTATTTGACCTCTTCACGGGTCCGGGTATAAATGATTAGCGGCGTTTTCTTGTGCGGGATATAATTTACGATCCTGTATTTGGATAGTCCGACCAGTACATCGTAAATATCCTGTTGACTCAATCCGGTACGCGTAGAGATCAGTCCCTCATTGATATAGACATAATCAGAAAATAGCCCGGTATAGGAACGGAGGATACATTGTATTACTTCGTCCGTTTTCTTATCCTGATGCAGATATCTGTAAAGCTCGTCACGTGTAGCCGTAAATACAAGGCGCGAAGCATTCTCCTGTTCTTCCGTGTATTCTATATAACCGGCCAGTTCCAGTATTTTTAAAGCATGGTGTGCCTGTAAATGCGAGAACTTATAAGCCGTGCAGAAATCGACGAGCGAGAAGTCGTGTACCGTATCCAGTCCGAAGCCCATCGCTATCTGGTAATAATTACCTAAAGCATCATAGACCCGGCTTATAAAATCCCTGTCGGGGAACTCGTCGGCCAGCCGTTTCTTTAGTTTCGTACAATCTATATTAGAACATAATGCGACTGCATAAGCCCTTTGTTCATCCCGTCCGGCGCGTCCCGCTTCCTGGTAATATTCCTCCAGCGATCCGGGCATATCCAGATGGACTACCAGGCGTACGTCCGGTTTATCGATACCCATACCGAATGCGTTTGTCGATACGATTACCCGGCATTCATTGTTTTTCCAACGGCTTTGACGCAGGTTCTTTTCATCCCGGTTGAGTCCGGCATGGAAGAAGTCTGCCGAAATACCTGCTTGTTGGAGCATGACTGCCACTTCTTTGGTCCGTTTCCGGTTACGCACATAAACGATTGCCGTTCCGGGCACTTTCCCCAGAATGTAAATCAGAGAGTTCAACTTATCCTCTGTCTGCCGTACGATGTATGATAGATTTTTACGCACGAAACTTTTTCGGAATACATTCTTTTCTTTAAAATGCAGCCGTTCCTGAATGTCGTTAACTACCTCCGGAGTTGCTGTTGCTGTCAGGGCTAGTACCGGTACTCCGGGAAGTTCTTCACGAATATCGGCAATACTCAGGTAGGAGGGACGGAAGTCATATCCCCATTGTGAGATACAATGACTTTCGTCGATGACCAACAGGTTGACATTCATCGCCTGAAGTTTACTTTTGAATATATCGGTACCTAACCGTTCGGGAGAGACATACAGGAACTTATAATCGCCGAAGATACAATTCTCCAGTTGGGCGATAATCTCCTGTCGCGTCATTCCCGAATAAACGGCAGTCGCTTTGATCCCCAGCCTGCGAAGATTGTCGACCTGGTCTTTCATCAGGGCGATCAAAGGAGTCACGACAATGCATATCCCTTCCATGACCAATGCCGGCACCTGGAAGGTAATCGACTTACCTCCACCTGTCGGCATGAGTCCAAGGGTATCCTTTCCCTCGCAAACGGAGTGAATAATATCTTCCTGTAAAGGACGAAAAGCAGGGTATCCCCAATACTTCTCTAATATCTTATGGTAGACGTCCACCGGTTTCCTTCATATGTCATCGACCTTTATGTCTTTAACCATGAGTTGTAAGGTCGTGTTACCGTTATACGTATTTTCCTCGATCGTGTAGCAGATATTGAAAGGCTTCATTCCTTTAATATGGGTACTGTGTTGATGCATTCCGAAAGCGATACCGTGGATCGGTGTGTTCGACTTGTCGTCTATCAGTTCCAGTTTGATGTGCTCCAGTTCCTTTCCGACCAGTTTGCTTGTTCCGTAATCTTTCACGTTCAGCGAGCAAAACACCGGTTTCTGGTTGTCCGGACCGAAAGGATTCATTTTCTTTAGTTCACTCATAAACTTGGTATTGATATCTTTCAGGTCCAGTACCGCATCGATATCGATTTGCGGTGTCATCTGTTCCGGAATGATTTCATCGGCAGCCAGTTTCAGGAAACGTTCGGTAAAGGCATCCAGGTTTTCCTCTTTCAGGGAAAGACCGGCGGCGTATGTGTGTCCTCCGAAATTCTCCAGCAGGTCACGGCAATTCTCAATAGCCTTGTAGATATCGAAACCCGTAACCGAACGGGCGGAACCGGTGATCAGTTCGGATGATTTGGTCAGAACGACTGCCGGGCGGTAGTATTTTTCCGTCAGGCGGGAAGCGACGATACCGATCACGCCTTTATGCCAACCGCGATTATAAACGACGATTGCCTTCCGGTCTTCCATATTGGCGAAATCATCGATGATAGCATTCGCTTCGTCGGTAATCTTTTTATCCAGTTCCCGGCGTTCGTCATTGTATTGATTGATGTTTTCGCTCTTTTCACGGGCCGATTCCACATCTTTCGCCAGTAACAGGTCTACAGCTTCCTTTCCGTTCATCATGCGTCCGGATGCGTTGATACGTGGGCCGATCTTGAAAACGATGTCGCTGATCGTTATATCTTTTCCGGTAAGTCCGCAGATATCGATGATACCTTTCAGTCCCAGGCTCGGATTACTGTTCAGTTGCTTTAGTCCGTAATAAGCCAGGATACGATTTTCGCCGGTGATAGGCACGATATCGGAGGCTATGCTGACAGCTGTCAACTCCAGTAGTTTTTCCAGTTCCGAGAAAGGGAAATTATTGCTTTTGGCAAAAGCCTGCATGAATTTGAAACCTACGCCGCAACCCGACAGATGATCATACGGATAGATCGAATCCACCCGTTTTGCATCCAGCACAGCCACAGCATCCGGCAGTGTATCATCTGGCATATGGTGGTCGCAGATGATAAAATCGATACCTTTGCCTTTGGCATATTCAATCTTTTCGATTGCCTTGATTCCGCAATCGAGTGAAATAATTAATGAGACTCCGTTTTCGGAGGCATAATCGATCCCCTTGTAAGAAATGCCGTATCCTTCATCGTAACGGTCCGGGATATAATAATCCAGGGACGAAGAATAGGGTCTTAGATACTTGTACACAAGTGATACGGCTGTTGTACCGTCCACATCATAATCGCCGTAAATCAGAATCTTCTCTTTATTTCCCAATGCCCTGTTCAACCGTTTCACCGCCTTATCCATATCCGGCATAAGGAACGGGTCGTGCAGGTCGTTCAAGCTGGGTTTAAAGAATTTTCTGGCCTCTTCAGCCGTCGTGATCCCTCTCTGAACAAGCAGCAGGCAGATGACCGGGCTGAAGCCGATTTCGGCTGCCAGTGCATCTCTCTTACGTAATTCTTCTTCTGTAGGGGTTTGAAAATTCCATCTGTTAATCATTATATATTGTTTTTTTCTTTTTTCTCTCTTATCACAGATAATGTGTCGATTGAATCACATTATCATCGGGGTTAACTCCCTGTTTCTTTTGAACCCGTAAAGTTAGAAATTAAAATGGAGAATATCGGTGGGTACGATGAAATATTAACAATAAAAAAACTGACTTTCCTTTCAGGATATGAAGAATGGCAGGTTTATGTTTTCTTCCGTAGATTCGTACCGTCTCTGTGATAAACAGAAAGCAGTGAAGGTGATATATAATTATTTTCGGTTTATATCGTTAGTTGGAAAATAAACCTGTATATTTGTCACAATATTTTAAAAAACAATGACGGAAGATATTAAAAAAGCCTGTGAAGTAATGCAGGCGGGAGGGATAATTCTCTATCCGACAGATACAATCTGGGGAATTGGTTGCGATGCGACCAATGAGAAGGCCGTGCAACGTGTGTACGAATTAAAGAAAAGAGCAGACAATAAGGCTATGCTGGTCCTGATGGATAGTTCAGCCAAATTAAATATGTACGTGAACGATATTCCGGATATTGCCTGGGATCTGATCGAAGTGGCAGATAAGCCGCTGACAATCATTTATTCCAATGCGAAGAATCTGGCAAAAAACCTGTTGGCAGATGACGGCAGTGTCGGCATACGTATAACTAATGAAGATTTTTCGCGTCAGTTATGTGAACGCTTCCGTAAACCGTTGGTCTCTACTTCTGCCAATGTGAGCGGAGATCTTTCTCCAGCTAATTTCTCTGAAGTGTCCGAGGTGGTAAAGAATGGCGTCGATTACATCGTTTCTTACCGTCAGGATGATATGAGCAAGGCGCAACCGTCGAACATACTTAAGTTGGGTGCCGGAGGTCTTATTCAGGTGATCAGGTAATAATGAAAAGAAGCAGACAGGCAGCAAAATACATATTATCGGATTTTGTATCGGCAGCGGTCGCCTGGTTTTTATTTAACTGGCTTCGCTATGAAGAGATGGCTGTGTATGAGGGGGCAACCTCTTTTGCTAACTATCTGAGTTATACTCCGGTTATAAAAGGACAGTTGATCATTCCGTTCTTTTGGCTGGCTTTGTATTATTTCTCGGGTTATTACAATAAATGGCTGGCCAAGTCAAGATTAACAGAGTTGTTCTCGACTTTTGTGACAGTGCTGATCGGGGTGGTATTTATTTTCTTTGTGGTGGTGTTGAATGACCTACCGCGTTCTTTCCATGTTTATTATGAACTGTTTTTCTCTCTCTTCGGATTACAGTTTCTGATGACCTATATACCACGTCTGGTAATTACACAAAGTGGCATACGAAAGATAAATAGCCGGAAATGGGCAACGAAAGTTTTGATTATCGGTGCAGGAAAGAGAGCGGCCCATATTGCGGGTGATCTTTATCGGTTGGGATACCATATATCAGGTTTTATCCCCGAAGACGATACGACTCCTGTACTTGTGGAAAAGAATGAGATTGCCGGAGAGTTATCTGATTTGCCGTCGGTCGTAACCGACAAAAAGATCGATGAACTGGTACTGGCTGCTGAAACGGAAGACGACAAAAAGCAACTTACGATCCTGTATTCGCTTTATCATTACAAATTGCCGATCAAGGTGCTGGCAGATAAGTTGAGCATGTTGTCGCAAGTGAAGATAAAGACGATCAGAGGCATCCCGTTGGTGAACGTGACAGAGAATAACCTGTCGTCGGTTGAAAAGAACATTAAGTTTGTGATGGACAAAGTATTGTCTGTATTGGTACTGTTGATACTCTCGCCGATGTATCTTTACATAGCCTGGCGGGTGAAGAAAGATTCACCAGGACCGGTGTTCTTCCGGCAGGAACGGATCGGATATATGGGGAAGCCTTTTTATATCTATAAATTCCGGACAATGTATACCGATGCGGAAGATAACGGCCCTTTGCTTTCATCGGAAAAAGACAAACGGATCACTCCGTTCGGTCATCTTTTAAGGAAATATCGGTTGGATGAGTTCCCCCAGTTCTGGAATGTACTGAAAGGCGATATGTCGATTGTCGGTCCGCGTCCGGAGAGAAAGTATTTTATCGATCAAATCGTGAAAAAAGCGCCTTATTACTATTTGTTGCATAACGTAAAGCCAGGTATTACCTCGTTGGGAATGGTGAAATACGGTTATGCCAATGATGTCGATAAGATGATAGAACGTTTAAGATATGATATATTATATTACGAAAATATGTCGTTAGTGCTGGATATAACAATTTTGATTTATACGGTGAAAACGGTGTTTACAGGTAAAGGTATTTGAAATGGCAAAAGAAGGTTTATTTTACAGGTTCCTGCTCTGGCGGGACAAGCATATAAAAGAAAAGCATTTTATTTTGGTGATCAGTTTTCTGGTCGGGATATGTACGGCTGCGTCCGCAATTATCCTGAAACAGTTAATTCATCTGATACAACATCTTCTTACCGGCAATTTCGATGTGAGCGGAGTGAACTACCTGTATCTGCTTTATCCGGTGATCGGTATATTGCTGGCAGGATTATTCGTAAAATACATCGTACGTGACGATATCAGTCATGGGGTGACAAAGATCCTGTATGCCATTTCGCAGCGTAAGAGCCGCATCAAGCCACATAACACCTGGACTTCCATTGTAGCCAGTTCGGTCACGATCGGTTTCGGTGGATCAGTAGGAGCGGAGGCCCCGATCGTATTGACGGGAGCGGCTATCGGTTCCAATCTGGGGCGTCTGTTCCGTATGGAGCAGAAGACGTTGATGCTGTTGGTCGGTTGTGGAGCAGCCGGTGCGATTGCCGGTATCTTTAAGGCCCCGATCGCGGGATTGGTATTTGTGATCGAGGTGTTATTGCTCGACCTGACCATGACATCGGTGTTGCCTTTGCTGATCTCTTCAGTGACAGCGGCTACGGTTTCCTATATCTTTACAGGTACGGAGGCCATGTTTAAATTCTCGCAGACAGAAGTGTTTGAGATAGAACGTATTCCGTATGTATTGTTACTGGGAGTTTTCTGTGGATTGGTTTCTTTGTATTTTACACGGGTGATGAACCGGGTGGAAGGTATGTACCGTAAACTGGGTGTTTACTGGAAGAAGTTCCTGCTGGGCGGTGTCATGCTGAGCGTACTTATCTTCCTGTTCCCGCCGTTATACGGTGAAGGGTACGATACGATCGGTTCACTGCTGAACGGACAATTTTCCCATATCATGGACAAAAGTTTGTTTTATGACCTGAATGATACTTATTGGGGAATTATCGTGTTTCTGTTCCTGATCCTGCTGACAAAGGTGTTCGCCTCCAGTGCGACTAATGCCGGTGGCGGATGTGGTGGTATTTTTGCACCTAGCTTGTACCTGGGATGTATTTCCGGTTTTCTCTTTGCACATACCTCCAATTACTTTCCGTTCACCATGTATATTTCAGAAAAGAATTTTGCCCTGCTGGGGATGGCCGGAATCATGTCGGGAGTCATGCATGCTCCGCTAACAGGTGTGTTCCTGATTGCGGAACTTACCGGTGGATACGATCTTTTTCTTCCGTTAATGATCGTTTCTATCAGCTCGTATCTGACAATTCTCATGTTTGAACCTCATAGTATCTATTCAATGCGTCTGGCACAAAAGGGCGAATTGCTTACCCATCATAAAGACCGTGCCGTCCTGACTTTATTGAATACGGACAGTGTAATAGAGAAAGACTTTCAGGTCGTTTCACCGGAGATGTCATTGGGTGATATGGTCAAGGTGATTGCAAAGAGCGGACGAAATACATTCCCGGTTGTCGATGAAAAGGGTGTTTTGCTGGGAATTGTATTATTGGATAACATTCGCAACATTATGTTCCGTCCGGAGTTATATAACAGATTTCATGTCTCTAAGTTCATGGTATCGGCTCCGGCAAAGATACAGATCGGGACACCGATGGAACAAATCATGGGTATCTTTGACGATACGAAAGCATGGAACTTGCCGGTAGTGGATGAAGAAGGACGTTATGTCGGCTTTATGTCGAAATCAAAGATATTTAATTCATACCGCGAAGTATTGGTAGAAAACTTTTCAGGAGATTAAAAGATGGAAAAAAAAGAGTTACGGATTGTGTATATGGGCACTCCCGATTTCGCCGTGGAGAGCCTGCGTGCCTTGGTGGAAGGCGGATATAATGTAGTAGGAGTAATCACTATGCCGGATAAACCGGTCGGACGTCATGGAAGTGTCCTGCAGGCAAGTCCGGTGAAAGAATATGCTTTGTCGCAGAATCTTCCCGTGTTACAACCGGAGAAACTGAAAGATGAAGCTTTTCTCGATGCGCTGCGTGCATTGAATGCAGATTTGCAGATCGTGGTAGCTTTCCGTATGTTGCCGGAAGTTGTTTGGGATATGCCTCGTTTCGGCACATTCAATCTGCATGCTTCTTTGCTGCCGCAATACCGCGGGGCGGCTCCGATCAACTGGGCTGTGATTAACGGCGATACGGAAACAGGTGTGACAACTTTTTTCCTGACGCATGAAATAGATACAGGAAAAATCATCCGCCAGAAACATCTGCCGATTGCCGATACGGATGATGTCGATGTCGTACACGATGCTTTGATGGCCATAGGTGCCGGCCTGGTAACAGAAACGGTAGATCTGCTGCTGGAAGGGAAAGTAGATGCCGTTCCCCAGGAAGAGTTCTTTAAGGATGCAGCCGAACTGCGCCCGGCCCCGAAGATATTCAAGGATACCTGCCGGATCAATTGGAACCAGCCGTTGAAGAAGATATATGATTTTATCCGTGGTCTTTCTCCGTATCCTGCAGCATGGACAGAGCTGGTAGCTCCCGATGGAAGCCGTATGGCATTGAAAGTTTATAAGACTGAAAAGCATCCGGCTTCGCACGATCTGGTCACCGGTACGATACATACGGATGCCAAAAGCTATATCGATGTCGCCGTAGAAGATGGTTACATCCGTCTGTTGGCGGTGCAATTAGCGGGTAAAAAACGGATGGAAGTAAAA
This sequence comes from Parabacteroides sp. AF14-59, assembly GCF_003479515.1. Taxonomy (NCBI): domain Bacteria; kingdom Pseudomonadati; phylum Bacteroidota; class Bacteroidia; order Bacteroidales; family Tannerellaceae; genus Parabacteroides; species Parabacteroides sp. AF14-59. The sequence continues at coordinate 76,123 of NZ_QUHH01000016.1, read as the reverse complement.
GACTTCCTGAACGGATTCAAACAAATCGGGGATTATACCGTAGAATAATGATGAAAGGAACCAGACGCATTATCTATATAATACTGGGTTCTTTTTTCCTGATACTGGGAGCAATAGGCATATTCGTTCCGTTGCTCCCGACTACTCCTTTCTGGTTGCTCACTTGTTGGTTTTATATCCGGAGTTCCGAGAAGTTATACAACAGGGTGATGAGCAACCGCCATTTCGGACCTTACATCCGGAATTATATGGTAGATAAGGCAATCCCGTTACGTTCAAAGATCATTTCCGTAGCAGTGATGTGGCTGTCTGCTATTTTTACCTCTCTTTTTCTCGTCGATATTCTTTGGGTGAAGATCCTGCTGATCCTGATCAGTATCGGAGTCAGTTGGCATATCCTGTCATTCCCTACCAAGAAATAAAACATATATGATTCGCTTCTAAAACATAGGTGTTTTGCCTTCAAACCATATATGTTTTCAGAACGGACATCATACCGTTGTTTCAGAATAATAATTCTTTTCTTCTTTTCCTGTATTCACCGGGTGTTATGCCATAATGATTTTTGAACACACGTGAGAAGTAAGCATCGTCATAGAATCCTAACCGGTAAGCGATCTCTTTTATATTATATTCATTGTTGAGCAACAGAGGGAGTGCCGCATTCATCCGTAATAAAGAAATATAGTTTGCCGGAGTCGTCTGCAATGCCTTTGAAAATATCTTATGGAAGTAGTTCGGTGAGATATTACAACAATTGGCCAGTTGCTTTAAGCGAATTGGTTCGGTGAAATGTTCCTTGATATATGAAATGGCCGGTTCTATCGTATGGATAGAATAAATCTCGCGGGGAGAAGTCCATGAATGCTGCTCCAGCAAAGATACGATCATTGCCTGAATACCGGTTTGCATGCGTAATGATTCCAGAAGATATTCTCTGCCGGAGGTATGTGCGGAGGAGATCAGTATTTCTATATGGGGTAATGCCCCGGCAACCATTTCCAATGTATCCGCGAAATTAACGACTAAAGGCATTGCCAGCAGACTATGATGAAGAATTATATCTTTGGGAATAAAATGCAGCCAATGCGTAGAGAACGATTTCCTGCATTGTTGCGATACCAGTTTACTACCGTTAATAAAGTATAGATTTCCGCTTTCCAGTAGAAATTCCTCGTTTTCATCGGTAAGGAACAGTTCTCCGTCTGTGATCTGGTATAGCTTGAAACAGTTATCTATGTCCGAATGCTTTTTATTCCATGAACTGTTGCCTGAATAAGTTCCTCCGGTAAGCACATCGATTGTATGGTTTAAATGGATCATAATGTTATAGTCTGGAATAAGATTCTACAATAATAGCCAAAAATTATACAATGAGTATATAAAACGGATTATTTATTTTTGCCGGTACTAAATTCTAATTCTAACATCATGAAAACAATAGTTGGGAATCTGTATCTCTGGTGTATGATCTTGTCTTTACTGTTCAGTGGTTGTGGCCGGAAGAAAGCCTTGCCCGATTCTGTCCGGGCAAAAGAAGTATCGGAACTCCGTTTCGGTATGTTTATCTGTTGGTCGTACAGTACGTTTTCCGGAAAAGAATGGACGGGCGAACCCCATGATGTCTCATTCTTCAGAGCCACATCCTGCAATACGGACCAGTGGGCCAGGACGGCAAAAGAGGCCGGAATGAATTATATCCTATTTCTGACCAAGCATCACGACGGCTTTTGTCTTTGGGATACACAAACAACCGAACTGAAAGTGACCAATGCTCCGTTAAAGACAGATGTTTTACAACAACTGCGTGCTTCCTGCGATAAATATGGGATCAAACTGGCTCTTTATTTCTCTGAAGGAGACTGGAACTGGCCGGGAGCCGAACGGGGACAAAGTCAGAAAGGCGGAAGTGACCCGGAAATGAAAAAAGCTCAACTGAAAGAATTGCTGACCCGTTATGGTCCGATCGAGTTTATATGGTTCGACCATGCTGTAGGGGACGGAGGTTTATCACATGAGGAAACGACTGAATGGGTACATCAGTTCCAGCCGGATTGTTTTGCTGGTTACAATCATGGTGCTCCTTCGGGACGTTTGAGTTTACGTGAACGAGGATGTGCCGGTCCGTTGGGAGGCGACGACCTGACATGGGTAGAAGATGCCGGAAAGAATGAGAAGTCGTATGATGGCTATCTGGTGGCTGAATTTACTTATCCGCTGTTACCGCCTCATAAAGGGGGAGCAGACTGGTTCTATTCGTTGCCTGAACACGATTCCTTGTGTTATCCGGCAGAAAAGATATATGATGATTATAAGGAAGCAGTCAAATACGGCAATATCTTTTCCCTGAATGTGGGACCGGATTATAATGGTAATATCCGAGAAACAGACCGGAAGGTACTTCAGGAAGTAGGAGAGATGATCAGGAATAACAAATGAACCGGAAATTACTATATGAAGAATTTGAATAACTTATTATTGGGACTTGCTTTCTGTTCTTTATTATCCTGCGGGAACCAACAGAAAGAAATATATGTCACCTCCTGCCTGTTCCCGGAAGGAGTTACGGCGGATGAAAAGGCCCGTTTAGCAGCTCATGTCGTACCTTCCGAACGTCAGCTGGAATGGCAGCAGATGGAGTTTACCTGTTTCATCTGCTATGGTGTAAATACCTTTACCGATGCAGAGTGGGGAACGGGGAAAGAAGATCCGTCTGTCTTCAATCCGACAGAACTCGATGCCAGGCAATGGGCACGGACAGCGAAAGATGCGGGCATGAAAATGATTCTGCTAACCTGCAAGCATCACGATGGTTTCTGTCTATGGCCTTCGGCATATACCGATTTCTCGGTAGCATCTACTCCCTGGAAAGACGGGCAGGGTGACCTGGTTCGTGAAGTAGCTGATGCCTGTAAGGAATACGGCCTGAAGTTTGCCGTTTATCTTTCTCCCTGGGATATGAATCATCCGGATTATGGAACGGAGCAATATAATGATTATTTTGTCAACCAGCTTACAGAGTTGTTGACGCAATATGGCCGTGTTGACGAAGTATGGTTTGACGGAGCCTGTGGTGAAGGGCCGAACGGGAAAAAACAGGAATATGATTTCATGCGTTATTATGAACTGATCCGTCGCTTGCAACCTCAGGCTGTCATTGCTGTTATGGGGCCGGATGTGAGATGGGTAGGAACGGAAAGCGGTTACGGACGTGATACGGAGTGGAGTGTATTGCCGGCAGCAGTATCCAGCCTGACAGCTATTGCGGAGTCGTCCCAGCAAGAAACCGGCAGCGGTACTTTCCTGCCGGAAGGAGATAAGATGGCACAGGATTTGGGAAGCCGTACTTTATTGGCTGACGCCAGGGGAGTGATCTGGTATCCATCCGAAGTAGACGTTTCGATCCGTCCGGGCTGGTATTACCATGCATCGGAAGATACTTCGGTGAAAACACCTCAAAAGTTGATCGATATCTATTACAGTTCGATAGGGAAGAACTCATTGCTGCTATTGAACCTGCCTCCTGACAAACGGGGATTGATCCATGAGAATGACATTTCTTCATTAATGAATATGAAGCGGATACTGGGAAAGACATTTGAAAAAAATCTGTTGGAGAATGCTGTTTCGTCTATCGGTGAAATCGGAGATTTAACTGATGGCAGGCTGGAAACCTATTGGCAAGGTTCCGGAAAAACAAATACGATAGAAATATCCTTTGAAGGGGAAGAGGAGTTCGACCGCCTTCTTTTACAGGAAAATATAACGGAAGGTCAACGGATCGAACGCTTTACACTGGAATGTCAGGTAGGCGATACCTGGCAAATGATAACAGAAGGGACAACTGTCGGATATAAACGGATTCTACGGTTTGCCCCTGTCCGATGCAATAAAGTCCGGATTGTGGTTTCGGAGTCGAGAGATCTTCCTCAGTTATCGGAGATCGGATTCTATAAGGCTTCTGAAGAAGAACAAGAATAATTAAATAATGATCTCCCGGTTGATTGTTCCCGTAAAGAGAACATTCACCGGGAGATTTATTTTATCGGCTCAACAATTAAATTCTTCATCGGAAGAAGGTGCGCCTTTCTCGAACTCTGTCTTTATTTGTTTCACCCATTTCCGTATCCTTTCGTTCGTTTTATCGGATTGGTTTTCTATATCTATCACCAGGCCGAGGAATTGTCCGTTCTCGACGGCTTCGGAACGGCTGAAATGATAACCATCTGTCGATGTTTTACCGATCAGGGTAGCCCCTCGTTCGGTAAATGCTCTTGCCAGAATACCGATTCCATCGGCAAAATTATCCGGATATTTCTTTTGGTCACCCAGTCCGAAGAGGGCGACTTTCTTCCCTTGCAGGTCGAGCGTTGCCAGTTCGGGGAGGGTCTCGTCCCAGTATGTCGGCAGTTCTCCGTCAAACCAAGTGGATGAGCCTGCAATGATATGGTCGTATGCATTAAACTCCTTTTCATCGGAACGTTCTACCGGAATTATATCGACAATATCTTCTCCGAACGCTTCCTTTATCTTTTGGGCAACTGCAGCAGTCTTAGCTGTAGCAGTCCCGTAAAATAATCCTATCTTTTTCATTGCTTGTTTTTATTAATTGTTTCTAATCTTATCAGACCTGAACCCGTAACAAAGGATTGGTTTTGTCCTGACCAAAAGACTCTGCCACTGTATTGGCAGAGTTGTGCCATACCTATGGCAGAGTTATGCCATTACCTTGGCAGAGTCGTGCCATAATAGTGGCATTACCAGACACTGCCTTTCTGTTATCTTAATACTCCAATAGTTCTTTAGCCGCCTTATATATCTTCTCCTCATTGGGAAGGATAGCCTTCTCGAGTATCGGATTGAATCCGACGGGGGTAAAGATCGAACCGACACGCTGTATCGGGGCATCCAGATATTGGAACAACTCGGCACCGATCATACTGGCAATTTCGGCTCCAAAACCGGAGAACACTTTGTCTTCATGTACGATCAGTACTTTACTGGTCTTTTTAACGGATTCAAAAATAGTCTCTTTATCCAACGGAATAAGCGAACGGAGATCGATCACTTCGACATTCCTGTTATGCTCTTTCTGTAACCGTTCGGCAACATTCAGGCAGAGATGAGTGGTATTACCATATGTAATGATACTCATATCGTCGCCTGCCCGGCGGATGCGTGCCTTGCCGAATGGGACTTCAAAATCATCGGGAACGACGGCAGATGCTTCAACTGCATTATATAAAGCTTTCGGTTCGAGAAACAAGGTGAAGCCTTTCGACCGCATGCTCGTCCGGAGTAAACCGGCAGCATCATCGGCAAAAGAAGGATAGACGATCCGTGCACCGGGCAACGTAGTCAGCGCCCCTTCGATAGTCTGGGAGTGATATAAACCTCCTCCGATATAACCTCCGGAAGCCAGACGAAGCGTGATGTTGGGAGTGAACCGTCCGTAGCTTCTCCAGTATTCGTGGGTACATTCCACATACTGTTCTACTGCGGGCCAGAAGTAATCGGCAAATTCGGCCCCTTCTATTACAACATGGATTTTAGGATCGAAGCGGCACATACCATTGGCCGTACCGACGATATAGTCTTCGGCAATCGGGGCATTGAAGACACGGGCATCGCCGAACTCTTGCTGCATTCCTTTTGAGATATTGAAAACGCCGCCTTTCTCTTTGTTGGCAATATCCTGTCCCCAGATGAACGTGTCCGGGTTGTGACGGAATTCTGCTTTCAGTGTTTTGTTGATGGCGGTGACCAATGTTTCTTTTTCTCCGTTTTCATCGTGTATGCCGTTCGTATATTTGGTAGGGATATAAGGCTCGGGCAAAACAAAGTCAGTGACGGTGACAGGATCCGGATCGGGTGCGGCCAATGCTTTCCGGTTGGCTGCGCTCAGGTCTTTCTTTGCTTTGTCTTCTATCTCCTTCAATTCTTCTTCCGTAAATCGTTTGTAACGGAGAAGCATACGGCGGAATTTGTACAAAGGGTCGGCTGCCTTTACATAGTTCAGCTCGTTTTCATCGCGGTATAAAGTATGTTTATCCGAATTGGAATGTGAACCGATACGGACACAGTTTGCCTGTACGATTACCGGTGTACGGTTCAGGGCATATTCTTTTGCTTCCGTCATGGCATTCATGGAGTCGAATACGTCCTTACCGTTACAATGGATAATCCTCAGGTTTTTGAAACCGGAGAAGTTATCAGCCACCTTTCGATTAGCTGTCTGATCCTCCTTCGGAACAGAAATGCCGTACCCGTTGTCCTGAATAACAAAGATAACCGGCAGGCGTTCCGTGCTGGCACCGTTTATCGCTTCATACACGAAACCTTCGGAAGTGGCGGATTCACCGTGGGAAGTGATAGCAACTCCTTTGTGTTTGTAGTAAACCATCGCACGTCCGACACCAGCCGCATGCAGGTCGTGTGTACCTGTTGCGGAAGAGATATTTTCTATATTCCACTCCGTTTTGGCGAAGTGGTTCGACATATGCCGTCCGGCACCAGTCAGGTCGGTCGCCTTAGAGATACCGTTCAGTATAATTTCTTCAGGAGTCATTCCGGCCGATAATACCGTGAGCATGTCCCGGTAATAGGGGAACAGGAAATCTTCTCCCTTTTTGAAAACCTGCCCGATCGCAAGTTGAATCCCGTCATGTCCGGCGTATGGAGCATGATATGACCAACCTAACGATTGTAGCAGGTAGGCAGGGGCCTTTTCGTCGAGAGCCCGGCCAAGTGTCATCAGATAGAACCACTTTTTCAGGGTTTCTTTATCCGTAGTCTTTATATCGTACTTTTTCATGTTTGAGTAATTTAATTATTAAAGATTCCAGTTTTCCAGATAATCGGCAATGTAGCGCAGGAAAGCACCGCCCAAAGCACCGTTGATAAGACGATGGTCGTATGACAGGGACAGATACATCTTATGGCGTATTCCGATCGTGTCGCCTTCAGGTGTTTCAATGACAGCCGGTTTCTTTTCTATATAACCGACACCCAGGATGGCCACCTGCGGTTGATTGATGATCGGAGTGGCAAACAGGTTCTTGAATGTACCGAAGTTAGTGATCGTGAAAGTTCCTCCTTGTATATCATCCGGCGCAAGTTTATTGGCACGTGCTTTATTGGCCAGAGAATCGATGGCAACGGCAAGGCCGTTCAGATTCAGCTTGTCGGCATCACGTACGACCGGGACAATCAGATTGCCGTCATCCAGTGAAACTGCTATTCCTACATTGATATGCTTTTTCAGAATGATCTGATAGCCGTTGACAGAGGCGTTAACCTGCGGAAATTCGGCTAGAGCTTTAGCTGTCGCTTCCGTGATGGCCGGCATATAGGTCAGACTGATACCTTCGCGTTTCCGGAATACATCCTTTGTGCGGGAGCGCCATTGAACCAGTTTGGTTACATCTACTTCCACAACCGTTGTGACATGAGGTGAGACGTTCTTCGACATGACCATATGATCAGCAATGATCCGGCCGACACGATCCATCTCGACTATTTTGTCCTCGCCGTTTGCCGATACGGGTATTGACGGAGCAGAAGCCGGAGCGGATGGGGCAGAAGTAACCGGAGTTGCAGAAGCTGCTTTGCTTTGTGGAGCAGGTTCCGGTTTGCTGGCCGATACTGCCTGTGAGGGCTGCTGCACTTTCGTTCCCGAAGCGGTATTTTTCTTTCCGGAGAGGTAATCTTTCATATCTTTTTTGCTCAAACGTCCCATGTAACCTGTTCCGGGAATCTGATCCAGTTCCTCTTGCGACAAATTGGCTTCGCGGGCCATTTGGAGTACGACAGGCGAATACCATCTCCCGTCTTCCTGGGCGGCTTGTGCTTTAGGCACCGGTGCCGAAGATATCGTGTTGCTATTCCCGGCAGGAGCAGCGGCTGTCGTTTCTTTTTCAACTTTTTGTTCTGAAGCTGTATGATCGGGTGCTTCCTCTTCTTCCGAACCTTCCAGCAGGATTACTGCGACTGTTGTACCTACTGCAACCGTGTCGCCTTCCTGGAATAATATTTCAAGTACTTTTCCGGCAACGGGGGAAGGTATTTCCGCACTGACCTTTGCCGTACTTACTTCGAAAAGTACATCGTCTTCTTTGATGAAATCACCTGTTTTTACAGACCAGGAAATAATGGTTCCTTCTGTAATACTTTCGCCCAGTTTGGGCATTTTTATTTCGAATGTAGCCATAGTATAATTAATTTATTTCTTTTTGTTATCGCCGGATAAATAAATCGACCGTGAATATTTCGGTCTGTTCTATTGTTATAATGGAACAAGGAAGAGATACGGAAAGTTCTATATTACAGGGTGTAAGTATTGAATATCCAGTTTTCGTCAGCATATTTTTTATTCCTTAACAACCGAATCTCCTCCAGGTCCTGGTCTGTGAATTTGTATGGTCGGAAGGCTGTGCTGCGCGCAGAGAAATAAGCCAGCAAAGACTGCTTGAATTTGTCGATGGTGATGGGGACAGGCAGTTTGCCGCACAGATTGGTCACCGGACTTTTTACCGACGGAACGAAATAGGGACGGGCTGCCGTATCATGTCCGGTAGTATATTCTATCGATGGACAAAGCACATGTTCGAGCGTTTCCAGATCGGTGGAAAACAAAAGAGTGGCATGGTGCAGCATCCTCCGTTTATGGATGGCTTGTGCGCTACCGGATACTTTCAGACCGTCGATAGTCAAGCCCTGTCTTTCGTCGGAGTAGGCATGCAAACCGTAAGTCTCCAGGAAATCTATGATGTTGTTGGTAAATCCGGTCGGGCGGATCTGACTGCTGTTTTCGATAAAAGAAAGGTTCAGATTGCCCATGTCGTGATATACGGCACCTCCGCCGGAGTAACGGCGCGCCAGTTTGATTTGCTTTTGTCCGGCATATTCAAGATCTGCTTCCGCCCATATATTTTGATATTTACCGATAACGACGGCCGGTTCATTCTGCCATAACATGAAAATGTCTTCAGAGAAATTCTTCAGAAGATACTCTTCTGCTGCCAGATTGAACCAGGCGTCTGTATGGGTGTTGTGAATGCAGAGCATTACATATATAAACTTTCGTGAATGACTTCCCCGACTGTCGGATGGGGAAAGATATTCTTTTTGAACTCTTCCGTCGTGAAACCGTTTTCGATAGCGATACCGGCTATAATAATGATTTCGGAAGCCGGGTTTCCCAGCAGTTGGCAACCGATGATACGGTCGTCCGTATCGGTGATCAGTTTGCATAAACCGGTGATTCCTTCGTTCTCTGCCATAAAACGGCCGGAATAGGTCATCGGTATCTTTACTACATTATATATACTGCCGGTAGCCTGCAACTCTTCTTCCGTTTTCCCGACACTGGCGACTTCCGGATTGGTGTAAACGACAGCCGGAATCGCTTTATAACTCATCCGGTCGTCATGTCCCAGCAAATGATTGATGGCAACTTCCGCTTCCCTGTATGCCGTATGGGCCAGCATGGAGAAACCGGTGACGTCTCCGCAGGCATAGACATTGGGGTGGGAGGTTTGCATGTATTCATTTACTTTTACGCCGTTCCGCAAGAGTTCGATGCCAATGGTTTCAAGACCCAGATTCGCTGTATTGGCTTTTCGCCCGACACTGACCAGTATTTTATCTGCTTCGATCGTTTCCGTCTTTCCGTCTTTTTCAACGATCACGCTGTCGGAAGTGACTTCAATAACCTTGGTTTCAAGAAAGAACTCAACACCTCTTTTGGTGTATTCTGTTCGGAGCATGGCGGATATTTCCTTATCCATCGCACCGAGTATTTCGGGCATCATCTCAATGACTTTTACTTTTACACCCATACTGTTAAAAAAGGATGCGAATTCCATGCCGATCACTCCGCCGCCGATAATGGCGACCGAACGGGGCAGCTCTTTTATGTCCAGAGCCTCTCTCGATGTCCAGTAGGCAATATCCGACAGTCCTTTTATCGGTGGAATGACGGTTTCCGAACCGGTACAGAGCAAAATATTTTTTACCGCAAATACTTCTTCACCGCATTGGATCAGGATGTATCCCTCTTCTTCTCCCCGGATCAAAGCTTCACCCTGCACGATTGTTACACCGTTTCCGTTCAATTTGGCTTTCACACCCAGTGTCAGTTTCTTTACGGTCTTATTTTTTCGTGCGATGATCTTGCCGAGGTCGAACCCCGGGTTATCATCTGCCTGTATTCCATATTTGGAAGCACTCTTTATGCTATCCAGTATTTTTGCTGAATATAATAATGTCTTGGTAGGAATACAACCTTCGTTCAGGCAGACTCCGCCAATGGCATTCTTTTCAAAGAGTATTGTTTTTAATCCATTCTCGGCGGCCCGTTCACCGGCTGTATAGCCGGCGGGTCCTCCTCCGATAATGGCTATGTCATATTTCATAACCTTTCGTTTTAATTATTCAAAAGTAAGGAAACGTTCTCCCATCGGGTCGAATTCTTTTCCTCCCGGTCCTTCGGTCGGTGTACCGAACGGCATTTGTGCGATCAGCTTCCAGTTCGGGTCGAGTTTCCATTCATTTTGCACCATTTCATCGATCAATGGATTGTAATGTTGCAGGGAAGCACCCAGACCGGCATCTTCCAGCATCGTCCAGATAGCGAACTGGTGCATGGCGGAAGTTTGTTGCGACCAGATTGGGAAATTATCTTTGTAGGTCGGAAAAGCTTTCTGTAAGTTTTCCACTACTGCCATATCTTCAAAGTATAAAATAGTTCCGTACCCGCAATCGAAGCTGGTATTGATCTTTGCAAGCGTTTTTTCAAATGCTTCTGCCGGAACAATCGCTTTTAATGCTTCTTTTGTGATATCCCAGAACTTCTTATGGTTCTTTCCTAAAAGAAGAACGACCCGTGACGATTGCGAGTTGAAAGCGGAAGGTACGTTTTTCACTGCAAATGCGATGATCTCTTTAATCTCATTGTCTGAAATAGGAGAGCTGTTAGTGATGTGATAGTATGTTCTCCTGTGTTCTACTGCTTCTTTAAAATTTCTAGCCATTTTTACGTAAGTATTTATGTTTATTATTATTAGTAAAACCAATAAAGTTGTATTTTTGTTGCACGGGAGTATATATGTAAGTATAGGTGAAATTTATCGGAGATTTGTATGGTAGAATCAAAAATAATATTTACCTTTGCGCCCTGTAAAGAGAGAAACTCTATTAGAATCTTCGTTCTGATCATGATGCTAGTTCGGAAGGGAAGACAGATAGCAGGAGTTGTAATTAATTTATTGCGTTAATAAAAAAAGAAGATAGCAATGTCTAAAATTTGTCAAATTACCGGAAAGAAAGCAATGGTTGGCAACAACGTTTCTCACTCTAAGAGAAGAACGAAACGTAAGTTTGATGTTAACCTGTTTACTAAAAAGTTCTACTGGGTAGAACAAGATTGTTGGGTTAGCCTGAATATTTCAGCCGCAGGCTTGCGTACTATCAATAAGCTTGGCTTAGATGCAGCAATTAAAAAAGCAGCTGAAAAAGGTTATTTAAACGCTTAATTTGGAGGAAAAGAAAAAATGGCAAAGAAAGCAAAAGGTAACAGAGTTCAGGTAATCATGGAATGTACTGAACACAAAGAAAGTGGTATGCCGGGTACATCCAGATACATCACTACAAAGAATAGAAAAAATACAACTCAGAGATTGGAACTGATGAAGTACAATCCGATTCTGAAGAAGATGACTTTACACAAAGAAATTAAGTAATAGGAGATTTTAAACGATGGCAAAAAAAGCAGTTGCAACATTTAAGAAAGGTGACGGCCGTACTTATTCAAAAGTAATCAAAATGGTTAAGTCTCCGAAAACTGGTGCTTACATCTTCCAGGAAGAAATGATTCCTAACGAAGCAGTAAAAGATTATTTCGCGAAATAATCTTTCGTAATAAGAGATATAGAAAAGAGGTTCTTCGTCATGAAGGACCTCTTTTTTGTTTTCATATTTAGTATGTTACTTTTGGCTTGATCTTTTGGTTACTTTTCTATCAAGAGAAAAGTAACGGAGATTATAATGGATAGAATCAAATATTTTTTTACTTTTGTATGGGCGTTGACGATGCGTCACTAAATAATGTACAATAATAAAATTAATAATATAAACAATTAAGAACCATGAGATTTGATGTATCCAGCACTGCGCTGTTATCCCGTTTGCAGTCTATCAGCAAAGTTATTGCGTCTAAGAATTCTTTACCGATCCTCGACAGTTTCCTGTTCGACCTTGATGGTAATAAACTGACTATAACAGCTTCGGATGCTGAAACACGTCTGGTTACTTCTGTTGAAGTGATGAATGCAAAAGGAACCGGACTTTTCGCCGTTTCTGCCAAGATCCTGCTCGATCCTCTGAAAGAGCTGCCGGAGCAACCGCTAACTTTTGATATCAACGACGAGAATCTGGAGATCTTTATTCATTTCCAGAACGGTAAATACAATTTCATCGGTCAGAAAGGGGATACTTATCCGCAACAAAAACCGTTGAACGATAATGCGATCGCCATTACTGTAGATTCACAGATGTTACTGAATGGTATCAGCCGATCTCTTTTTGCTACGGCAGACGATGAACTTCGTCCGGTTATGAATGGTATCTATTTTGATATCCATACGGATGACCTGACATTTGTGGCATCAGACGGACATAAATTGGTGCGTTTGCGTAACCTGTCGGTGAAATCACCGGAAAGAGCTTCCTTTATATTACCGAAGAAACCGGCTAACCTGTTAAAGAATCTGCTGGGTAAGGAAACTGAAATGGTTAATATCAAGTTCGACGACAACAATGCTTATGTGAATTGTACAAACTTTGAAATGGTTTGCCGCCTGATCGAAGGTCGTTATCCGAATTATAACAGTGTAATTCCACAAGATAATCCGTTCAAGGTAACGATTGACCGTGTATCCTTCCTGAATGCTTTGAAGCGTGTTTCTGTTTTCTCTAATCCGGCAAGCAGCCTGGTTAAGTTGCAGTTGAAGGAGAGTGAAATGGTCGTATCTGCACAGGATATAGATTTTTCTACTTCCGCAGAAGAAAAGATCGTTTGCCAGTTCGACGGGACAGAACTGAATATCGGTTTCAAGGCAACCTATCTGATTGAAATATTAAGTAATATCAATTCGGAAGAAGTAATTCTTGAATTGGCAGACCCCTCACGTGCCGGTCTGATCGTTCCTGCAGAAAATGAAGAGAACGAAGACCAACTGATGCTGCTTATGCCAATGATGTTGAATGACTAATAAATAAAAAATGCAATTAAATCTGAGAAACCCGTTAGTCTTCTTCGACCTGGAGACTACGGGTATAAATATTGTTAAAGACCGTATCGTTGAAATCTCTTTTGTAAAGGTTCACCCTAACGGCAAAGAAGAGTGTAAGACGAGACGTATCAACCCGGAAATGCCCATTCCACCGGAATCGACGGCGATCCACGGCATCACGGATGAAGACGTAAAAGATTGCCCCACTTTTAAAGAGATAGCCAAATCGCTGGCTGCACAGATCGAAGGCTGTGATTTGGCCGGATATAATTCCAACCGCTTCGATATTCCTTTACTGGTTGAAGAATTCCTTCGTGCCGGAGTGGATATCGATCTGAACAAGCGCAAGTTTGTCGATGTACAGACTATTTTCCATAAGATGGAACAGCGCACACTTTCTGCTGCCTATAAGTTTTATTGCGATAAGAGCCTGGAGAATGCCCATACCGCAGAAGCTGATACAATGGCGACTTATGAGATATTAAAAGCACAACTTGATCGTTATCCGGATGATTTGCAGAATGATATAGAATTTCTTTCCAAATATTCCAGCTTCACCAATAATGTGGATTTTGCAGGCCGTATGGTTTACAATGAAGATGGTAAGGAAACCATCAATTTCGGTAAATACAGAGGAAAACTGGTAGAAGAAGTGTTGAAGAACGACCCGGGATATTATTCCTGGATCATGAATGGCGATTTCCCGTTGAATACGAAAAAAGTGCTTACCGAAATCAAATTGAGAGGTTTTAATTCGAAATAACAGCAATGAATAACTTTGAGTTTGCCAATCCTGTAAAAGTAGTGTTCGGGAAAGGCACAATTGCACGTTTATCCGCTTTGATCCCTACCGGAAGCAAGGTGCTGATGGTTTATGGAGGCGGCAGTATTAAGAAAAACGGTATCTATGACCAGGTAACAAATGCGCTGAAGGGTTTTGAAGTAACCGAATTTCCGGGTATCGAAGCCAATCCGCATTATGAAACCTGTATGAAAGCAGTGGAGATCGTTAAAGAAAAAAATATTGATTTCCTGCTGGCAGTAGGAGGTGGCTCCGTTATCGATGCTACCAAGTTTATTGCAGCGGCTTATTATTATGAAGGCGAACCTTGGGATATTCTCTCCAAAGGAGGTGTTATTAAAAAGGCATTACCTTTAGGCGTTGTACTGACGTTATCGGCAACCGGCTCTGAAATGAACGAACGTTCTGTTATTTCACGTGTGGAAACCCGTGAGAAATTGAATTTCGCGAGTCCTATGGTATTCCCTCAGTTTGCCGTACTCGATCCGGAAGTGACTTATTCACTACCGGCAAGACAGGTTGCTAACGGTGTTGTGGATTCTTTCATCCATGTCGTGGAGCAATATCTGACTTATCCGGTCAATGCCAAAGTACAGGATGCTTTTTCCGAAGGTCTGATGAAGGTGATCTATGAAGAAGGCATAAAAGTTTTGGATCATCCGCATGATTACGATATCCGTGCCAACCTGATGTGGGCAGCGACCAATGCATTGAACGTATGGATCGGCCAGGGTGTTCCGCAGGATTGGTCTTCTCATCGTATGGGATATGCTTTGACAGCTCAGTTCGGTTTGGACCATGCACAAACACTGGCTATTCTTCTGCCGGGTGTAATGACTTATATGTTCAAGGAAAAACAGGTGAAACTGGCCCGTATGGGTGAAGTCGTTTTCGGCATAACCGAAGGGACGGAAGAAGAACGTGCCCGTAAAACAATTACAGCCTGCGAAGACTTTTTCCGCCGTATGGGGCTGAAAACCCGCTTGAGCGAATGCGGTATTAAAGAAAGCGATCTGGATGCACTCTCAGCCCCGGTGGATAAACAAGGCTGGCATTTGGGTGAACATCATAATATTGACAGTAAGGTAACACGCGACATTCTGATGTTGCGTTTATAAGGAGAAAGATGCTGAAAGGTAAACATATCATACTAGGAATAACAGGAAGTATAGCGGCTTATAAGGCAGCCTATATTATCCGTGCATTAGTCAAAAAAGGAGCTGAAGTGCAGGTTGTGATAACCCCGGCGGGAAAAGAGTTTATTACCCCCATAACCCTCTCTGCGTTAAGCAGTAATCCTGTTATCAGTGAGTTTTTCTCTAACCGTGACGGTTCCTGGCACAGCCATGTCGATCTGGGTTTGTGGGCTGATGCGATGCTGATCGCTCCGGCAACGGCTTCGACGATCGGCAAGATGGCGAACGGAATAGCCGATAATATGTTGGTGACCACCTATCTGTCATGTAAGGCACCCGTTTTCATCGCACCGGCAATGGACCTGGATATGTTCGCCCACCCTTCGACACAGCAGAACCTGGACCGTCTCCGTTCATTCGGAAACCATATCATTGAACCTGCTGAAGGCGAACTGGCAAGCCATCTAGTAGGTAAAGGCAGGATGGAAGAACCGGATAAGATCATTGCCGTTCTGGAAGAGTTTTTTG
Organism: Parabacteroides sp. AF14-59; assembly: GCF_003479515.1. NCBI lineage: Bacteria > Pseudomonadati > Bacteroidota > Bacteroidia > Bacteroidales > Tannerellaceae > Parabacteroides > Parabacteroides sp. AF14-59. The sequence continues at coordinate 60,365 of NZ_QUHH01000016.1, read as the reverse complement.
TTCCCCAAACGGCCCTTGAAAAAAAAAAGATTGTAATAACAGCCGGTCCGACGTACGAAAAGATTGATCCCGTACGTTTTATAGGTAACTATTCTTCCGGGAAGATGGGATTTGCATTGGCGGAAGCTTGTGCACAGCAAGGAGCGGAGGTAACATTGATAGCCGGTCCGGTATCGTTGACGACTGTGCATCCGAACATACATCGGGTGGATGTGGAGTCAGCCGAAGAAATGTATCAGGCAGCTATAGCAGCTTTTCCGGATGCGGATGCCGGTATTTTATGTGCGGCAGTAGCCGATTACCGTCCGGAGGTACAGGCGGATGAAAAGATCAAGCGTGAAAGTAAAGAAGAGATGACGTTGCATCTGGTCCCGAATAAGGATATTGCTGCTTCTTTGGGGGCAATCAAGCGGGAAGGGCAGGTATTGGTCGGTTTTGCTTTGGAAACGAACAATGAAGCCACAAATGCCGAAAGCAAGTTGAAGCGGAAAAATCTCGATTTCATCGTGTTGAATTCACTTCGTGATGCTGGTGCCGGTTTCCGTTGCGATACCAATAAGATATCCATTATCGACCATCAGGGAGAATTGACCAGTTATCCGTTGAAATCAAAACAAGGGGTAGCTGCTGATATCGTAAACAAGTTGGCAACATTATTGAAATGAAAATGATTAAAAGACTGTTATTCCTGTTCCTGTTGGGAACGATTCCTTTTATCGGTAAAGCGCAAGATAAAGCAAATGAGTTTAATGCCCAGGTCAAAATCAATAGTGATAAGATCCAGGGTACTAACAAGCAGGTATTTACTACATTGCAGAATGCTTTGATCGAGTTTATCAATAACCGGAAATGGACGGATGCGACCTTCGGTATCAACGAACGGATTGACTGTACTTTTAATATCATTATCAATGAAATGCCTTCTGATAACAGCTTCAAGGCGGAATTACAGGTTCAGGCAAGTCGCCCGGTCTACAATTCAAGTTATATAACTACGTTGCTGAACTTCCGTGACACCCAGCTCGATTTTGATTATACAGAGTTCGAACCGCTGGAATATACGGAGAATTCTCTGAGCAATAATCTTACAGCTACGGTCATATTTTATCTGTACACCATTTTAGGGCTTGATTTCGATAGTTTTTCACCTAAAGGAGGAAGCGCTTTCTACCAGCAGGCACAGCAAGTCGTTACACTGGCCCAGGCACAAATGTCATGGAATGGCTGGAAAGCTTTCGACAGTGACCGTAACCGCCATGCAATAGCGACCGCGCTGACTGAAAATGCATCGGAAGGATACCGCGATATGTGGTATAACTACCATCGCAAAGGCCTCGATGAAATGGCCGCAAATGTAGACCGTGGACGTACTACGATCCTTTCTTTATTGCCTGTCCTGGAGGAATTGAAGAAAACCCGGCCGACTTCTGTTTTATTGCAAATGTTTGCCGATTCCAAACTGGATGAAGTAGTTGCCATTTATTCCAAGGCAACCACGACTGAAAAGCAGGAAGGATATAAAATGCTGTCCAATCTGTATCCGGCAATGACTACACGTCTGGAGCCACTCAAAAAGTAAATAAGAACTATGCTGAAATCTTTATTTATACAGAATTTTGTCTTAATAGACAGCCTGGATATTCAGTTCAATAACGGCTTTTCGGTTATCACCGGTGAAACGGGAGCCGGAAAGTCTATTATTTTAGGGGCCTTATCGTTGGTGCTCGGGCAACGGGCAGACGGGAAGAGTATTAAGAACGGCTCGGATAAATGTGTGATGGAAGCAACTTTCGATGTATCCAAGTATCAGTTGGAAGAGTTTTTCCATGTGAACGACCTCGAATATGATCCGGAAATCTGTATCCTTCGCCGGGAATTGTTCGCTTCCGGTAAATCGCGTGCGTTTGTCAACGATTCCCCTGTACCTCTTACTGTTATGAAGGAACTCGGTAGCCGCCTGATCGATATCCATTCGCAACATCAGAACTTGTTGTTGGGAGATAACCGTTTCCAGTTGAAGGTGATCGATGTAATGGCGGAGAATGAAATACTTCTGATTCTGTACCGGAAAGAATACCGGCGTTATCAGTCTTTGAAACGGGAATTGAAAGAGTTGGAAGAAAAGGCAGGGCAGAACCGGCAGGAAGAGGATTATATCCGTTTTCAGTTGGAGCAACTGACCGATGCCCGTCTGGTTGCCGGAGAACAGGAAGAACTGGAACAGGAATTGGAAACCTTGTCCCATGCCGAAGACATCAAAAGTTCCTTATATAAGATAACCGAATTACTGAATGGCGAAGAACAGGGAAGTGTCCGGCTTATCAAAGAAGCTCTTTCAACAGTCGATTCGTTGGAACGTTACTATCCTAAAGCCAAAGAGATTGCAGAACGTTTGCGCTCTGCTTATATCGACCTGAACGACCTGGCCTCGGAGACTGATGTTCTGAAAGAAGATGTTGAATTCAACCCGGAGCGCCTGGAATGGGTAAATGAACGTCTGAACACCTTGTATACTTTGGAACAAAAACACCGGGTTGCCACTGTGGAAGAATTGATCGCGATACAGGATAAATATACTGAACAATTACGCGATATAGATTCTTTTGACGAACAGATCGATGTTCTGAAAGGACAATTGGATATTTCTTATCAGGAATTACTCCAACAGGCTGCCGTTTTAAGCGAACAGCGTAAGATAGCATCGAATGCGATAGCCAAACAGTTAGTGGAAATGGTTATTCCATTGGGAATGCCGAATGTTCGTTTTGCTGTGGATTTTGTTGCCAGACCGGAACCGGAAAGCGATGGAATGGACGATATACGTTTTCTTTTCTCTGCCAATAAGAGTGGAGAACTACAACCTGTTGCTCAAACAGCATCCGGTGGTGAAATTTCCCGCCTTATGTTATGTATAAAAGCAATGATTGCCGGATTCACAGCTCTACCAGCTATTATTTTTGATGAAGTAGATACAGGAGTTTCCGGTGATATCGCCGATAAAATGGGGGATATTATGCAGGATCTGGGATCAAAGATGCAAGTAATCACTATCACTCATTTACCTCAGATTGCCGCCAAAGGAAAAGATCATTTCTTTGTCTATAAGGAAGATACGTCCGAACGTACGATAACCCGGATCAAGAAACTCAACAAGGAAGAACGAATCAAGGAAGTTGCCCGTATGTTGAGTGGCGCATCGTTGACCGGAGCTTCTATCGCCAACGCAAAAGAATTGTTGAAGGTCAAACGTTGATCAGGCCGTTAAACCATTTCTTCTTTGGCTGGTCATAGAAGTAATTACTAACTAAAAACGAAAAGTCATGAAACGGATTAGCTTTATATGTTTGTTGATTTTGTTGTGTAGTTTGCCGGGACAAGCTCAGTTTTGGATCAGTTTTGGTTGGAATGAACCCCATTGCCAGAGTTGCCTCTGGATGGAGCAGGCCATGCGGTTGAATGGAAGACAGGCAGCTGATTATCATAATCTCGTACATAAATATGGTCAGAAGATAGAGAAAGAGGCCCGTAAACATTATCGTTACTGGGACCAGTCTGCAAAGAAGATCTTTAATCTGCGTATGGAGCGCGACCGTAAATTACAGCGTGTCCTTTCTCCTTCGCAGTTCCGCCTGTATGTTCGCTTTGTTCGCGAACGTCCGCAGCGCATCCATGATTATCAGGGTTGGTATAATAACCCTCATTATCCGAATTACCGTCCGTCCGATGTTTGCTGGTGTTATGAAGATCATTACTGGCATAATCAATGGGAATATTCAAACGGACGATGGAATGGACGTTTTGATGATGGCAAATGGTATCGGGGTAAATACGATCGTCCCGGTCATCATGATAACGGACAGTGGCGCCCTGACAATCATAATCGTCCCAATCCAAATCATAACCAGCATTTCAATAAACCATCGAAACCGGGAAATGACCGGTATGATCGGGATAAAAGATCCGATAAGCGAGGAGACAGCTATCGCAGTAATGAAAAACGTAATGACAAGCGTGATAATGACAAACGCGATAAAGATAAAAAAGAGAAGGAAAAAGAGAACAAGCGACAGGAAAGTAAACGTTCCGAAGTTTATCGCAGAAGCTAAAAACATATTAAGTGAACTTTCCTGAACATGAGTTTGTTCCTATTATAAAGAATAAACTCATGTTCACACATTTTCTGAATATTCTGGCTACGGTTATCAGCGTGGTAAGTTTACTGATCGTTACTTACGGAGCGCTGGTTGCTTTTATATCTTTTCTAGGAAATGAACTCAAGCGGTTTACCGGCCAATACTCAACAGTCAATATCCGTCGGCTACGAGCTGAATTAGGAACTTATTTATTATTGGGATTAGAGTTGCTGATAGCTTCCGATATTCTTAAAACCGTCCTGGAACCCAGTTTGGACGAACTGGCTATCCTTGGCGGTATTGTTGTTTTAAGGACTATCCTTTCTGTTTTCCTGAATAAGGAAATAAAGGAACTGGAAAGTGAAAAGCAGGCTTCATAGCTTGTTGAAATTAGGATATATCGTTAAAAATCGTACTTTTGCATTGCAGTAAAAGTAAACGGATGTTCAGAGTCAATAAGCAGATATTATTATTTATAGCAGGTTGCGTATGGATCATAGCCGGAGTCAATATTCTCCGGATCGGGACTCTCACGTGGATGCATGATGCCCATTACTCTGTGCTTAAGGTGGGAGAAGCCGTTATTGTGTTCCTCTTGTTCCTCAATTTCGTATTCCTACGTTTGTTCAAGAAGCATAGCCGACGTATCGCTCAAAAAGGAGAAAAGAATTGTCCTTTCTCTTTCTTTGATGTTAAAGGTTGGGTTGTGATGTTTTTTATGATCATTTTAGGAGTAGGAATCCGTCATTCCCGGTTATTACCCGATTCCTTTATTTCTGTTTTTTATACAGGCCTCTCTTCAGCCCTTATCATCACCGGAATATTATTTCTTATTCAAGGCGTGAAGGAACGGCGAAACAGTAAATAATGTTTGTATATTTGCATTCGCATTCAATTGACAACATACAGTTAATATATATTTGATGAAAGAAAACGAAATGGTATTCGGCATACGTGCCGTGATCGAGGCTATCCAGGCCGATAAGGAAATAGATAAAATTCTTATAAAGCGCGAGTTGCAGGGAGAACTTTCCCGCGAACTGTTTGAAGTGCTGAAAGGACGTGAGATTCCTGTACAGCGTGTACCGGCTGAACGTCTGGACCGCCTGACACGGAAGAATCACCAAGGCGTGATCGCCTTTATTCCGGCTGTCACTTATCAGCGTCTGGAAGACATTATACCATTCGTTTACGAACAGGGGAAAAATCCTTTTATCGTCTTGCTGGACGGTATTACGGATGTCCGTAATTTCGGTGCGATAGCCCGTACCTGCGAATGTGCCGGTGTGGATGCTATTGTTATTCCGGCAAAAGGAAGCGTTACGGTAAATGCGGATGCAATCAAGACATCTGCCGGAGCATTGCATGTATTGCCTGTCTGCAAAGAGAAAAGTATTGAAGAATCCATCCGTTTCCTCCAGGCAAGCGGAGTAAAAGTATATGCAGCCAGCGAGAAGGCTTACGAAAACTATACATCTATTAAATATGACGGTCCGGTCGCTATCGTAATGGGAGCGGAGGATAAAGGCGTTTCGATGGATAACCTGCGTATCTGCGACAGTATGGTAAAAATACCGCAGTTCGGAACGATCGGCTCACTGAATGTATCGGTAGCCAGCTCTATCCTGATCTATGAAGTTGTCCGCCAGCGTATGAATGAAGAACAAAACAACTAAAAAGATAAACACAATGAAAAAAGTTATTGCAACAACAAATGCGCCTGCCGCAATAGGCCCTTACAGCCAGGCTGTACAAGCAGGAAACATGCTGTTCGCTTCCGGACAACTAGGAATCGATCCCGCAACCGGTAATTTCGTGGAAGGAGCCGTAAAGGAACAGACTGCCCAGGCTTTCAAGAATGTAAAAGCGATCCTGACTGAAGCCGGATACAATATCAGCGATGTCGTAAAAACAACCGTATTTTTGGCAGATATGGGTGATTTCGCTGCGATGAACGAAGTATATGCTTCTCAATTCGAAGGTGCTTTCCCTGCCCGTTCTGCTGTTGCCGTAAAGACTTTGCCTAAGAATGGTTTGGTAGAGATCGAAGTGATAGCTGTAAAAGAATAATAATCAGTACAATTTTCATGGGGCACTATACAAAACAATGGACAGTGCCCCATAAATAAAAGATAGAGTAAAGACATATTTAGTTAGTAGCGATCACCCCATCGGCTACCTTCATGTCATCTATTTTGACTGTTCTGCCGTCTATTACCACATCGAAAGTCAGATACAGTTCGGATTTATTCATTTCAGGTATGTAATCAAAAGAAGATCTTATTGCTTCATTAGCACCTGTTTCATATGTAATTACATCCCCTTCTTCTATATCCTCTACATCCTCTCCTTTGAATGTGTAAAGTAGTCCTTTTGCTTCACCACCGGAATAACGAAGAACCGGAGTTATTTTTATAACAGCATTTTTATAGAACCACTGGGGAGGAAATATGATATTTTGGATAGTCACAGGAACCTTACCACCTATAGCCTCTAACACTTGTGGCATTGTATTGATAGAACTTTTATCCCAAAATAGCATTGTTTTTACCGAATACCTAAATTGCGATATCAGCTTATTGTCCTTTAGAAGAGAGACAATTATGCGCCCTTCTTCGTTCCAGGCTTTTAAAGGTATTAAAATAATAGAACTGTTTTTACGATTATGATCAACTCTCCATCCGTTAGTTGCTTCAAAATCAACTGTTGTTTGTGAATCCGGATTTTCTACCTTATACATAATCTCTTTTGTCTCATCAGCCCACATTCTTTCTGCAATCAAACCATTTTCATTTACATCAAAGAGAATTTTCATTGCTTTAGAATTTTCTTTGGGCAACTTTAATATAGTACCTGTCGTTAGTTTTAATTCGATATAGTCTCCTTTGTCCGTTACACTTTTAAATGGAGAGTAGCCATCAACGCCATCTTTACCATTGGTTCCATTCGCTCCGTCTTTTCCGTCGGTACCATTTACTCCATCTTTCCCGTTTTGTCCGTCTTTACCCTTAGCAGAAACCGGTTTACCATTAACTAAAAGTTCTTTAGGACCTTCTCCATAATCTACAGTCCAGTTTCCACTGGAGTTTACGCCGATAACAGGAGTCTTACCGTTTCCCCCAGTTGCCTGTACTTTATTGCCATTCGAATCTAAAACCCAGGAAGCAGAATTATCCCCAACCTTTTGTGTCCAATAGAAAATGCCATCTAACTCATCTACACCAATTACGGGATAATCACCATTCGTACCATGTTTGACCACAATGGTGTTTCCTTTAAGGAAATTAATGGCATATCCACTTTTGTCAGCCAGTTCATTTACACTGGTAATGTAATCGTTAGCTTCCAATAACGAAACAATTTGCTTCAAGTCAACAATGTCGGCATTAGCCTGCTCACAGATTTTTTCTAATTTGGAAACTCTTTCTAATAAATCATCCACATCATCTCTTAGATCCTTTTGGCAGCTAGTGGCTGAAAGCAAAAAAATACTCGTAAATAAAATAAAGTTCTTTTTCATATATAATCTTTACTGTAATAATCATGTCATCACAATATAAAAAAACAGTCTCGTAAGACTATTGATCTACAATTGGAACAATCAAAGATAAAATAAATAACATAAAGTTTTTCTTTTCTTACGAAATAGTATTCTCTTATTTTTTTATACACAAGGAGACGTTTCAGGTTTCAGCCACCTCGATCAATTGTTTTTCAAACGATCCGACTGACAGGTGAAAAAGAATTTAAAAAGTCAGTTCTTTTAAATATAAAATAAGGGACTTTTGATTTCAAAACATATATGCTTTGTTGACGAAACATATATGTTTTTTTCCGATGGGTCACTATGTCTTGACAAGTGGATAACTACTTCTTTAAAATGGTTAGGCATCCATAAAAAACAGGAAGTGAACGGAAAAAAATAGGACAGGAGTTATTTCAGAAAAGCCTTAAGTATATAACAAAAAAAGCCTTGTCGTTTTTTGAAAAAACTGCAAGGCTTTTTTCCTTTTTTATAACGTTTCAGTATAATCTACTCACATATAATATATTAAGACGACTGAAACCTGAAACGTGAGTTATAAAAACTTCCGGAGAGACAGGACTATTTATCCGATCATCTGAACACTACGTTTGATAAACTGGCTTAACGCTTCGCCTTTCAGCATACCATTGGCAAGCAAAGCCAAGTCGATCAACTGGCTGACCAACTTGTTACTGCCTGCATATTCTGCCAGGATAGCATCACGCTGTGATGTCAGCTCATCGATCTTATGGTTCGTATTTGTCATGTCTTCTTTTTCTTCGGAAGTGATCTCTTCTTCCTTCTTCTTACCCTGAGCGTCACGAAGATCGGATTGACGAGCTTTCCAACCTTTCAGGTCTGCCAGGATCGGTTTCAACTTCTCTTCGCAGTTCTGTTCTTCTTCAGAAAGCACTTTCTTAACCAGTTCATGATCCGTATTCAATACCAGGTTGTAGTTGTCAGGCATTTCGCCATAGAATGACATACCCGGTTGCATAGCAGACATTTCACGCATACGGCGCATATATTCGCTCTGTGTAAGCATTACAGGATTTGAGTTTTCACCCAATGCTTCGAAAGTAACGATAAAGTCCGTCTTTTCGATCTTCGGCAACTGGCTCTTAAACATTTCCTGCAGGGCATTCTTCTGATCTTCATCCAATGTTACCTGGCCTACATTTTCCTTACGGATCAGGTTATCGATCGTATCGCTGTCTACACGGACGAAACGAGTCTTATCGAACTTCTGTTCCAACTGGCTGATAACATGTACATCCAGCTGGCCGTCCATGATCAATACACTGTAGGCTTTATCTTTAGCAGCCTGGATGTAGCTGTACTGGTCGTTGGCATTCGTTGTATACAGATAAATCAGGTTGCCGTCTTTATCTGTCTGGTTGGTTTCAACCAATGCTTTGTATTCTTCAAATGTATAGTATTTGCCGTCGACATCTTTCAGAAGAGCAAACTTAGCGCCGCGATCATAGAACTTTTCATCGCTTAACATACCATACTGGATAAATAACTTCAGGCTATCCCATTTCTCTTCAAACTGAGGACGGTCGTTCTTGAATATTTCTTCCAGACGGTCGGCCACTTTCTTGGTGATATGGTTGGAAATCTTCTTCACATTCTGGTCGCTCTGCAGATAAGAACGGGAAACGTTCAAAGGAATATCCGGAGAGTCGAGTACGCCATGCAATAATGTCAGGAATTCAGGAACAATGCCTTCCACAGAGTCTGTAACGAATACCTGGTTGCTGTAAAGCTGAATCTTATTACGATGCAGGTCGAGATTGCTCTTGATACGCGGGAAATACAGAATACCTGTCAGGTTGAACGGATAATCCACATTCAGATGAATCCAGAACAAAGGTTCTTCCGACATAGGATAGAGGTCACGATAGAATTTCTTATAATCTTCATCGGTCATATCGGTCGGTTTGCGAACCCATGCCGGTGTGATCTCATTAATAATATTATCTTCGTCGGTATCGACATATTTACCGTCTTTCCATTCCTGCTTTTTACCGAAGGCAATAGGTACCGGAAGGAAACGGCAGTATTTCGTCAGCAAGCCGCTGATCTTGTCTTTATTCAGGAAGTCTTTGTTTTCATCGTCGATATACAGGATGATATCTGTACCGCGATCCTCTTTCTGTGTTTCTTCCAGTGTATATTCAGGTGTACCGTCGCAACTCCATTTCATAGGTACGGCGCCTTCCTTGTAAGATTTGGTAACGATCTCTACTTTCTTCGAAACCATGAAAGAAGAATAGAAACCAAGACCGAAATGTCCGATGATAGCTGCCGCGTCGTTCTTGTATTTTTCTACGAACTCTTCAGCACCGGAGAAGGCAATCTGGTTAATATATTTGTCGATCTCTTCGGCCGTCATACCGATACCACGATCGGAGATCTTGATGATCTTGTCGTCGAAACTTACATGGACCGTTAAATCTCCTAACTCACCTTTAAATTCTCCGACAGATGCCAGCGTTTTTAATTTCTGAGTCGCATCGACAGCATTTGACACTAATTCACGAAGAAAGATTTCGTGATCACTATACAAAAACTTCTTAATGATAGGGAAGATGTTCTCGCTTGTAACACCAATGTTTCCTTGTTTAGCCATTTTCTTTATATTTTTATGTTACACTAATTCGTTTGACGTTACGATATAAACAAAAAAAATGCCAGATAGGTTCTATCTGACATTTTGACTTTATTACCGGAAGAAACGACTTATTCCTGTTCCTTCTTTTCTACGGATGTTACTATTTTCTGTTCCTCCTTGTTGAAGTCTACAACGATCTTGTCGCCTTCGCCAACAGAAGCACGGATGATCAGCTCAGCCATTTCGTCTTCCAGATATTTCTGGATGGCGCGTTTCAGCGGACGGGCACCAAACTGTACGTCGTAGCCTTTCGTTGCGATGAAGTCTTTCGCCTCGTCGGTAAGCACCAATTCGTACCCCAGACCACACACACGTTTGTAAAGTCCCTGTAACTCAATATCGATGATCTTGTGGATCGCATCTTTATCAAGCTGGTCGAACATGATAATGTCATCGACACGGTTCAGAAATTCCGGAGCGAACGCCTTGTTCAACGCTTTCTGAATTACGCTGCGTGAGAAATCCTTATCCGGTTCACCGGCTGCCTGCGAACTGAATCCGACACCACGGCCGAAGTCTTTCAACTGGCGTGTTCCGATGTTGGAAGTCATGATCAGGATCGTGTTCTTAAAATCAATCCGTCTGCCAAGACTGTCAGTCAAGCGACCTTCGTCAAGCACCTGCAACAACAGGTTGAATACATCTGGATGCGCTTTTTCGATCTCATCCAGCAATACGACAGAGTAGGGTTTACGGCGAACTTTTTCTGTTAACTGACCACCTTCTTCATAACCTACGTATCCCGGAGGTGCACCGATCAGGCGGGAAACCGCGAACTTCTCAAGATATTCACTCATGTCGATACGAACCAAAGCATCTGCCGAGTCAAACAGGTATTCTGCCAACTTCTTAGCCAGGTGAGTTTTACCCACACCTGTCGGACCTAAGAACATAAAGGTACCGATCGGCTTGTTCGGATCTTTCAGACCGACACGGTTACGCTGGATCGCTTTTACAATTTTCTGGACAGCATCATCCTGACCGACTACCTGCTTTTTCAGGTTCTCTGCCATTTCCAGCAGTTTCAGGTTCTCAGCTTTAGCAATACGCTGAACGGGAACGCCTGACATCATGGCTACAACTTCGGCAACTTTGTCTTCATCCACCGTTTCGCGGTGTTCCTGCAATTCCTGTTCCCATTTGGATTTTGCGGCCTCCAATTGCAACAAGTACTGACGTTCTTTATCACGGAAACTTGCTGCCAGTTCGAAGTTTTGCGACTTCACAGCTGCCAGTTTTTCGGTTTTCGTATCTTCTATCTTCGCTTCCAGTTCTTCGATACTTTTCGGAACTGTAATATTAGATATATGTACGCGGGAACCGGCCTCGTCCAGGGCATCGATCGCCTTATCCGGGAAATTGCGGTCACTGATATACCGTTCTGTCAGCTTAACGCAAGCTTCCAGTGCTTCGTCGGTATAAATCACATTGTGATGTTCTTCGTAACGTGGTTTGATATTTTTCAATATCTGCAATGTTTCTTCAGCGGTAGTCGGATCGACAATTACCTTTTGGAAACGACGTTCCAAAGCACCGTCTTTCTCGATGTTCTTACGATACTCATCCAAAGTCGTTGCACCGATACATTGGATTTCACCACGTGCCAAAGCCGGTTTCAGCATATTGGCAGCGTCCATAGAGCCGGAAGCCGACCCTGCACCTACGATCGTATGGATCTCATCGATAAACAGGATGATATTCGGGTTCTTTGAAAGTTCGTTCAGTATCGCTTTGATACGTTCTTCGAACTGTCCGCGGTATTTTGTTCCAGCTACGATAGAGGCCATATCCAGGCTGATCACACGCTTGTCGAACAACACCCGAGATACCTTACGCTGGATGATACGCAGAGCAAGTCCTTCTACGATAGCAGATTTACCAACCCCCGGTTCACCGATCAGCACTGGATTGTTCTTCTTACGGCGGCTCAATATCTGTGCCAGACGTTCAATTTCTTTTTCACGGCCGACGATCGGATCGAGACGGTTCTCGGCTGCGGCACGTGTCATATCCGTACCGAAGTTATCCAGTACAGGCGTATCGTTCGGCGATTTCGGCTGTGCAGCACCGGCTCCGGAAGAGGAGCGGGGAGCTTCTTTACGGGAAGAGAAATCCTCGTCGTCATCGTCCTCGTCATCTGTATAACCGTCGCTGATCTCATCGATCTCTTCCAGTTCTTCCATACGGTCCATACTTGTTTCGCCTATCAGGCTGTTATATACGTTACGGTAATTTATCCCGGCTTCACCCAATGCTTTTGCGGCTACATTGAACTCTTCCTTCAAAATAGCCAGCAACAGATGTTCCGTCCCGGTCTCGTCTGTTTTAAACAAACGTGATTCCAACATACTCATTCGTAACACACGCTCTGTTGTCTTACTGATAGCTATATCGTGTAGTTCGGACTCTTCGGTTTCAAATGTATTTTTGATTTCCTGCTCAATCCTTTTCTTTATATCTGATACGTCGGCATGCAAATCATGCAACAATTGCATGGCTTTGCCTTCACCGTCGCGGATGATACCAAGCATTAAGTGTTCCGGCCCTATATAGCTGTTCTGAAGCCTGGCGGCCTCTTCGCGGCTATATTCTATAACGTCAATAAGCCTTTTCGAATAATTATTTTTCATATTATATGAATCCTTATCTATTATAATAATGTACTGTGAATGCAAAATTAATAAACTCTCCATATATATCTAACAAATTTCATGCCATTATTCCTTAAGAAATCCCCAATATTTCTGAATAATAAAATTTCAGTGCAAAAACTTTCGTGATAAGGGGAAAAGCGTTACCTTAGTGCACTTTTTAAAAGATGAGATATTGAGTGTAATTAATATAAAACTAAATGGTTGATCAAGACAGAATTATTAAGATTAACATCGAGGAGGAAATGAAATCGGCATACATTGACTATTCAATGTCTGTTATCGTTTCACGTGCCCTTCCGGATGTTAGGGATGGTTTTAAACCGGTTCATCGTCGTATTTTGTTTGGAATGAATGAATTGGGAAATACATCCGACAAACCTTATAAAAAATCTGCGAGAATTGTTGGTGAAGTTTTAGGTAAATATCATCCACATGGTGACTCGTCCGTCTATTTCGCAATGGTTCGTATGGCACAGACATGGTCTATGCGTTATACATTGGTCGATGGACAAGGTAACTTCGGTTCTGTGGACGGTGACAGTCCTGCCGCTATGCGTTACACGGAGGCAAGATTAAGTAAACTTGCCGAGGAAATGCTCCGGGATATCGATAAGGATACAGTAGATTTTCAGTTGAACTTTGACGATACGCTGAAAGAGCCGACTGTGTTGCCGACTCGTATTCCTAACCTGCTGGTAAATGGTGGTTCGGGTATTGCTGTTGGTATGGCTACAAATATGCCGACACACAATTTGACCGAAGTGCTCAACGGATGTATTGCCTATATCGACGCTCGCGGAGACATCGACGTAGAAGGACTGATGCAATATATCAAGGCTCCTGACTTCCCGACCGGTGCAACGATCTACGGATATGCCGGTGTAAAAGAGGCTTTCGAGACCGGTAGAGGACGTATTATCCTTCGTGGTAAAGCAGAGATTGAAGTTGAAAACAATCACGAAAAGATTGTTATTACCGAAATTCCTTACCTTGTTAATAAGGCCGAATTGATCAAGTATATAGCTGATCTGGTAAATGACAAACGTATTGAAGGTATTTCCAACGTAAACGATGAGTCCGACCGTAATGGTATGCGCATCGTTGTCGATGTGAAACGTGATGCCAACTCAGGTGTCGTACTGAATAAATTGTATAAGCTGACCGCACTGCAATCTTCTTTCAGTGTAAACAATATCGCCCTGGTCAACGGTCGTCCGAGGCAGTTGAACCTGAAGGATATGATCAAGGCTTTTATCGAACACCGCCATGAAGTTGTTATCCGTCGTACCCGCTTCGAACTGAAGAAAGCAGAAGAAAGAGCACATATCCTGGAAGGTTTGATCATTGCTTCTGACAATATCGATGAAGTGATCGCTATCATCAAATCATCCAAAAGTCCGAATGAGGCTATCGAACGTTTGATGGAGCGTTTCTCTCTGTCTGATGTTCAGTCACGTGCCATCGTTGAAATGAGACTTCGCCAGTTGACCGGACTGGAACAGGATAAACTTCGTGCAGAATACGAAGAAATTGAAAAGTTAATCGCCCGTTTGAAAGAAATTCTTGAAAATGAAGATGTTCGTATGGACGTTATCAAAGGAGAACTGGAAGAGGTAAAAGAGAAATTCGGCGATGAACGTAAAACAGATATCGTATATGCTTCGGAAGAACTGAATCCTGAAGATTTCTACGCTGATGACGAAATGATCATCACCATTTCTCACATGGGATATATCAAGCGTACACCGCTGAGTGAATTCCGTGCCCAGGGACGTGGCGGAGTAGGAGCGAAAGGATCGGTAACACGTGACGAAGACTTCGTTGAATATATCTATCCGGCTTCTATGCATGCAACCTTGCTGATCTTTACGGCAAAAGGTAAGTGCTACTGGCTGAAAGTTTATGAAATCCCGGAAGGCGCCAAAAACGCAAAGGGTAGAGCAATCCAGAATTTATTGAATATCGAACCGGATGATAAAGTAAACGCATTCATCCGTGTAAAGAAACTGACAACCGATACCGAATTTATCAATTCACATTATCTGTTGTTCTGTACCAAGAAAGGTGTCATCAAGAAAACATTGCTTGAAGCATATTCACGTCCGCGTCAGAATGGCGTAAATGCCATCACATTGCGTGAAGACGACGGTCTGATCGAAGTTTGTATGACAAATGGTAATAACGAAGTGCTGATCGCAAACCGTAACGGACGTGCTATCCGTTTCCATGAAAGCGCCGTTCGTGTTATGGGACGTACAGCATCCGGGGTAAGAGGTATGACACTCGATGACGATCCTTCCGATGAAGTAGTCGGAATGGTATGTATCAAGGACAAGGAAGCCGATACCGTACTGGTCGTTTCCGAACAGGGTTACGGAAAACGTTCGATTGTGGAAGATTACCGTATGACAAACCGTGGCGGTAAAGGTGTTAAGACACTCAACATTACGGAGAAAACAGGTAAACTTGTTGCCATCAAAAATGTTACAGTAGAAAATGATATCATGATCATCAACAAGTCGGGTATCGCTATTCGTATGAAAGTGACCGACTTGAACGTTATCGGACGTGCAACACAAGGTGTACGCCTGATCAACTTGGGTAAACGTAACGATGAGATAGCCTCGGTATGTAAGGTACTGTCCGAACCGGAAGAGCAGGAGGTGGATGAAGAAAACGCTGAACTGGATGCTCAAAATGAAAATAATGAAGAATTAACCGGGTTTGGAGGATCTGAAGATATCGCAAATGATACTGAAGAGACAACAAATGAATAATTTAAACAAATAGAAATATTAATCTCAAATTACTATCACAATGAAACGATTATTGTTAACAGTTGCATTATGTGTTGCAGCATCATCAGCCTCTTTCGCTCAGAAGAAAGCCGTTAAGGAGGCGCAAGGTATAGCAAAAGGGGCAACTCCTGATTTTACAGAAGCTAGAACCTTGATCAAGGGAGCTTTGGAAAATCCTGAAACAAAAGACGATGCTCAGGCATGGTATGTAGCAGGTTTTATCGAAGATCAGCAGTTTAGTTCTGAAAGAACAAAACAGATCCTGGGACAACAACCGAACGAACCGGTTATGTATGATGCATTGATCGCTATCCTTCCTTATTTCAAGAAGGCTTACGAACTGGATCAACTGCCTAACGAAAAAGGTAAGATCAAACCTAAATATACAAAAGACATCAAGAGCATTCTGAGTGCTGATCATGTATATTATTTCAACGGTGGTGCTTACTATTTCGACCAGAAAGATTACAAGAAAGCTTATGATTTCTTCAATCAATATCTGGAAATCTCTGAATTGCCGATGTTTGAAGGAACTCAGACTGCAGAAAAAGACTCTACATTCATGACAGTTCAGTTCTATGCTGCTGTTGCTGCTACTCAGCTGGGTGATTCTCCTACAGCTATCAAGGCTTTGACTCGTGCTAAAGACACAGATTTCAGACAGAATGATGTTTATCAGTATCTGGCTTACGAATTTCAGCAGGCTGGAGATTCTGTAAGCTACTTAAATACTCTGGAAGAAGGTTTGTCAAAATTCCCGAATGAAGACTTCTATCTGATGAGTTTGATCGATACTTATATTCGTTCAGGTCAGAATGAAAAGGCTATCGAAAACCTGTCAACAGCTATTGATAAAGATCCGAACAACTCACAACTTTATCATGTTCAGGGTATCGTTTATGAAACAGGTTTCAAGGATTATGCAAAAGCAGAAGCAGCATTCAAGAAAGCATTGGAACTTAATCCTGAAAACATCGATTCAATGTCAGGTCTGGGACGTATCTACTACAACCAGGGTGTGAACAAACAAGGTGAAGCTAACATGATCAATGATAGCAAGAAATATCAGGAAGAATTAGCTGTTGCTAAAGATCTATTCAAACAGGCTCTTCCTTATTTCCAGAAAGCTCACGAAATGAAACCGACTGAATCAGAATATATGGTTGCTTTAAGAGGTATCTATTATAATTTGAACATGGGTCCGGAACTGGAAGCTATCGAAGCAGAAATGAACAAATAATAATCATCTCATTACATACAAAAATAGCCGTCTCGATTGAGATGGCTATTTTTTTGTCTATATGTCTCTCCGGTATTTATTTCTCTGTATACTTATTGTGAAACGACAGTCCAAACCTGTTCACTGATACTTTTCATTCCTTTTACAGAAGGATGTCCCCATTGTTTATCGATATCGCGAAGACGGATATTGGTTATTCCATAATGGGAGCATATCTCATTTATACTGTTTGTTATATCTTCAGAAAGCTCTGTATTCATCAGATTATAAACCCGGGCATTCGGATAAGATCGGGTAATATGGTCCAATAAATAACAGAAAGCCGGACGGAAATTATAAAGATCGGCTTTTGTCCAGTTTTCATATTGAAAATGGCCGATAGGGGAGCCAGCCCAACTATCATTGGTACCACCAAAGATAAAAATGATATCAGGATTACCTAAACTGTCCATACGGGTTACAAACGAACGGTCTGAAAAATCAGCCTTATCATACCCTGTATGGCAAATTGTTGCTCCGGAATAAGAATTATTGCATTCCAACTTGTACCCATGTTCATCGATAAAACGATACCACCAGGTTTCTTTCACCTGTTTTACATCATTCTCTTTCTTTTCCCCGGGAACGCCATACCAGCACGCATTACCGGCAGGGATAACATACCCATAAAAGGTAGAATAGGAATCACCAAGAATAGATATTTTCTTTTGGGCAAAAATTCCTGAAGAGATACTCAGAAAAAGTATCAGAAAATGTATTAGATATTTGTTCATAACAAGATTGTTTTACGCCGTACAAAGTTATAAAAATAGCCGTCCCATTTACGGAACGGCTATTTTTTATCTCTAATTCTGCTGATGAATTACAAGTAAGGAATAATTGTTATATAAATACCTGTAATAATCGCAGATGTAATAACACCTGAAATATTCGCTCCCAAGGCGTCACCCAGGATAAACGAATCCGGGTTCTCTTTACTGACCAGCTTTTGTGCCACTTTAGCCGTTGTAGGAACACAACTTACTGCAGCAATACCGATCACCGGATTATAGTTACCACGTTTAATGAAATACATTATATATCCTCCGATTATACCTCCGATACCGGAAAGAAGTAATGCTGTGACACCTAACACCAGTAATTTCAGAATTTTAGGATCGAGCAATAACTTCGCGTCGCATAATACACCTAACAACAACCCCAACATGAATGTCGAACCATACAATAAAGGTCCGCTAACAAAGTCATAAATATGTTTCATACCCGATTCACGTACGGCAACACCCAGGAATAAGGAGAAGAAAAGGGGAGAGGCCACCGGGAACAAAAAGCACAGGACAGCACATAAAATAACTGAAAAAGCCAGCTTAACTTTTGCATCGTAGTTCTTGGGAGGTTTCGTAGTCGTCATTTTAATCGCACGCAAACGTTGTGGAATCAATAGTTTTACCAGATACGGATAACCTCCGTAGGTAAGTCCCAAATATAAGTAGGCAACCACTGTGATTGGTACAAACAAATGTTTTGCCAGGATCAATGAGGTAAATAACACCATCGGACCGTCAGCACCACCGACCATAGCAACAGAAGCACTTTCTTTTAAAGATAAACCGAATGCACTTGCAATGGGAACAGTCAGAAAAGTTCCCAGTTCGGCACAAAGTGCAAGGAAAAGACTGGCAAACGGTTTTTGAAGTAGAAAACCTACATCCAGTAGAGTACCGATCCCCATAAACACAAAGCAGGCGATCAAACCGTTACTGAACGTCAGTGTATAAACAGGTTGAAGGAAATCAATCTGCATAGTATTCATTAATTGATCCGTATCAGATAGCATCGGATCCAGAAAAAGATTTCCCAGACCACCTTCCGGCATGATCAGTGTACCACAATTGATTGCAACCATTCCTAAACCCATAGGAATCATTACCATTGGTTCCAGAACACCTTTCCAGCCCAGATAAACAAGCAGGGCACCAAGGGAAATCAAAAAAACACGTGCTATAGCCAGTATCCATCCACCAGCAACCATTGTTCCAAATCCTTGAAACAAGCTTAAAAAATCAACATTTTCCATATCTTATTATTTTTCGGTAGAAGGATTTTCCTTATTGTTTGTATTGTTTTTTCTTATCATCTGTTCCTTTTTCTTCAGATACATAATACGAGTATCCTGCGGATAATAATAATCCATCAGGTCCAAATGAGAAGCACCATGACTAACACCATGATAATATCCGGAAGGTTTTATATGGAGAAGGTCACTGTTTACACCACGGCGGAACTCTTCACGTTCATCATCCACCGGATCTTCTTCATTTTCATTCACCACATCCAATCCTAAGATATCACCGATTTTGGCACGTAATTTATTCAGCTTACTGAATTGTACCATTTCATCACTGTTAGAATGATGAAACTCCAAAGAGTCAGCCCAGGCTGCAATAATCTTGATCACACCGGCTACAATAAAACCTATGATGAAGGTCAGGGCCATCATTTCCAGGGTAGAAAGTAATAGACTTAACATAATTATTTAATTTAAAATCCTGATATAATACACTTTAAAGTGCATAGTTAACCTTTGTCTGACAGTAATCCTGTACAGACTAATAAAATAAAGACGCAAAGAAATAGTAAACTAAATAATGATTTTCCGTAATACGTAGACCCAATGGGCAGATCGCATACGAAGAGTGGAAAATTTTATAGATTGTGTTGTTAAATAAGATTCGGAGATTCTATTCAGCGTATTTTGCTCTTTCAATAAAAAGAATTCCAGAAATTTTGTAGTTACTTTGAACGGACGTTCACATCTGGTAGATAAAACCTGAATACGACTGGTAGGACAATAAGCTGTATTATGGTACTGATTCAAATCAAAATTCTTCAGTTCGTCCTGTAGCGGCAGTTTCTTGTTGCAGATAAAAGTAGTTTCATCCGGAGACAAAACTTTTTCATCTTCAATTTTGACCTGCATATTCAGTAACAGCAGAAACAGGAATAATAATATCAGCAATATTTTTTTCATCGCGGTGCGAAGATAAAACACTTATTTCATATAAAACATTCTTTAGATAATAAATGTTGAGAAAAATTATTGAGCCTGTTAAATCCAGATAAATAGGCAAGAGTTAGAGAGTTCTACAACTCCTATTAAACATAATCGTAATTATAAAAACAGTAATAAAAAGACAAATCAAAGTATAACCAATAAAAAATCCGTATATAACTTCACAGTTACATACGGACCAAACAAATAACAAACTCTACTTATATGAAAAAACAAATACTACTAACATAATTATTACAGAATCTTACTTTTAAGCTCTGTGTATCATTATAACAATGATAAGGTTTATTTAGTTCTGAGTATAGAATAATTTTTGTTATTTTTTTCTGCTTGTTTCAATCAGTACAGAAAAATTATTCTCATATAAGAACTATATTTTATTCGATATTATAACAAGACGTCAATTATATATGTTTTGCGACTATGTACTAATAAATACTAAAAAGGCATGTATGGATCTTATTTGATACGCTACATGCCTTTTTACGTTGTATCTGGTCGCCTAAATAAATGCGATATACATCTCCTTATATCTGTTGCTCTGTCGATTAGCCAGATTTTCCTTAGCTATCTTTTCGCAATCTTCCATATCCATACCATTTTCAGGAACACTCCAGTACCACAACATGGGCGCTTGATTTTCTCTTTTTGCTGTTTCCATTTTTTTCCTTTTTAAATTCAACTTCATACCTAAGACAGAAAAAAAGAAAATACCCCTATCATCTTCCCAATTTTTTTTTGATTATTTATTTTCTTCTTTATTCTCATCGTTCAGATAACTCAGCAAACATTTGCCGGCCTTAAATTTCAAGTCTTTACAACGAGAGATCATACGTTCGAGATATTTATTAATATATTTTATCAACCTGTTTTGCAGCATTTTCAAGCACTTGTTCATCTTCTTTGATATAAACATAATAATTTAGTGATATTAAGTATGAAGACGTTGAAATTATTTTTAATGACCACAAGTGTTCTGTTTACTTCTTTGACTTTTCAGTCATGTTTAGATGATAATGATGATTATCATTATGGGTATTTGATCCCGAACGCACTTGTGACGGTGAAGCCGGTTAGTGACAATTCATTTTTCCTGCAATTGGATGATTCAACTACCTTGTTGCCAGCAAACATCACCTCCTCTCCTTTTGGAGATAAAGAAGTTAGAGCGCTGGTTAATTTCAGTGAAGTGAACGAGCCTAGTGAAGGATACAGTAAAGCTGTTCATATTAACTGGATCGACAGTATTCTGACAAAGCAAATAGCTCCGGATCTGGGAGTTGATAACGATTCCGTATATGGCAGCGACCCTGTCGAAATGGTTAAAGACTGGGTGACAATTGCCGAAGATGGTTATCTGACACTTCGTTTCAGAACATTATGGGGAGATCGCAGCAAAGCGCATTTCGTAAACTTATTAGTAAGCCAGGACCCTGCTAATCCTTATGAAGTGGAATTTCGCCACAATGCTTACGGTGATGTATATGGAACAGAAGGTGACGGTTTGGTTGCATTCAAACTGGATAGCCTGCCTGATACACAAGGCAAAACCGTTAAACTGAAATTGAAATGGAAATCGTTCAGCGGAGATAAATCGGCAGAATTTGATTATTGCACACGCAAGTCGACACCAGCCAATAAGTCAGGAATAGGCGAAGAAAGAAGTGTATTAAATCTGAAATAAAACGGATCTATTTATTATGAGGTGGCGGACTTGATCTGCCAGAAGAATGAGGCAGTGTTGAGATTTTCAGCACTGCCTTTTTGTATATTTAAAGAATGCGTCCTTCTTTATATAGTTCCTTCTGTATGGATTCTATTAATATAGGTTTAGTCAATTTGGTTCTGTTTTCTGCCAACAGACGTAAGGCACAACGACGTATTACGTTGGAGATGGAACCTCCCGATAGCTCATATCCCGCACATTGCCTGATCAACGCATCTGTTTTATCGAATTTCTCCTCCAACCATTCCTGTCTCAACATCTTTTTCCATAATTCAATGCGTAATTCTTCTCTTGGCATCGGGAAGTAAACAACCGACTGAAAACGACGCGAGAAGGCTTCATCTATATTTGAACGCAGATTGGTTGCCAGGATCACAATCCCCGGAAAATCTTCAATGCGTTGGAGCAGATAAGCTACTTCCTGATTAGCATGACGATCGTTGGAGGTATTGGTCGATGTGCGTTTACCGAAAAGGGCATCTGCTTCATCAAAAAAGAGAATCCAGTTCCTGTTCTCAGCAAGATCGAATACATACGCCAGGTTTTTCTCAGTTTCACCGATATATTTAGAAACGATCATAGAGAGATCAATACGGTATACATCCATCTGGTTGTGTTTACCAATCAATGTAGCCGTTAGTGTTTTGCCTGTCCCCGGCGGACCGTAGAAAAGAGAACGATAACCTGCCTTCAGAAAACGTCCCAACTGCCATTCATCCATAATTGTCGATTCCCACCTGATCCAGTTGTTGATCTCTTCTATCTCTACCTTTACATTATAATCGAGAACCACATCATCCCAGTTCAGTTGTGTTGTAATCCTTTTTGCCGGAAATCCCGGACTATAATCCGGTTTAAAATCTTTCTCCTGTAATATACGGCTTAATGCCTCTTCCGAAACTTCCAGTTTGCCACTCAGGAACGGTTCGCCTTTCCCCTGTTCATCCAGCCGGAGTATATTGGCAGTACGGAAACGATGTTCAGGATCGAAAAGTTTACAGACATCTTTTCTCTTTTCGAAGTTTTCTCCCGCCAGGATAAAAGCCGCTGTTTCGCCGGTAGGAAGGAATCCCCCATGAGACAAACCTTTCCACCCTCCGAATTCCGTATAAGGGCGATCGAAGTTTTTATTGTTCACGAACAGGATATCAAGTGCCTGTGGGCACAAATGAGGAATCAGAGCAAGCATAATAACCACTTGTTCATCGAACGAAAGAGGTCCGCTGTCGATACCCAGTGTTTTCTCCAGCTTACCTCCGTCGGGACATCTGATCTCATAAATCGATGAGACAGGACATTCCTGACGGAAATAAAGCCGGATACTAACATCCAGTACCTGGCGGAACCATTCGATATATTGCTCCATCTTTTACAGGTTTTTGATTTACATACTAGCTTTCGCCCCTAAAAGATCAGCTTCATTTTCTAATGAGATATCGTCATTGACGGCCATCCCTCCTATTTCCGTAGTAGGTTGCACCCGTCCCTCGGACTGTTGAATAACATGAGTCAGTTCATGGCCCAGCAACTGTTGGCCGGTTGATGTCTCTGGTTTGAATTGACCGGGAGCAAAATGGATATCAGTGCCTTGTGTGTAAGCCAAAGCCCCGACTTCCGGAGCTTTGGAGGATTCCGGATGAACCCTGACAGATGAGAAATCAGTCCCGAATGAATCTTCCATGCGTTGTTTTACATCATCCGGGATTCCTGTTTTGTTTTCAAATTCCCCCTGGATCAGTTCTTCTTCGTCTTCTTCCTGACGTTGAATGGCATCCATCAGTTTAGCCTGTATCAAAACCGATTCCCGGTTATCTTTCATCTGGGCGCTTTGTACAGCTTCAGCCCGAAGCACATGAGATGTGCTCCGAGGGTGTTCTATTTTTTCTACTTTCATACTTAATTCAGGATTTATCTCCATTCGACCAGCATTGGTTTTTCCTGAAAAGGATACCTGAACATCTTAAATGACCAGGGAACTGAATCTAGCAAAATATCATAGGCTCGCTCTTCCACTTTTAGCATCCAGCGATCCTCACTTTCTTCCAACTTCCCTTTTCGTTTCAGAAATGCATCCTGAAATCCTCTAACGGATGTATTTCTCATTTTATCCCAATTCGTCTTAATCGCAGTTAACATTTGATCAGCCATATCAGTTTCTGCCTGTGTTAATTCCACATTACGAGGAAGTGGTTCTGATATGGGGTAATTTACAAGAACTCTGTTCAATAACAAAGATGCTTCATTGTAATCAGGCTTTTCCGAAGTCATATATTGTAATAAAAATATGGCTCGTATCTGTTTTTCTTTATTAACAAATGATCTTCGATCTTCTGCCAAATATCCTAGTCTATAAAAAAGTATAGGCAAATAAGGTGATATTAAAACCAAACCTGCATTTTGAACCTCAAAAGTCTTTTCATTAAAATTTCCCATTTCCGTGTTTTTTAAATTGTTAATAAGTTGATTATTTGTTGAAGTTGACAGAGCATCATCTTTATGGCTATCCGATACCGTGCCCTGAACTGTCTGTTTGTTAGTATTTATCGTATCGATGTCACCGTTCTTTATATCCAGGTGTGGTCCTCCGTCCAACTTCATTTCCGTCCGAAGCTCATTTAGTATCAGGAACAAACCAGGTAACAATGTTTTACCTTCAGATAATGTTTGTACCTGACTAGTAAGTATATCTATTAACGAAAGCACCTGTATATTATAACGTTGGGCTAACCCATAGATAGTCTGCCAGACGAATTGTTTACGCATGAAATAACCTCTGTTGGGATAAAGCAGATAAGCAAAAACCAGATTATGGACTACATCACGAAAGTTCTGGCGGCTTATCTCCGGATGGCCGGTATAGGGGTATAAAGCAACCAGAACATGCGTGTAGGTGTTAATAAACCCACTTTCACCTGGTTCTATCAATACAACGATCGATTCCAGCATTTTGTCCGATAACTGCCAGATCAGGCGTGTTCGAACTTTTTCATTATCTCCCAGCGTATGGATCAACTGCCTTAAGGCATCATTATCCATTTGCATTGCTTCTAAAAGTAACGTTTCCAAATTCAGGTTTTCCGTATTTGCCAACCAGGGGAAAAAACCATATTGCAAATAGCAAGCTAATAATTCGATTCGGCTTTTAGAAACAGGGATAATTCGTATTTGTTGCGAATGGCTTTCCGGATTCCTAAGAAAGTCTGAGAAAGTTTCATTTAGTTTCTCTGCCAGTATTTTGGGAAACTTATCATCGAACTCATCTTCAGGGATCACACCTAGATCCAATGAAAGCGATTCTATCTCAATCGTTTCATCTGAAGAATCGAACCGTGATAAAACATCATCTACCACCTGTTCGAAAGAGGTACGGGAAAAAGTATCCCATCGTCCATATAACTGACGTGCATAGGATTCATCTTCCATATTAAAATCAAATGTTACCTTACCTATCGTGATCATATTTTTCCTTTATTTTTAATAGGAAAGCAGCTAACTCTCCTGATTTTTTGTTCACTTCACCTGCAATAGACGAAGCCAGCGTATCCCGCCATGAATAGTATAATTTCTCGAAAACAGTCATATCCCAGAAAGAAAGCCAGTAAATACCTATATCCAGATGGGCCGGAGCCTTTTCAAGAATAAGCTGTTCTGTTTGTTTCCTGAATAAAGGATTAGCAGTGCGGGCTGTTGTCCCATTCAAAACAATGGTCATGGAAAAATCCAAGAGTAACTGCTGTCTCTTCGAAAACACCGCCTGATCATTACTTTCTCCTTCATCGTATTCTTCCTCTTCTTCTTCTGATTCTTCCAATTCGGTTTCCTGATTGATGGGAGCTAAAAGCAAGTGTTCGACTACATACATCGTTTCGCTTCTCCTGTTTAACATCAGAAGAAAACTACAGAGGCAATTCGCTGCATGTATAGCTTCCTCCTTTGAAGAAAAACGTCCCAGTGAACTCCAGTTCTTTCCGATCCCATAACGGAATAAAAGTAAATAAAATACTGAGCCGCTATCATTCAGCGGGAGCGTCAATATCTTATAATTGTCTATTTGAAATCCTTTTTGCAGAAAAGATTCAAAAATAAATCCATGCTGAAGCAAAGGGAACTGTAACCGCAGCCATTCATATTTGTCGTCAGTCCATTCTCGTTTTCTTAGAGGCACATCACACAAACGTTTCTCCTCCAGGATATCTTTTCGGTTCTGTGTCACCAAACGGTAATCCAATAGCCATCCAAGTTTACTGAAAAAGGCGGAATCACCCAGCATACTCAAATTGTAACAAGGCAAGAGATTTGCTATCGGGTGTCCGTTTGCTCCGGCAAACCCGAGCAGTGTTGTAATATACAGGTCTAATCCCGACCTTCCTGAATTGGTCGTATCATAAATGTTGATGCCTTTAAAACGTCCGTATCCCCATTCAGGTACTAAAGACAAGAATTTTGTCCGGCGAGCTGTTATTTCTTCCTCCGTATCTTCGTAGATATTCAAGTTATCCAGGAAAGTAGGATTACTTTGTTCCCCATAGATCTTGTCGATCACATCCAGCCACTTCCGTTTTTCATATTTCAGGGTATGGGACCTCCCTTTTTCGGTTTCCTCCCGTTTGATATCATCTGTCAATTCTTCCCACTTCAAAAGCGGATCATTGCTAAGAACCGGTATCCGATCTGTCGGTAGTTCGGAAGTAAGCTGCATCCATTGCCGTATATTTTCTACTTCATTTAATCCTTTGGCAACAAGAAGATCGAAAATAAGCATATAAGCTTTCAACTGCCGGGCTTGCGCTTTTCGTAAATCACTCTTATCTGGAGCAACTCCCCACTTATTGATGCCATAACAATGCGGAAACTCATTTTGTACGCTGTATAGAGTATAAATATCCCGAAAAGAACCAGCAGGTGACTTATAAAAATCAAGATTGCTTGTCCGGTGTTGGTCGCCATAAAGATTCATCTTATACAGGTACAATTGACGAGATACCTTCTCAAAATTGAAACTGATCTCTTGTCCTGCACATACCAGACGGATCAGTACTTCCGCTTTCTTTTTAGGGAATCGGACAGCGATGTTGTTCATTATTCCTGCCCCATCTAATTCCGGTAAATCAAGAGAACGGATTGATTTTACTCCTGCAATTTCTTTGATACGGTTATATAATTGAGAATAAACGGAAATTTGAATCGAATCAGTCAAGGAATCGTCATCGACAGTCAGGTAGTGAAGTCTGGGGCCTTCCAGTATTTCATCCAGAGAGGCTCCGTCCTGTAACAAACTTTGCAGATTACGGTAACGGATCCCTCCGGTAAACATATCTGCAGCTTCCGTATAAATCCGGGAAAGTATCAGCGACGGATCGACTTCCGCCTCTATCTCTATCGTTCCCGTTATGGTCAGCGTATTCCAATTCACAAAATAAATTTCGTGCAGAGACTCACAAAGGTTCCGGTTCTGGTGGAACAATGATTGGATCTTTTGTTTCAGATACTTTTCCCGTATCTTATTATCAGACCAAAAACAAATTTGAATTTTCAGGTCATACATTCCCCGGCAAGTTTTTACATCCGTTGGTTCGAAAGGAATAACTTCTACGTTCTCGATATCGTCGAATGAATCGAAAATCAGTTTCCGGTAATCATCCGGTGTAACCGGGGAAACAGGAAAAACCTCCAGTGGACTGAAAAGCCCGTTTACTTTCGGAACAAAATGCTTATTTTCCGGAGTCAGGTAATCCTCCAGATTGAAAGATAACTGATAATCCAAATCCCAAAGAACATAATTCAGCAAATCAAGAATTGTCACACCAGGATCATGTATGTTATAGTCCGTCCATATTTTGCCGGACATACCTTGTACATATTCAAGCGACTCTTCCTGCAGAAGGGTGTACAACGACTCTTCGGGTTTAAAAGATTGGATCACTTCTTCCATAGTTCTCTTTATTTAATGATCCAGGTCATATCGTCTTCACCCCATAGTTCGGTGATCTTACAGCAGATATTCACATTTTCCCCATAATTGCTACGGGTACGTATTTGCAAAGCATAGGCATTTCCCCGGGAAGCCCAGCGGAGTTTCAGTTTACTCAAAAAGAACATATACCAGGAACGTGTATAGTTAATACGGAAATGATTTCCCATGCAATGCATAGCTACTGCGTGTATCAATGCGTACCGGTCAGACTTACGGCTTCCGCATCCTGCTGTGAGTGAATAAGCCCGACAAGAAGAACTCCAGTTTGTCAGTGTATGCCATTTGCCGTTTGCCGGAACCTCTATTCTGATCTCCGGTGTTGGAACAGGAGGGACAGGAGGTATGGGAGGCAATGGCGGAACAGGTTCCGGATACTCATCGTCTACCAGATTCAGCATTGAGTCAATCAGATCATTAAACTGTCCTTCATCCGGCATTTTTCCCCGTCTGAAGTATTCCTTTAATGTTTTTCTATCTTGCTTGGGCATATTTTTTCAGCGTATTATAAATGTATTACTTATTTCTAATTCTCCAATACCTGCCAGATTATCCCATTTATCAGAATCGGTGGTCCTTATCAAATGTTCCTTACCGGGGAAAAGTATATTTCCGGGAATCGTAGGTTGTATAAATTCATCTCCTTCTGTCTTTCCGGAATAATAATCTTTCAGATAATACAGTTCCATTCCGATAGAGGTACGTTGCAGAACAACAAGCTTGACTACCGACTGAATATAAGGATTATCTCCTATCGTATTATGCATATCATCCAATGTAAATGCATAATTAAAAACTGGCAATCCGGTAGCTTCCTGCCAGGGAGCGATACAGTTATTTATTTGTTGTATCACCTGGTCTTCCAGGACTCCCAACGGTATTGGCACTCTTTCGGCAAGTACAATCCAGCAACGCACCGTTACCTCCTCGTAGAAAGGGTTATCCACATTCAGCTTAACAAATGTACTGGATTTGCTTTGCAGGTAATTTTCCACCTGTTTCAATAGCATGCCTTCACACAGCGGATAAGTACCGGGCGTATATCTATTGGGGACAACCGTAAGTTCCACAACCGGTTGACCGCCATGTAATGATTTACCAGGACAGCAATAGGCTTTCCCGATTTCGGGAAAATGTGCCAATGCCATTTCTTCATAATCCCGGGCAGAAACAGCACGGTTACGATGATTGATACGGTTGGCTATACGAACAATCATCTCTTCCCGGGTTTCTTCCGGTCTTCCTCCTTTAGCTCGTTCGATCTGACGGATCATATCGATACCGATAATATCTTTTTCTGGTTTTGTAATGGTTCCGGGCGGTATTGACCCGGGTAACTTTTCTACATCGAATCCTTCCTGCTCTGTATCCAGTGTCACCTGAACGGCATTTGTATAAAAACCGGAAATAATAGGATTTATTAGATTAGCTCCGGGCTTCGGATCTTTGAAAGCTGCGCAAAGCCAAAAGAGTCCGTCTTCATCCAACCACTCTTCCGAAACCGGATCAGGTAATTGTAACTCGATCTGACCGGTTTGCATGAATGCAGAGGTCGTATCTTCCAAAAGAGCCAGAGGAGAAAGTTTCTCCCAATCCCATCTGTTACGTTTGATCAACCATCTGACTTCAGGTTGTTGAACAGTACTGAGCGACAATTTTAACGATTTAATCTTGATGAATAACCGGATCAATGTTTCTCCGACGGCACCACTGATAGCAAACAACAGATTGCGACTATTGGATATTCCTTCAAACAACAGGATCTCGTCGTCTGTATCGATTTGTTTCAGGCAGTCTTCCATCAATGGATGAATATGATACAGCGTACTGGATGCTCCTTTTGCCCCGGATTGAAATAAAATTTCTTCTTCGGCGGTATAAGACGCGCGAACCTGATCCATAAGCGGAACTATCGGCATTGGCGGAGGAATGACAATACCCTTTTTTTTATGACTGTTCCGGATCATGATATCACTGAACATTTGCCTGTAAGTAGTATATCCGAATCCGATCTCCGGTTCCGCCAATATAAGTCTGAAAAGTCCGTCAGAAAAGGTTCCTTTCTCTATAGTCCATCTGAAAGTACTTGTTTTATTCACTTTTCCTTTTGGGAAGTTATATGAAAACAATTCGGTTAAGTCGGCATCTTCTTGTACTACCCACTTATTGTGTGACGAAAATGCTGTTTGTACTTTAAAGGAACTATTATCGAGAGGAGGTGTATATGTACTATAAATATCGGAATAGCCATTATTTGATGCCGGAAGTTCCAACCATTCGCAGGTTAATTCGGTTGAAATCAAGTCCTTTTGAGCCATTTCTTCATTACCCCAGATCATCCATGCTCCACGTTCAGGCATAGGTCCGAACGGATAAAAGGAACTCGATGCACTTACGGGACCAGCCAGGTTCTGTATATCCAGTGTTGAAATCCCGGTAACATCTACCCGGATATTCATTCGGGAAATATGACATTGAGTAGCCCAAATATACGGATAAAAGACCGCATCCGGATTCATTAACAGTCGTAATACCGGTGCATTCGTAACCTTTCCGTAAGCATCTGTGCAAACTGTTGTAGCTGGAAAATCCTCAGATAGCAGAAGATGTAACTTCAGACAACCGTTATCTGATAGGTAGATCAGTTCATATTCAGGAATAGGTGTCCAACCTTCTTGTGTACTGATTTCTAGACAAAAGGCATCGTTCAGATATTTCGGTTTTCCATAGGTAGAGTCGAACAGTTCCCGACTTTCATTTGTCAACGTAAATGAGAGAGTGATAAATCTTTCTCCTTCCGACAAAAGAAATAAGGGCGATTCAATCATCATTCCCATAGATACCGCTATAGCCTGCTTATCATTATCGAGGAACAAGTTCTGAGGTTGAAGAAGAGCAGGATCATCGGGATTTATATAGCTTGAAAGATCCTTTCTTAAAAGTAATCTGTCTTGTCTATAGGCTAATACAGTATGAAGAGCTATTTGGCTGATGTAGCTTTCCTTTTCATTTCGGTAGATCAAAGGAATATCATCTGTTTGTTTTCCTGCTATAAAACCAGTTTGTGCCGGAATACATATCCGGTCCGATAATTCATTCGGTGTGAGTATCAACCAGGTATTATCAGGAATAAAAGCACGAGGACGTATTTGTAGTATTTTTTCTACATAAAAGCCAGACAATTCTTCCCATCTCTTATTAAAACGACTGGCAATACCGCTATAATTTCTTGCAAATGAAAGAATGAGAGCAAGTGAAGGGTCTACCAGACCGCTACTTTCGATATCTTTCGTATATAAATTTACATTTTCCTGCAAAAAGCGTAGCGACTCCAGTATTTTATAAAACAATAGGTCAAGCAGTTCATTCTGTGTGATAATAATATCAGAATGATCAACGTCTTTTCTCCCCCAATCAAATGTTAAACCGGCTAAAACATTCTCTTCCGGAAGAACATCCTTTAGCCAGTAAAAAGCAGAACTCAAATTTACTGTTATCTGGTTTTCCAGATCGATTGCCAACAATATTTTATTTTCAAAAGGGGCAGACGATAATAACCTTTTACGCCAGTCATCGATCTTATTAAGTAAATTCTCCACTAATAATGAACGATATTCCCAATTTCCTTCAACAAATTCTTGTTCCAGGGTAGATGTATCTATTTGCCTGACCTCCGAAAGGACGACTATCGACTGTTTTAGATACAAGGCTTTCCAGTATCCTTCAGGTGTATTTTCCGAGTTGAAATAACGGATAAAGGAGGCATTTTCCAAAGCACGGGTAAGCAAACTGAAAGAATCATCTTCCAGAATACGAAACGGACAGACGACTTTTACATCGTCTGATCGTTTCTGCCTGCTTAAACCATCTCTTCCGTTATATAAAACCATTCTTTCTTACTTATTTTGTAAATAAAACGGATATACAAAATTTGCATCCGTATTGGTTTGTCTGATCAGGTAATCCAGTTCGATCAACAGAATTCCGTCAGGCTCACGGGATGTGTTGATGTTTACCTTTTTTAGTGATATTCTGGGTTCGAATAACAGGATCGCTCGTTCTATTTCATCCTTCATCCGGGTTATAACCGAACTTGTAATCTGTTCAAAAACAAAATCTGCCAAGTTACATCCATAATTTCTGTTGAATCGTTCTCCAACCCGGGTCGAGAACAGAATAATCAAACTCTGCCTGATATCCTCTTCATACTCCGACATTCTTGTCGTTCTTTTATCATTTTGGAAATCTGGTGGAAAACTCCATCCCCTTCCTAAAAAAGATTTATCTTCCATCTTTTTAACCTCCTATTATAACTGTTGGACAACCTGCAACGATCTGTCCTCCATGAGCAGTAGTATCTCCCATACGAGCAGCAGGTCTTCCACCGATCATTACGGTAGCAGATCCTTTGATAATTGTATCCGGTGGTCCCACACAAACGCACATATCCCCCACGACGGCGGCTGGCATTTTGCCTATTAAAACATTTGGTACACATGGCCCCGTTACCGGACCTCCCACATGAGGTATAGGTGAAGGAAATGCCGGTGTTTGCATTGGACATGTATGCATATCAGTAATTCTTGCAGCCGGTGGCATAATTTTACTCCTTTCTTTTTTAATTTATCATTACCATTGCGCCTTTAACAACCGTCTGCCCTGAAGCAGACAACTCAGCTTTTGCATTGCCGGAAACAGAAATGCTAACCTTAGCTGCTGCCTTTACATTGAGACCTTCAATGGAAGTATCTGATTTGGCTTTTATATCCGCTTTCATTCCTGCATCCAGAACAATATTACCCCTCGCTTTCATCATCAGATCTTTCGATGAATTCAATGTGATACCACTATCATTCATTATGATCTCATTTTTATGTTGATCACAAAGTCGTATGCATTTTCCGTCATCATTTATCTCGATGCTGTTTTTTCCCGGAGTATACAGTTTTATACTTTTTTTCTTTTCGTCGAACTCAAGCTTTAATTGAGCACGTGTAACAATCGATTTCAAATCGTTCGATGATTCAGGTTGGTAGGGAGCCGCTTGTTTGCTGCTATACATACTTCCCAAAATAACCGGGAAACGGGGGTCATTATTAAAGTAACCGATCACAACTTCATCTCCCTTTTCAGGAAAGAAGAAACTTCCGGATGTATTTGTAGCATACAGAGTACATAAACGTGCCCATATATCTTTCCCTAGTAAAGGTATATTGACCCGTACACGAAATTCCTTTTCCGGATCATTACTTATTTCTTTCACTTTTCCGACATGTAACCCTTCAATACCAGGTAACAAACCGGCTCCTGGAGGTGCTATAACATCAGGTAAGTCTGTTACGTTTTCCGGCATAAGCCCCATATGAACACGCGTGATCCATTGGCCTTTTTCTATCGTATGTTCTACACCACCGACATACACACTCCCATTGAAACGTTTTCCTACATTTTCCAGCAAAACAACAGACCCGGGTTCAATTTCGGCACTCCCTATAAAAGAGAAGTCCCCCTGAAATCGGGACATGGCATTTCTCATAGCCATTGCATCTGCCCAGGTTTTCAGTTCGTTATTCGATATAGGAGCATCGGTCTGGCAATATAGACTTTCCCCTCCTTTATCCTGTAAATATTTTACGGGTATATTGCCTTGTGAATTAACCGAAGGAGCCGAAGCCGTTTCGGAGATAGTTGTTTGACTGGCTATTTTCCAGGTATTAGCTACAACTTTCGAATATTGCTCAGAAGAGGAAAGTGTACCATTGAAACTAACCAGATTAACGCCATTGGTGACTGTCAATACTGGAGAAGCACTAACCTTCGGTCGTTCTACAATCATCTTCTTTCCCTGAATACAAATAACCAATCCGTTAGCTTCTGCGCGTGAACGAATAAAATCCCAATCGCTGCAATAATACTGAACCAATGATTCATACTCGATTTGAGTCGGATTCACAGAAACAGATAGCCCGTATTGTTTGCCAAGCCGTACTATAATATCGGAATCTTTTACCTTTTCAAATAACTGGTTTTTACGCCCTTGAGTTGCCGGGAAAATAGAATCACGGCACTCAACTACCAATTGGGGACGTATCCCCCCCTGTATCTGGACATTCATACCTATTATCATACCGGAAAAAATCACGCGTTTGGGTTCATTATCATAACCAGCTTCAATTTCTATATCATTGCCCGGCTTAAAAGTATCGGCATCACATTCAGGAAAAGAGAACGAATCGTTATCTCCCGTATCAAACTGCAATGTTGCATTGCCTATCCGGTTTAAAATCCGGCAGACATGTAATGAGGAAAGCCCAAAAGATTCATCAATCTCCTTTCCATTTGTTTTTATTATATATGAAATAATCTTGTCACTGTTTGCTATTAACGAATTTTCCATCTCTAAATTATTTTTGGTAATTTCAATAATGTTCCTGCTATATCTTTCCGAAGGCTATTTAATTCATTTAATTTGGCTACCAATGGTGCAACTAATGCATCAGAATATTTTTTGTCACAGAGACTGGTTACATTGTCTCCTTCTTTTGCTTTAATTAATTCTGATAGCTTCCTACTATTTGAATTAACAAGATCCCGATCTATCTTGAGTGTATTCACAAATGACAGGTCGATCTTTACGCGAAGCGGGTCACCATTCGGAGAAAATAATGTATAATTAAGCGAATAACTGCTCAACTGGCCTTTAAATAGTAAATCACCCCAGTTGATTACCACAAAATTCGGCCGTTGAATATTGCCATTGTAGTTATATATAACGACATCCAAATCATTAACCAAGTCCTTTACTGTGCTACTATTTGTTCCCGGAAGAACTCCTGTACCATCAAAAACAATTGAAAACGATAAAGTTTCTTTTCCGTATTTTTCAAAATGTTGAGCATTGTTTGAGGATTTTTGCTGTTTGCTATCCGACAAATTAACGTCTTTCGATATCTTGTAGCTGTCCGGATTTACAAGGACATCTATAGATACCAGCTTATTTGTGAAGGATTCATCCCCGTAAGCTGTCAAAGACATTTTTACCAATCCACCTTGCATATGCTTTTATCTTTTTCCTTTTCCACTGTTATTACCAATATTATTCCAACGAAGCTGTTCCAGGATATCCCGTTTCAACTGCTCTTTCCATTCCTGCGTAAGAAGTTCCTCGCGTGTCCGGACCTTTTCAACTGTTGTACGTACTATGATCTCTTTAATTACTATTGCCATAAATCAGATTATTCTAAGTATTTTATTATAAGCTAGTTCCAAAGATTCCATAGCCAACTCATTCTTATTGGATGCGAACGGGTTATTATCACATTTTACCGGATAAGCATTTGTAACGTACCACATCCGGTGAGGAAGCTTGTAAGCATCTATCAAAGATATAGTTACATCTATCGGAACAACATTTGTAACCAGTTCCCCATGAAGAGAACTGGCTGACCAGGCTTCCAGCAGATCTGTCAACATATTTTCTATCGGGCGCTTTAATATGAGATTCCCATGTTTGATCCTTACAGGAAGTTGATAGGAAAAACTATTTTCCCCACCTTCCTTTAATTCTTCAGTAGTCATCTCAGTTGTCAACCCTCCTACTTCCATAAACGGAATTTCTATCAATGCCCGAAAAGGTATGACAAAAGCCACGCTGAAATAAAAAGAAACAGCTGGCGGAAAGAAATCTGACAGTTCTCCCATAACTCCTATACGACTTACGAGTTTTCGATGGTCAATCCTTCGTGAGCCAGATCCAGCGTTTCTATCGCAGCCTCATTTCCATCCGATTTCAGACTTACACCCGTTACCTTGGTTGGAAAAGCATTGATAAGTTTCCAAACCATCGTTGGGGCACCTGTCTCGTCCAACAGGCTGATAGTAACTGAACGACGCTTGATCGTATTCATCTTTATCTCATTGAACCAATCCCAAAACTTGTTGTCTGATTTGAAAACGCCTTTTTTGAGACTCACATTGCTGGTTTTCTTCAATCCAGGCATCTTAATGTTAGAGAATACCGGGCTGTTGCCATGACGGTACTCTATGACTTGTGCTTCCATATCCATACCTGATACTTCCTTAAAAGCAATTTCACCTATGTCTTCAATCTCTACTTTAAAATAAAACGCGGGTAACGGCCATACGTTATCTTGTTTTTCTCCTGCCATAATACTTTATTTTTAATGTTAAACTAATTGTTACTATAAACTACGATTTCTGCATTTGTTGCTGGAACGTGATCTCTATAAACTCAGCCGGGTGACTGATCGCTACCAGGACTGTGATACGGAGTATGCCTTCCAGAATATCTTCCGGTGTCATAGTATCACCTAATCCGACATGTACGCTATAAGCATCTTCAGGAGATGCCCCAGCCAGTCCGCCCTGCTTCCATACCCCCAAAAGGAAATTTTCAATCATAGCTTTCATATTCAACCAGGTCGAAGCTACGTTCGGCTCAAATACGTAAGCACGGGCTGCATTCTTTATCGATTCTTCCAGAAAGATCATGGTGCGGCGTACATTTATATAACGCCAGTCACCGGAGTTTCCATCCAGAGTACGAGCACCCCAGACTTTTACACCTTCTCCCTTAAAATAACGGATCGCATTAATACTTCGTCCGTATATATCGACATTCAAGTCTTCCTGAGCATTATTTGTTAGATTTACTGTGGGGGATACAGCCTTATTGATCGATACATTGGCTGGTGCTTTCCATACGCCACGGGTATTGTCCGTTTTTGTATAAATGCCAGCCATAGCAGCAGCAACCGGTAATCGATTTATTTTCTTACAAATTTCTTTTCTTACCAAAGCACCGAAAGGACTACTTTGCAAAAGGGTATTCAACAGTTTGTAGTCCGGTTCAACTTCATCGGCTTTTTCCACACCTGTTGCATTTTCTTTATTATCTGTTTGCTCTATTTTTTTTATACTCTTGTACCCCAGTTCATATTGCATAATGGTAAGTAAGAGTTTTGCACTTTCTGTAGTTAAATTAAAAGTATCAATATCGCTCTCACTTACAACAGAGGCATTTATCCAAGGATAATAAGCTGCTGCATAATCAAGAGATATGGATCCTATATTTTCACGAAAATTTTTCACAACATCACCCGAAGGATCATTCTGAGGCTTATATCCTTCAAAAATATCCAATATAGCTACTCTGTTCTTCATAGTGTCACAATGTCCTAACGCATACTCCATTGTCTTTTTCCATTCTTCAAAACTTAAGTTTACAGCTTCAGGAATAATCAACATAGTCGGCTCCATTTCTTTAGTTAAAGGAGTAAGACCTGCTTCACAATCTTCCGAGGTGAAAGCTTCCGAATAATCTCCTACCGATACGATATAACAGGCACCGCCCCCATTAGCAAAAAACAGAACGATATTATAATATAATGTATTGAGTATTGTTGGGGCTTCTGAGATGCTCCATAATGACTCACTAACACTATAAAGTTTTTTTATTTCTGTATTAACTGCTTCTACTAATTGTTTTCTTTCATTTTTTAACTTAGGTACTATATTATTGATTTTTACCTGTATATTCTTAGAGGTTATTATAATATCATTGGCCTTTAATTTTGCTACATCTGGTTGTGATATTAATTCTTTCACATTATCTGCTACAGTCTTTATATTAGCCACATCTGAAGGTATATTGTCATATTCAAGTGTTTTAACATCATCTTCTAATATAACTACTGTTGCTATAATCCTATCAGCTATGACTGTCGTTTCACCTTCAGGTTTCTTCTCTTCAAGTGCTGAAATTAGATTATTGGCTTCCTCCTGCAAATTTTGTATGGTGTTTATAGCTTTTGTGATATCAACATTTTCTAGTTCATTATCTTTCTTTTCTAGTTTTTCTATAGCACCCTCAATCTCTTTCTGATTTTCAACAGACAATAAGTATTCCGGCTGAGGTCCTCCTCCAAAATATTTATTATATTCCAGCATTGAAGTAATACGGAAAGGTACATTCAGAAGAGACTTGGTCCCATTCATTGCTATTTGAGTGTGTCCTATGAAGGCTGGTACAGCCGTTGCAACAGGAACAACCGAATTTGGGAAGGCGCTTTTTTCCACTATATATACGCCGGGAGTTTTCATTGTTTCCATATCTTCAATGTTTTATGATTTTTGCATTTGTTGCTGGAATGTTATTTCAATAAATTCAGCCGGATGACTGATTGCTACCAGTACTGTTATTCTAAGTATTCCATCCAAAATATCCTGAGCACTCATTGTATCGCCCAGACCAACATGTACGCTATAAGCATCTTCAGGACTAGCCCCTGCCAAACCTCCGCGTTTCCATATTCCACGTAGGAAATTTTCAATCATCCCCTTCATATTCAACCAAGTCGAGGCAACATTCGGTTCAAATACGTAAGCACGGGCTGCATTCCTTACTGATTCTTCTAAAAAGATCATCGTACGACGTACATTGATATATCGCCAATCCAAAGAGTTTCCGTCCAATGTACGTGCTCCCCAAACCTTTATGCCATCCCCTGTAAAAAAACGGATTGCATTGATACTTTTACCGTTCAAGGGAACATTCAGTAGTTCCTGATCATCATTCGTTATTGTGTGAGACAGGGATATCACATTATTTACAGAAATATTAGCTGGTGCTTTCCACACACCACGGGCATTATCAACTGCTGTATAAATACCTGCCATAGCAGCAGCAGAAGGTAATAAATTTAATTGTCTGCGTATTTCAGTAATAACAGCTTTATATAAAAGACTATTTTGATACAGAATATTGTGCCAGGCAGATTTATCGTTACCAAGGTCCTCTCTAGAAATGCCACTATCACTCAGTATTTCATCCAAACTGCCATCTGACAAAAAAGAGTCTGTTACATCACGTTCTGACAAAACAGAAGTATTGAGCCAGGGATGATAAGCCGCTCCATACGACAGATAGCTGGAACCAACACCATCCCGAAAAGTTACTATATCAGCATCCTTTTCATATTTAAAATCCAACAATGCAACCCGGTTCTGCATTTCTCCACAATGGCTAAGCATAGCAGTCTGTATATTAGCATATTCCTTTGCATCCAATGCCATTGCATCCGGAACCAATAACATCGTTGCCTCTCTTTCCTCTTTCAGGAGGTCAATTCCGGCAGTGATTGTCTCTACAGCTACCTTATCTGTATAATTTCCTACAGAAACAATAAAACAAGGGCCACCACCGTTCGCAAAGAACATTTTCATACAATAATACAACATGAATAATGTATTATCGGTAGTAACAGCATAATATTTTTTATCAGTACCATTATTAAAGATCAAATCATCTTTTGATGCATTTGCTTCTTCTTTTGATGTTACAGTATACTTTACGTTGTTATTTGCCCCTCCAAAATAAGCATCGAATTCACTCATAGATGAAATCCGAAAAGGTTTGTTCAATAATGACTGACTTCCGTCATCTGCTTTCTCTGTGTATCCGACAAAAGCCGGAACTGCGGTTTCAACCTCTACAACCGAATTTGGAAATGCATTTTTCTCTACAATATAAACGCCTGGCGTTTTGTATGTTCCCATGGTAGAATGATTTATATGATTACTAATTTAATTCGTTATATGTATATAATTTCTTGTATACAGTGTATATCATCTGTATATATACGTCCCGGCTTCGGGAATGGCATTCCGCTGATCAGTACTTTTGTTTCAGTTGTATGCAAGTCGCCACCTAGAGAAATATTCTCAGTCAGACTTAAACGAAAATCATATGATTCTTTTAATCTGATTTTAGTTTCCGAACAGCAATAATAGGAATTTTCTTTTTCTATAAATTCCACTTTCTTAAACGTGAAGTTTTTATCCGTACTCTTTATTTCCAGCTTACGCTCTTCATTCTTCCTCCTAGATATGAATTTATAAACCCAATAAACCTTACGGGCTTGAAAATACAGAACCATATTATCTGTTCCTGCAAACTGGAATGGAATAACTATTTTACCCCTTGATATATTTTTTAATACATCAGATGATTCTGTATAATAGAAAAAATCAGAATCGCGCACTTTCAAAACCAAAGACAGCTCATCCGAAATATCCGGTGACCGATCATTCACCGAAATCAAAGCCCATTCCCCAATTCCAATTGCCCGGAAGAGAATGCCACGTCGGTTAAACAACTGTCTGGTCTCATCTGTTAAGTTCATGTCTATCCCACGGCACTTCCTATCCTTATAAAAGTCATGAATTAAAGAAATTCGGAATATTATTTTAAAAGTATCCATTATTATGAATATTATTCAATTAAACAAATTTATTTTACATCGGAAGCCGTTATGTTTCGCATAGATGCATAAATTTCATTTCCATCAAATTCCAGTATGCGTATTTTACAAACAATAGAGGGGTAATAATGTCCGCCGAACAGACTCCATACATTCGTTAATTCTTGCGTATCAAGTGTAACCATTTCAACTGTAAAATATCGTCCGTCTGAATAATTGACAGAAGAGTTTGATTGCAAAAAACCGATGGCCATTGAAAACATTTTTAATGATTCTAGATATAGTTTATCTTCAAAAACTGAAGATATCAATATTTTCAGATTCAGATGCCAGGGAGGAAACTTTCTTATAGAAACATTTTCATTATTACTTTGATGAGTCATAGCAGTGATGCCCATTGCTGTTTCACGCTCTATATTTATAACTGATAATACCAGTTTATTTGGCTCATCTTCTCCGCTCATGGACAGATTGCCTGTAAGTACGGGACTATATGGCAAATCCAAAATACTGGTTATATATTCTTCCAGCCGGAATTTGAGAGTGTTCATTATTTCATGGATCATATGTTTTCTTCTTAGATGTAATATATAGTCTAGCAAATAAAACATTTTATTTAGTATAAGACAAACAAATCCTTGTTTCGAAGGTGACAACTTGTAATAAATAACATGACAAGTGTAATGTCACCCCATCCTTCCCCACTTCTGTTCTGCCTTTGTTATAGAAGGACTGTCAATGAGGAGGTGGATCGCTACGCCTATATTCACTGGGTAACATATTATATCGTGACTTAAACTGACGCAGGAACGTTCGGGTTGTTTTAAAACCGGATTCATCAGCTATGGCATCCACTGTCTTATTACTATCGTCCACCAATAAAGAACAGGCATGTTCCAAACGATGGTTATTCACCAGCTCCAAAAGCGTCATATTGGCTTTTGCACTCAGTACTTTATTTACGAGCTCCTTATTTATGTGGCAATGTTTCCCTACTTCTGCTATATCGATAACTTTGTCCAGATAATGCTTTTCTGTAACAACATACTGAATTATAGATGTATAAACAGGTTCAAATTCATCTTTGTCTTCTTCGTCAACATGAGAAGGATCAGATCCTGTAATAACAACGGATCGTTTACTCTCTCTTAGACGATAATAATGATAGTATATAAAACCTGATAATAAAATGGAGTATATTAATAAAATAATACAATAAATCCGATAACACTTGACTGTATCCTGTAACCTTATAATTGTCTGTTTTTGTTCCTCTTTTAATTGACGTGTATAATAAGAAAGTTCCTTTTCATTTTTTTGCAGGCTGTATCCATTACAAAGCATCTGCAAGGATAGTAATTCAATGTCTATATCTCCAGCTTTACGGGCATATTTTAATGCTTTTGAAGCATGGTGAAGTCCTTTACTAATCTCATTGTTATTAAAATGGATACAACTCTGTATAATTTCTAATTGTTGCGGTGTGTTCTTTGTGCTATCGCTTTGAGATAAACGATAACGCAGACTATCAAGATTCCCTGACATTATATCGGACTCTACCGAATATATATAATCAGGAGAAAATAATAGCAAAACAAGCAGAGTCAATATAGATGATTTCATTTATTGCATCATGAATTATTACTATAATTAACTGATCATTCCTAAGATATTAAGATGGGATAATGCCTCTTTTTTATATTGTCTACCGATGGGTATCACATGCTCACCCACATAAAATATATTACCGATATAAGCTGTGATATGTTTTATGTTAACAATGAAAGAACGGTGTACGCGAATGAAAAGGCTATTTGACAAATGCTGCATAGTGTCGGTTAACGTATATGCAACCGTGACCTTAGAACCGCCTTGCAAATAGACATTGCAATAACTGCCAGATGCTTCTATATAAAGAATATCTTTAAATAATATTCTACGGAAATGTTCCTGTATTTTAATAAATATACTATCCGATACAATTTGATCCGCGTTGCTCAATGTATCGACAGCAGCTTCCTGAATGGTCTGTTCTTCCAAATTAGGTGTATTCATATTGTTTCATTTTTATAGGCCTTACGACCTAGGTTACATATGCAAATGTAGCTTAGAAACAATATGTGTTAACAACGAAAGGATTCTTATTTTAACATAATCATATTATACTGTTTAACAGCAATTTAATGCAATAAATAGAGTCTTGAATTTTATGATTTCAGAATAATAATAAACGATTTCAGAATACAAACCTCAAAGTTCTACATTCATTTTCTTTCTCCATTGAGAAGGAGGGAGATTGTGTCGGGCATTGAAAGCCTGATAAAATGTGGACGAAGTCTGAAAGCCTACCAGCTCCGAAATCTCAATTACAGTTATATCCGTATCCTTTAGTAAGACTTCCGCTTCATCCAAACGGCGGGCTGTCACATAATCTGAAAAGCGGACCCCTAATTGTTGATTGAAGTAACGGCTTA
This sequence comes from Parabacteroides sp. AF14-59, assembly GCF_003479515.1. Classification (NCBI taxonomy): domain Bacteria; kingdom Pseudomonadati; phylum Bacteroidota; class Bacteroidia; order Bacteroidales; family Tannerellaceae; genus Parabacteroides; species Parabacteroides sp. AF14-59. The sequence goes on along the minus strand of NZ_QUHH01000016.1, from coordinate 17,812 downwards.
ATATCGTTGCATTCTTTCCTACTTCACGAGCGAGCATTTTGAGTGTCAGATCAGGATTATTCAACATCCTTTTTAAATGCTTGGCTAATTGTTCTTCTTCCGGTGGAGAGAGGATAATAATATCTGTTTTCTCTTCTTGTCTTGTGTTTGAGTGAGGCTGCAACGAAAATGCTATTTTGTATTTTATAGTTCTATAAAAGACCGATTGTCTCAAAAAATATCCAGCCGTCAGAGTTACAGACAAATTATATAGAATATTACAAATATAACAGGGAGTAAGCATACTCACAACAGAGATAATGTAAAAACTTAAAATATATAATAATTCTCTTTTAAAGAATCTTATTTGATACATGTTTTTATCGCTTATTTCCTTACTCATATCAAAGAGTCTCGGTACATAAACAAACAGTTGTATGATCAAAAGCAAGTAACAACCGATACGGAAGGAAATCCACCAGGCCGGGCAATTAAGTTCGAATTCTGACCAATTATAAATCAGCATATCAGGTACCGGATTGAAAAGTATCATTCCAATATATATACCCGCCAGTATTCCCGGAAGAAGTAAATGTCGTATCCACAGCCGTGTATTCAATGATTTATCACTATTCTGAGTACAAAAATACAGATAAAACAAGGGAGTAAGTAATGTAAGTGCCCAACTGTTCAGACTGGGCATAAGAGCAATCTTCCTAAAGAGAAAAACTCCTTCATACCAACTATTATAGGTAGAAACAAACCAAAGTAGTGAAACGATGGCAATCGAAAGAGCGATCTTCTTGTTATACTTATTGTACTGAAACAAAGAAATCCCGGCAATGCTTAAAACAACCCAGGATAGTAAAGAGGTACAAATAACTAATATCTTAAATAGTAGTAATGGCATCATGAATTTGTTGAATGCAAATGTACTTACTAAAGTTGATAAATACAGGATTCTTTAATTTTTTTTACTTCAGACGGTGAATGTACAAAATAAAATAGCTTATTTTGCCCCCTCAAAACATACTATACCGGTCAGTTATCAGTTTTACAACAAGAATGAACAAATATAGTCAGGTAAAAACATGGTGTGCAATATTCTTTCTTTTATGTTCTTTATTCATTAACGGACAGGAAAAAACAATACCCACCGATACCCTCTCTAATATCCGTCTTCGGGAAGTGATAGTTACTGCCACCCAACCAAATACGCCAGGCACCAGTTCCGTGATCGGTCAGGATGCCATTCGTCATATTCAGGCTACCGATTTGTCTGATCTGTCGCAATTATTACCAGGTGTACTTACCCGCAACCCTGACCTGAACACACCTGCCGTTTTTACAATCCGCAGTGCTACATACGAAAATGCAACGAATGCTTTGGGAACTGCCATATTGGTGGATGGCATACGAATGAATAATAATATGAATATGCAGCAAATGGGACTCGAAGGCCAAAGTAGTCTCTTTAACAGTTCTGTTCTTTCGGGATTCGATATACGTTCACTGTCGCCTGCTTCCATCGAGTCGGTAGAAGTTATACGTGGAATACCTTCCGCCCGTTATGGAGATGCGACCAGTGGTGTTGTATTGGTCAACTCAAAAGCCGGATTACAACCCTATACAGTAGGATTACGTTTTACGGCTACTGAAAAACTGGCTTCTATAAGTAAAGGTATGGCTATCGGTAATCATGGCGGCATTCTCCATCTTGGGGCTGATTATGCTCTTTCTGCACAAGATCCCCGCATACCGGAACAGGCTTTTCAACGGTTAGGTATTCAAATTGCTCATTCAAAAGATTTCCCTACGGCATCACTTCGTTTCAACCTACGAGGATATTGGATGCGAGATAAAGGAGGCTATGGACGTAATTCGGTCGATGGTGAATTTCAGAAAGCCTTTAACCGGGGGCTTTCGTTCTCAGCAAACGGTCAGTGGAATTTGAACAAATCCTGGATATCAAATCTGGAATATCGTACCGGACTAACTTATGGCTATCAGAAAAATGAATCAAGCACATATTATTCCGGTACACAACAAGTCACTACTTATACCCGTCAGCCAGGTGAACAGGCAGGAATATTTTTAGCTCCTAATTATTTCAGTCATCTTTCGGTAGAAGGTAAACCGATATATGCCGACATGTCACTAACGGCCAATCTTAGAAATACGTTATATAATAATGTATATAATCACTTTCTTTTAGGAATGGAAATAAGTACAGAAGGCAATCGTGGCGAAGGTATAGTATTCGATCCCCTTCAGCCACCGTTAGAAATGATCCAGGTGCGCAGCCGTTCTTTCCGTAGTATTCCTTTTGTAAACCATTATACAACTTTTGCAGAAGACAAAGTCTCTTTTCACATGGGAAAAATGCGAACGGAATTACAGGCTGGCTTACGTATCACCCAACTCCAAACAAAGGCACTCCATTATACACCGGCAGTCGATCCACGAATAAACCTCAAACAAATTCTGGTGGAGCAAAACAAAGATGCAATGTTGAAACATCTTAGTATACGGGCAGGCTGGGGACTAATGCATAAGATGCCGATATTAACTTACCTGTATCCGGATAAGTCCTATACCGACAAAAATTGCTTTACCTATAACGATATGGAAAATGGTGAACGCCTGACTGTGATGCATACTTTTGCAACAGACCGTACGTTCAACCCGAAGCTGCGCTTGCCTGTGAACCAAAAATTAGAACTAGGACTTAACCTGCAAATAGGACAAGTTGAAGCCGATATCGTATGGTTCCGGGAACACCTCCGGAACGGATTCAGTACATCGGAACAAGTTGAACCTTTTACATACCGTCGTTATGATCCGTTATTCAGCAAAGGCGAGCATCCCGAATTAACGTCCGATGGTGTGATAAATAACGGACAGCCTCTCCCCTATACTACTTATACAACCTTTGCAACCTATACCTCTCCGGATAATGGTATTGAACAGTTGAAACAAGGTATAGAATATACATTCGACATGGGGCATTGGGATCTTTTACATACTTCGTTATTTATCAGTGGAAGTTATCTGAACTTACATGAAAAAAACACTGCACTTTCTGCCAGATATCCTCAGATAGAAGTAAACGGTAAACCATATCCGTATGTCGGCATTTACGAAACAAATAGTTTCGCTGCCAATCTCAAAGTATGGCAACAATTCAGTACCCGTTTCCAGTTCATCACTCAGCTCCCCCGTATAGGACTGATTACCACTTTGACATTACAAGCCGTATGGATGGATAAACAACGCCGGGGTATGGAAAGTAATTACAATAATCCCATTTATCTGATCGACGATAACGGAAACCGTATAGATGGAGATCCAATGACAGATACTGAACACCAGAAACGTATCAATCCGGTATATTATATGGATAGTGAAGGCATACAGCACCTTTTCACTCCAGAAATGGCAAATGACAAACGTTTTGCAGATTTGGTACTGACTACAGGCACGCCAACTGCATTTTTGACGGATTCATTCGGCCCTTATTTTTTGTTGAATCTTCGGGTAACAAAAGAGATAGGTCGTTATGTGTCGGTTGCTTTTTGCGCCAACAATTTTACGCAATCGAATCCGAAAAAATATACCTGTAGTACGCAACAATATACGATTCAAAATCCCGGTTTGTATTACGGAGCCGAGATAGCGATTCGGTTTTGATTGATTATTTACATAAAAAACAAATATCGAATGAAAAAAGTATCCTATTTATTACTCGTTTTAATTTTAGCCTTAGCATCCTGCTCGGAAAGTGAAGATCAGTCTTATTCCGTTCATATCCAATTGTTACCTCCTGATGGTTATACTGCATTACCTTATGAGGAAATGGAAGTAACGCTCACAAATAAAGATCAGGGAACCGTGTACTCTTTGCATTGTTCTTCGACAGGACAAGCCTCTCTCGATGTAGAACCTGGTTATTACTCCGCCTCCGTACACCATCAAACAAATGCCGGATTAATTTTTAGCGGAAGGATAGAATCATTAGCACTATTACCAGATCAGGGAGAAACACCGGATATTATAGAACTTCCTTTATCACAAGCTAAAACTAATGCCCTTGTGATTAAAGAGATTTACTTTGGCGGATGTAAAGGGTATTATGAAAATTATCAAGCTGACCAGTATATAACTCTGTATAATAATTCAGATCAAACTATTTATCTGGATGGTTTGTGTGTCGGCGTAGTAGACCCTGGTAATAACCTTGAATCACCCTGGATGGCATATACAGAAATGAAACGTATTCCGGTAAATGACCTGACCTGGCAATTCCCCGGGAGTGGAAAAGAGTATCCTTTAGCTCCAGGAGAAGAAACGACCATAGCAACAAATGCCGTAGATCATACAGGTGGGGAGTTTCAGCATGCCAATTCCGTCGATCTGTCCAGTGTTGATTGGGGATTTTGGGATGTTAGTCTTGAGCGTCAGAATATTACAGCCGGTGTTAAACCGATGACATTGCTTGCAAACCTGAATCCCTTACTGGTTATGTATGCACTCCCCGTTAACGGTCCTACATTTATGGTATTCAGTCTACAGGATTCTCCGGAAGAATATGTGTTAGACCCGGAGAACCGCGAACCACGCCCAAATGCTTCGAATCAGGAGAAACGTTATCTGATGGTTCCCAAAGAATGGGTCATCGACTGCATTGAATGTGTAAAGGATGCAAATTCTCCCAAGCGAGTACCTAACGAACTCGACAATGGTAAATGTTATATCCCTGGTGATCGCTATTCAGGCAGGTCTATTATCCGTAAGAAAACAGGTACGACTGATGGACACACAGTTTATCAGGATACGAACAATTCAGCTGAAGATATAGAAGTAACGACTGCTACACTCAAAACAAAATAGTGCTATGAGAAGCCGGGAAGTACTGTTCGGATTTTTATTTTCGTTATCCACGATGGTTTCTGCTCAAACCGACACGCTGCATATTCCTTCTATCCGGGAAATATACAAGCATAATAACTGGTTAGCAGCCAACAATCCAGTAGGACTATCATTCAATCGCTTCCGTTCTTTTTCTGTGGCGGAAGCAGGCTATAGTTATCATAATGGGAATCTGGGAAATGTCAGTATACCGGCTTCAACTAGTATTTATTCAGTGTATAGCGAATCGTTCCAGACGGTGAATAAAGTTTCTCTTTATGGCAAGATCGGTTATACACAATATCAAAATGGGGAACAAAATTGGAATGGAATGACCGGTGATCATTGGCAGGCCATAAACTTATGTGACTCTATAAGTGGAAAACAACGTTCGGAACAATATCAATTGGCAGCAGGTTTCTCTCTACCGGTTCACCAACATTGGTTACTAGGAGCAAAAGCAGCTTATCAGGTACAACTTACAGCCAAAGACATTGACCCGCGCAATAAGAATCAATGGATGGAATGGCAATTCACTCCGGGAATGGGATATATGTATAGAGATTTACAGTTGGGAGCTTCTTTTCTTTACACACGTCGAAAGGAAACTGTGAATTATCAAAATATGGGAAGCCATACAGCTTATCCAGTCCTGGCAGCTTATCCACTCGGATACTTTAAAACCTTATCTGTAGGTGAAAATGTAAACTGGTATTATATTGGTCGGGAAGTAGGTGGTTCTTTGCAGTTAGGATTCAATCGTGGTCCTTTTAAACTATTTCAAGAAGTGGACGGAAGTGTTATCAATCAAGCCATTGAGAGCAACCGTATACAAAATCGCAAAGAAGGAGAATCAAACATCTGGCAAATAGACTATAAAGGAAAACTTCAAAGAGTTTCTCCCCTTTTCCGACATGAATGGGTATGGCAGGCAACCTTTGGCCATGTGAATAACTATGATCCGTTGCAGCACCAGACTGAATCGGATACCTGGCAATCGGATGGAAAATTGCTTCGTTCTACTCGGCGTACAAGCAGGTATGCACTGACTTATGAGTATGATCAATTACGTGACGCATGGCATCCTCGTTTCTCTATTTTTTCAGGGATCAGCTATTATCAAGCAGAAAGTGCATTGCTATTTTATCCGGCTAAATTCACACAACCAATCCATCGGTTTACAGTTCATGCCACATTTGTTCGGAATTTTTTATTACCTAATGCGTTGCTCGATCTCTCTTTGGGGGGACAATATGGAAAAGGAGGAGGATCAATCCTCGATGAAAAACAACTACAATCAGGAGAAAATGCTCCTGAAATTCCATTATGGCAAAATCGCAACAGATTACAACAAGTATTCGATTATGAAACGATGGCACGTTGGGGAATGAATGCTTCCATTACTTATACACGGTCTGCTCCTTTTTCATGGTTTATCCGTGCAGGCTTTAATTTTGAGTGCATTCCTCAATATGCCATTCGTGAAAATTTTCAAAAAATAGAAGTCCGTATCGGTTTGCTATTTTAAATAGAATATGTAATTTTGTCTAACAATTTTAAAACATTAGTATAATGAAAAACAATGAAGGGAAAATAACAGAATCCTCAGAGGATGCGCCAAGAACCCAATGGACTATCGATTATAAAAAGTGTACAGTCTGTGGTGAATGTATATATGCTTGTAAAAAAAGATTACTAGAGCTTAAAAATAAGAGAATCATAATTACCGATCAATTTAGTTGTGATTGGTGTGGTGATTGTTCTAGTGCTTGTGCCTATGAAGCTATTGTATTGACTTAACTCAGAAAATGAAAGTATACTATCTATTTCTTCTCATTCTCTTATATACAAGTTGCAAGAATGAAAATCAGGATAGAGCCGATTTATTAAAAAAAGAATTGGAAGTTACTCCTATTCTTTCTTTACCATTCGATTCTTTATTGTTAACTGTACATAAATTACCTTCTCATCAGCAAGTTACAATTTTGTATCAGATAGCATGTAGGGAAGAAGAAGAAATAGATGGATTGTTAAAACAAAAGAGTCTTTTGTTTGAAAGCTTACCACTTGCTGCTAAAAAAGAAAAAAAGAAAATATTATTACAATTACTAGAACTATACAAAAAATTAGTAGAACAGAGATTACCTGGTGCTGAGATAAAGGGTATCCAGTTATGTGAAGAACTGGAGGCTGATTATTCGTTTTCAAAAGATGAAGAATGGAAAATAAAGAAAATAAAAGCATCATTCCTGAATAAAAGAGGATTGCACGAGCAATATCTACCTATTTGGTTTGAATTATTGGCAGAACATCGTACTGCTAATGAACCATTACTTGTTATTGAAGATCTTCATACGATCGCTAATTATTTTTCAATATTAGGAGATCAAGAGAAAGCTATTTCTTTATATGAAGAAGCTTATCAATTAGCAATGAATAATAATCTCTCTGATTTAAGTAATAAATGTTTTTCTTCATTAATCTACCTTTTCTATAAATCGAACCAATACACAAAAATCATAAGCTATGCAAATAAAGTAAACATAGATTCTGCAGCCACGTTTATCCCTTCTATTTATCCCATATTGTCAACATGTTATTTAGAACTCCAAAAGCCCGATAGTGCACGCCTTTATCTAACAAAAATAGATTTGAACACTAAAAATATAGGCAATAGCATAATTCTTAATTGTAATATGGCAGACACTTATCTTGCAGAAAGTCACATAGATTCAGCCCTCTTCTTTTTAGATAAAGCAATGGTACAATATCAAAAACAAACGGGACGCTTTAAAGATATCAAAGCCTCTCTTCCTTTTTATTTTTTATCGCCTTACTCCTCTCTCGCCACCTTATATCAAAAGAACGGTGACTATCAACAAGCCGGTAAATCATTTGCCTTAGTAGAACCTTTAATGAAAAAGGCCATTAACAATCCAGCTCAACAAGAAATACAGGTAAAAGCCCTTGCTCGTTACAGTTCTTTTTGCAGAGCCACTAAACAATATAAAAAAGCTGTAGACCTTCTGATATACCGGGACTCTATCCAGCAAATCATTACGAAAGCCGAGAAAGAACGTGATGACAAAAATCTTATAGACCGTCTGCAAATTAGTGATTTGATACACAAACTCGAAATGCAGAAAGTTGAATTGATGGACACTCAACGTCTACTGGTCGCTTTTGGTACCTGCATAATTCTTTTTATTGCTCTTATGGGAACTGTTTATCACATTTACCGCCAGCGGAAAAAGCGCGTGGCCATTCTTATAGAACAGGAGAAAGAAGAACAACGACGTCAGACATCGGTATCGCCAGAAAACGCAAAACCACTCAGCCAGCAAGAAATACTCTTCCGTACAGCTCAAAAGAAAGTAAAATCAGGGAAACTATACCTCGATAAAGAGATATCGCTTGATTCACTGGCAAAGATACTGGATACCAACCGGACCTATTTGTCATCATGTATCAATACCTGTTCAGGCAAAAACTTCAATCAATGGATCAACGATTTCCGTATCGATTATTTGCTGGAACGTATCCATTCCGGTCAGAAATTATCCGTACTGGCAGAGAAAGCCGGTTTTGTATCTACCGATTCATTCTATCGTAATTTTAAACGAAAGACCAATCTTACTCCCAACGAGTACCTGAAACAAAATCCACCCCAATAATTTATATTTCATTCTCCACTCCCTTTATTTCGGGAAATAATAAGATAGGAATCCTACAATCCTTTACGTTTATTGTACAAACTCTCCAATATGAAAGATGTATGATAATAGTTGTGGAAAAAGAAAAAGTGTTGAAATATTACTACTTCAACACTTTCCTATTTCT